>CADECW010000176.1 GCA_902825855.1 uncultured Rhodospirillales bacterium | reverse complement strand
GAACAGCCGTTCAACTTCCCGCCAGCGGATGTTCGTGCCGTGGAATCGGCCTAGGGTCTCGTCATGGCTTTCGGAGACCGAAAAATGCTCATCCGGTTGCTTCTGTCGACATGCGCCATGCTCGTCGTCGCGACGGCAACGGCCCAACAGGCCGATCAGGCGCGATCGATCGCGCTGTTTCGCGAGGCCGGCAAGGTGCTGCAGCATCCGCGCTGCCTGAACTGTCATCCGGCCGGCGAGCGGCCGACGCAGACCGACCGCATGACGCCGCACGTGCCGTTCGTGGTGCGCGGCGCCGACGGGCATGGGCCTGCCGGCCTGCCGTGCAATGCCTGCCATCAGGCTGCGAACTACGCGGAGTCGGGCGTGCCCGGCAACCCGAAATGGCATCTTGCGCCGGCCGGGATGGCGTGGGCCGGCAAGTCGCTCGGCGAGATCTGCCGACAGATCAAGGATCCGGCGCGCAACGGCGGGCTCGATATGGCGAAGCTCCTGAAACACATGGCCGAGGACCCCTTGGTCGGCTGGGCATGGAATCCCGGCGGCAGGCGCACGCCGGCTCCCGGCACCCAGGCCGGGTTCGGCGAGACCCTGCAGGCCTGGAACCGGTTTGGCGCGTTCTGTCCGCCGGATTAGGCTCACCCTTGGGGGATTGCCATGAAAGCTGCCCGCAGACGATTTCTCCATCTGGCCGCGAGCGCTGCCGCGCTGCCGTTCGCGCCGCACCTTGCCAAGGCGCAAGCCTATCCATCGCGGCCCGTGCACCTGGTCGTCGGATTTCCACCGGGTGGTCCGACCGACATTGCCGCGCGTCCGATGGGGCAGTGGCTGTCGGAGCGGCTCGGCCAGCAGTTCGTCGTCGAGAACCGGCCTGGTGCCGGCAGCAACATCGGCACCGAGATGGTCGTGCGCGCGCCGGCGGACGGCCATACGCTCCTGCTGGCCTATTCGGCGAACGCGATCAACGCGACGCTCTACGACAATCTCAGTTTCAATTTCATTCGCGACATCGCGCCGGTCGCGAGCATCAGTCGCGAGGCCACCGTCATGGTGGTGAATCCGTCGTTCCCGGCCGGGACGATCCCTGAGTTCGTCGCCTTCGCCAAGACCAATCCGGGCAGGATCAACTTCGCCTCGGGAGGCCATGGCACGCCACCGCATGTCGTGGGCGAACTTTTCAAGTTGATGGCGGGCGTGAACCTGACCCATGTTCCCTACCGCGGTGGCGCGCCCGCCGTGAACGACCTGCTCGGCGGGCAGGTGCAAGTGATGTTCGCCTCGCCGAGCATTTCGATCGAACACGTCAGGGCCGGCAGGCTGCGCGCGCTGGCGGTGACCACGGCAACGCGCTCGCAGGCGCTTCCGGACGTGCCGACCGTGGGCGAATTCCTGCCTGGCTTCGAGGCGAGCGTGTGGCTCGGCATCGGCGCACCCAGGAACACACCGGCGGAAATCATCGACAGGCTGAACAAGGAGATCAATGCGGCTCTCGCCGATCCCGGCATCAGGTCGCGATTCGCCGGCTTCGGCAGCACGGTGCTTCCAGGATCTCCGAGCGACTTCGGCAAGCTCATCGCCGACGAAACCGAGAAGTGGGCCAAGGTGATCCGGGCGGCGAACATCAAACCCGAGTGACGGGGATTGCCGCGCTCGATCCCGCTCCCTACCATCCTGCCGACAGCGCGAGGACACCATGGCAAAACGACCGATGTACCTGCAGCACGTCAACGTCTACGTCCGCAACGTCGAGCGGTCGAAGAGATGGTACGAGGAGCTGCTGGGTCTCCATGTCTACGAATATCGGCCGGGCTGGGCCGCCTTTCTCTCGGCCGACGAAGAGCAGTCGCACGAGGTGGCGCTGATGCAGCTTGGCGACGATGCGCCCCTGCAGGCGAAGGGACAGGTCGGCCTGAACCACATGGCCTGGCGCCTCGAAAGCCTCGACGACCTCAAGGAGTTCTACAGGAAGATCAAGGCCGACGGTCAGCCGATAGAACGCATCATCGATCACGGCATCTCGCTCGGCATCTACCTGCGCGACCCCGACGGCAACGGCGTCGAAGTGTTCTACGAGATGCCGCGTGCTGAATGGCCGGTCGACTACAACGTGTTCACGCGCGAGAAGACCGGGACCGGTCGCTTCCCTGGCCCATGGGATGCGGAGATCGGCGGCGCCGCTGCGCCGGCGCGAGTACAGACCGCCGCGCAATAGCAATCCTCACTGGCTGGGCTGACCGTCCTTTCCCTGCGCCCGTTCGAGCATGCGGTCGGCGATCTCGGACTCGCCCAGCACGACCAGGTTGGCGCCGAGCTTGCTCAGATGGTCGACGGCGGCGTTGGAATGGGCGCGCGCCAGGATATCGAGCGCCGGATTGGCCGAACGCGCCTGCTGGACGGCCTGACCCGCCTCGAACGGCTCGGGAATGGTGACGAACAGACGCCGCGCCGCCGCGACGTTCGCGGCACGCAGGATCGCGGGATCGGCGGCGTTGCCCATGATCACCTCGGCACCGGCCAGGCGGGCCTTTTCGCCGCCCTCGCCGCTGGTCTCGATCACCAGCATCTTGCCCTCCCGGGCGAGCGCCTGGCCGATCAGCGAGCCGACGCGGCCAAAGCCGATCAGCACGTCGTGGCCGACGAGACCGGTGGGCTGGAGCGTGCCGACCGGTTCGGCTTGCGCGCCGCCGTCGGGCGGTGCGGTGACGGGCTGTCCGTGCCTCAGCCGCTCCATTGCCAGGAAGGCCAGCGGGTTGAGGACGATCGAGATGATCGCGCCGGCGAGCACGAGGTCGCGCGCCTCCGTCGGCACCATCTTCAGCTCCATGCCGAGGCCGATCAGGATGAAGGAGAACTCGCCGATCTGGGCAAGGCTCGCGGCGATGGTGAGCGCGGTCGAGTTGGAATGACGGAAGGCACGCACGATCAGATAGGCCGCGACCGACTTGCCGACGACGATGATCGCGACCGTGGCCACCAGCACGAGCGGCGCCTCGACGAACACCATCGGGTTCAGCAGCATGCCGACCGAGACGAAGAACAGCACGGCGAAGGCGTCGCGCAGCGGCATCGCCTCCTCGGTCGCCTGCTGGCTGAGATAGCTCTCGCCCATCACCATGCCGGCGAAAAAGGCGCCGAGCGCGAACGACACGCCGAACAGCTTGGCCGCGCCGAAGGCGACGCCGAGAGCGATGGCATAGACGGCGAGCCGGAACAGCTCGCGCGAGCCGGTGTGCGCGGTGTGGTGCATCAGCCACGGGATCACGCGGCGGCCGATGATCAGCATGATCGCCACGAACACCGACACCTTGGCCAGGGTGATCAGGAGATAGAAGACGATGCGGGTCGCCGGAACGCCGTCGCCCGCCGTCACGGTGGCGAGCGCCGGCAGCAGCACCAGCGCCAGCACCATGGCGAGGTCCTCGACCACCAGCCAGCCCACGGCGATGCGCCCGCGCGACGTCTCGAGGATGCGATTGTCCTGCAGGGCGCGAATCAGGACGACCGTGCTGGCGACCGACAGGGAGAGGCCGAAGACGAAGCCCGCCATGGGCGACCAGCCGAGCCACCAGCAAAGCCCGGCGCCCATCAGCGTCGCGACGGCGATCTGGCCGACCGCGCCCGGCACGGCGATGCGGGCGACCGACATCAGGTCCTTCAGCGAGAAATGCAGGCCGACGCCGAACATCAGCAGGATGACGCCGATCTCGGCCAGCTCGGCGGCAAGGGCGGGATCGGCCTCGAAGCCCGGCGTGTAGGGCCCGACCATGACGCCGGCCAGCAGGTAACCGACCAGGGGCTGGACGCGCAGGCGCTGGGCGATCAGCCCGAAGACGAAGGCGAGCATCAGACCCGCGGCAATGGTGGCGATCAGCGGTGTCTGATGTTCAGGCATCGCCATTTCTCTCCGCGGTTGGTTGCCGATGCATTGGATTTGGCGTGGCGGCGCCGACATTGCAATCTTGCATTCGGGATCCGGGAGCAAACGGCATGCAAATGAGACGCAGGGAACTTCTTGGCGCGGGCCTCGCCGGCGCCGGCGCTGCCATGGTGGCGATGCCGGGAAGGGCGCAGGCTTTTCCCAGCAAACCGGTTCGCTGGGTCGTGCCGTTCGCGCCGGCCGGCAACTACGACGTCACCTCCCGCATCGTGGCCGAGGTGATGTCGCGACGCCTCGGACAGACCGTGCTGGTCGACAATCGTCCCGGCGCCGGCGGGGTCGTCGGACTCGAGGCTGCGGTCGCCGCACCGGCTGACGGTTACACCGTCGTCATGGCGAGCTTCAGCGTCCTCAGCATCGCGCCCTACATGGCGGGCAAGTCCTCGATGGTGCCGCTGTTCGCGCCGATCAGCCTGCTCACCACCGTGCCGACGCTGATCGTCACCCGCACCGACAGCCGCTTCCCGGACATGAAGAGCGCGCTCGCCGAAGCCAGGGCGAAGCCCGGCACGGTGAGCGTCGGCCATTCCGGCAACGGCACGATCAATCACGTCGCCGACCTGCAGCTGCAGGCGAGCGAGAACGTGAAGTTCAACATCATTCCCTACAGAGGATCGGGCCCCGGCCTCGCCGATCTGATGGCGGGCCAGATCGACCTCTACACCGATCAGCTCACGACCTCTCTGCCGCTGATCCGGACCGGCAAGATCCGGCCGCTGCTGATCCTGGGGCCCGATCGCATCACCCAGTTGCCCGACGTGCCGAGCCTGAAGGACATCGGCGTGAAGCCGTTCGACGGCAGCACGACCGCGGGCGTGCTGGCACGCGCCGAGACGCCGACGGCGGCGCTCGACGTGCTGAATGCCGCGGTGGTGGCGGCGCTCCAGGACGACGACGTCAAGCGCAAGCTGGTCGATCTCGGCGCCGAGGTGCGGCCGACCAGCCGGGCCGAATTCGCGGCGCATTTGAAGGAGATGGACGCGGTCGTTGCCGAATTTGTGAAGTCGGGACTGTTGAAGCCGGAATGAAGCAGGCGCATGTCAGTGCAATGACACGCCTTTGGCTGGCTCTGGCCGCGATGCTCGCTGCGGCTTTGACGGTGGGTTGCACATCGACTGGCACGACCGGTGACGGCGGCGGGTATTCGTCGAAAGGCAGCCGCGGCGGCGGCTGGGAGAACTTCCGCGCCGAGATGCCGACGATGCCAGGGTCGGCGATGCCAGGATCGGCGATGCCAGGGTCGGCGATGCCAGGGTCGATGACGTGAGGATCGCGCTTGCGATCCTGATCGTCGGGGTCGTTGCCGGATGCTCGGGCTTGCCCAGTGACGGCCGCTATCAGACCGGCGGCGGCGGATGGGACAATTTCCGCGCCGAGGCACCACGCGTCGTCATGGAGCCTTCGACGTGATCGCGCGGCATGTCGTCATGCTGATCGCGACGATTGCGCTGGGCCTCCTGGCGGGTTGCGCGGGCATCCCGCAGGACGATCGCTACCAGACCCACGACGGCGGACGCAGCAACACGCGCGCCGAAGTGCTGCCCGATTTCGACGTCATCGCGAGCGACGCCGCCTGAAGGGGCGGCGTAGTCGAGGGACCTTTTCTCGTAGACGCATCGACAGAGCAGGTCTCTCCGCTTCGCTTCGCTCCGGTCGGGATGACGGAGATATATGACCCGTCATCCCGAGCCCAATGCCTTGCCCCTTCAACGAGCGCGCGATACCGCGCCGCTTGTATCACGGAAAGTCGTGGCGCAATTTCCCCTTGCCCCAGTCATCCATGGGTGGAATATTAGTCTCCAGTTACCACTTTTGTTAGAGTAGCATTGAGTAGCATTCGCGTATTCACCTACTGGGGATCGCCATGGCTCAAATGCGCTGGAATAGATGGATAGCTGCTGCCACCACGGTCTTGCTCGGGACGCTTGGCTGGTCGGATGTTCGTGCGGATGCCGTCACCGATTGGCATGAGATCGCTGCAACTACTCTATGCAAAACAACCCCACCGCTTCGACCGGGGCCACATGGCTTTCTCGAACTCGCGGTAGTGCAGGCCGCCGTCTATGACGCCGTCCAGGCCATCGGCGGCAAGTACAAACCGTACCGCGTCACGATCCCCGGAGCCTCTGGCTCACCGGAAGCAGCAACCGCCAAGGCCGCGCACGATGTGCTCGCTCATGTCTTCCCGTCACAAGCCGAGAAGCTCGGCACTACCTACAAGGAATATCTCACCAAGAAGGGATTGAAGGAAGACGATCCGGGAGTGGCGGTTGGCCAGAAGGCGGCGGCCGGTATTATTGCCTTCCGTGCTGATGACGGACGAAACCCGACTCCTCCACCAGCGCCTTTCGTCGGCGAGAAGAAGATCGGCGTTTGGCGCTCGACTCCACCAGCCAACCTGCCAATGGCTTCATCCTGGCTGGGCGAAGCCAAGCCTTTCGCCATTCAAAGCAATACCCAATTCCGCGCCAAGCCGCCACCGGCTTTGACCAGTGAAGAATACGCCAAGGACTACAACGAGACCAAGGCCGTGGGTGCTAAAACCAACAGCACCCGCACACCGGAGCAGACGGAAATCGCCGACTTCTTCGATACGAACCATCTTTGCATGACGTTCCAACGTGCTCCCCACAACGTTGTGGCGAACGCTGTGGCGGCAGGCACCAAGAGCGTCGAGGAAAGTTCCCGCATACTGATGCTGGTCACTATGTCATTCTCCGACGCGCTCATCGTCTGCTGGAATGATAAGAGATACTACGGCATTTGGCGGCCGAGTACCGCCATCAATGAAGGCGAGGACGACGGCAACCCGGCGACGGCTGGCGATCCGGCGTGGCAGCCTTATTTGAACAACCCGCCCTATTCCGATTACACGTCGGGTGCCAATTCCGTCATGGCGGCGATCGCGCGCACGCTCATCAACGTTTTCGGGAAGGACGACATGACCTTCACGATTACGAGCGAGTCTCCCACGGCCAAGGAAAAGACGCGCACCTACACCAAGTTCTCGGGCATGATGGACGATATGATCGCGGCGCGTATCTACCAAGGCATTCACTTCCGCTTCGCCGATCAAGCTGGTCGGGAGCTGGGTGAGAAGGTGGCCGACTACGTCTTCAAGAACGTCGGGACCCCGAAGTGATCCGGTGCAGTGCCCGCCTGCGCGAGAGCACTTGACTGCCTGGAGCGGCCTGCTTACGGAGGCCGCCTCTTGGTGTTAGTGAGACCGTCTCAGCACTGCAGCGTCCGCACGACGCACGGAAACGCATCGACGGAGCAGGTCCCTCCGCTTCGCTTCCTTTCGCTCCGGTCGGGATGACGGAGATATCTATGACCCGTCATCCCGAGCGAAGCCGCCTGAAGGGCGGCGTAGTCGAGGGACCTGTTCTTGTCGACGCATCGACGGAGCAGCTCCCTCCGCTCCGCTTCGCTCCGGCCGGATGACGTCGTTGGGCTACACTGTCTTCATGACAGCCCAGAGGTCGGCCTTGCGTTCGAAGCCGATGCCCGGCGTGTCGGGCATCGTCACGCGGCCGTCGACCACGGGGCAGTCGTCGGCGAAGCCGCCGAAGGGCGCGAAGACCTGCGGATAGGATTCGTTGCCGCCGCACTGCAGGCCGACGGCGATGTTCAGCGCGAACTGGTGGCCGCCGTGCGGCACGCAGCGCCGCGGCGACCAGCCGTGCGCCTTCAGCATGTCGATGGTGCGCAGGTACTCGACGAGGCCGTAGGACAGGGCCGGGTCGTATTGCAGGATGTCGCGGTCGGGCCTGAGGCCGCCGTGGCGCACCAGGTTGCGGGCGTCCTGCATGGAGAACAGGTTCTCGCCGGTGGCGAGCGGCGGGGCGTACTGGGTGGCGAGCGCGCCGTGCGCCAGGTAGTCGAGCGGATCGAGCGGCTCCTCGTACCAGCGCAGGCCATAGTCCTTGATCGCGTTACCGAATTCGATCGCCGCCGGCAGGTCGAACTTGCCGTTGACGTCGACGGCCAGCCGGTCGCCGGCGCCGACGATCTTCAGCACCGCCTCGATGCGCCTGATGTCGTCGGCAAGCGGCACGCCGCCCACCTTCATCTTCACGCAGGAGTAGCCGAGGTCGAGATAGTGCTTCATCTCGTCCTGCAGCCCGTCGAGGTCCTTGCCGGGATAGTAGTAGCCGCCGGCGGCATAGACCCACGCCTTGTCGTCGAACTTCCCGCCGTTGTAGCGGTCGGCCAGCAGCTTCCAGAGCGGCTGGCGCTTGGCCTTGGCCACGGCGTCCCACAGCGCCATGTCGAGCACGCCCACCGCGACCGAGCGCTCGCCGTGCCCGCCCGGCTTCTCGTTGGCCATCATCGCTGACCAGCACTTGGCGGGATCGAGCAGGCCTTCGGCATCGAGCAGCGACTCAGGCTTGGCCTGCTTCAGCCGCGGGATGAACCGCTCGCCCAAGAGGCCCTTCTGGGCGTAGCGGCCGTTGGAGTTGAAGCCGTAGCCGATCACCGGCTTGCCCTCGACCTGGAGGTCGGTCTCGATCGCGACGACGCTCGCCGTCATCTGGCTGAAGTCGATATAGGCGTTGGCGATGTTGGAACGGATCGGCGAGACGATGTCGCGGATGGCGACGATGCGCATGGGTTCTCCTCAAGCGGCCGCCGCGCGTCGCGTCTGGCGCATCAGCAGCCACCAGGCGATGAGGGCAGTCATGACGTTCCAGGCGATACCATTCAGGAAGGCCGCGCGATAGGACCCCGTCATGTCGAACAGCACGCCGCCCATCCAGCCGCCGAGCGCCATGCCGATCAGGGTCGAGGAGATGGCGAGGCTGACCCGGGTCGCGGCTTCGCTGGGCGGGAAGTACTCGCGCACGATGATGGCGTAGGACGGCACGATGCCGCCCTGGAACAGCCCGAACAGGGCCGAGGCGATGTAGAGCGAGGTGAGCCCGTCGTCGATCAGGTAGAAGACCAGCGCGATGCACTGCAGGGTGGCGCCGATCAGCAGGGTCATGACGCCGCCCACCCGGTCGGCGACCCAGCCCGAGGCGATGCGGCTCACGATGCCGAAGCCCAGCATCAGCGACAGCATCTCGGCGCCGCGGGCCACGCCGTAGCCCAGGTCGGCGCAGTAGGCGACGATGTGGACCTGCGGCATCGACATGGCGACACAGCAGCCGATGCCCATGACGGCGATCAGGGCCTGCAGCGCATTGGGCGACAGGCCGAGCGCGGCCTGCGAACGACGGGCGACCTTGGCGATCGCCGTCTCCTCGTGATCGGGCGGCCGGCGCTTCAGGGTCAGGGCGAGCGGGATCATGGCCACCAGGCAGAACGCGGCGGCCGACCAGAACATGGTGCGCCAGCCGTGGTCGTGGATGATCCGTTCGATGATCGAGGGCCAGATGGTCCCGGCGAAATAGTTGCCGGAGGCGGCGATGGCGACGGCGACGCCGCGGCGCTTCTCGAACCAGTGCGAGATGTCGGCGACGAGCGGGGCAAAGGTCGCCGCCGCGCTGAAACCGATCAGCGCCTGGGCGGCGGAGAACAGGATCAGCGAAGAGGTGAGCGGCGCCAGCGCGAAGCCGAGCGACAGGCCGAGCGCGCTCAGGATCGAGGCGACGACGATGCCGCGACGGTCGACGATCCGGCCGACGATGACGCCGCCGGCAAAGAAGCCCAACGTGTTCATCGTGTAGGCGAAGGAGATGTCGGCGCGGGTGATGCCGAAATCGGTCTGCACGGCCGGGATCGCCACGGTCAGCGACCACATGCCGATACCGCCGATCGTGCTCAGCGCGACGCTGGCGGCAAGGCGCCACCAGGCATAACTCGAATCGATACCACGCATCTGCTTTTGCTTTTCGCGATCAGCCGCCGGCCGCGCCCTGGGTGTTGACGTAGAGGGCGTAGAGCGAGTGGCTCGCCGCCATGAACAGCCGGTTGCGATAGCGGCCGCCGAAGCAGAGGTTGGCGCAGCGCTCCGGCAGCTCGATATGGCCGATCGGCTTGCCCGTCGGATCGAACACGCGCACGCCGTCGAGCTCGGCCGAGCCCATGCCCCAGCCGCACCACAGGTTGCCGTCGA
>CADECW010000175.1 GCA_902825855.1 uncultured Rhodospirillales bacterium | reverse complement strand
GTCGAGCAGCGCGCGCAGGAAATTGAGCGTGGCG
This sequence comes from uncultured Rhodospirillales bacterium, assembly GCA_902825855.1. GTDB lineage: Bacteria > Pseudomonadota > Alphaproteobacteria > Reyranellales > Reyranellaceae > Reyranella. The sequence continues at coordinate 10,244 of CADECW010000175.1, read as the reverse complement.
GCCGATTGGCGGTAGGCCTGCAGCTGGCGTCGCGGATCGGGAATGCGGGCTTCGGGCGTGAAGTCGGGGCCGTTGATGATGTCGCCGCGGTAGCTCGGCAGCTCCTGGCCGTCCTTCTTCTCCATGTCAGAAGAGCGCGGCTTGGCGAACTGCCCCGCCACGCGCCCGATCTTCACCACCTGGCTGTCGCCGGCGAAGGTCAGGATCAGCGCCATCTGCAGGAAGAGCTGGAAATAATCGCGGATGTAGTTGGTCTGGTGCTCCTTGAAGCTTTCCGCGCAGTCGCCGCCCTGCAGCAGGAAGCTCTCTCCGCGCGCCACCGTCGCCAGCCGCCCTTTGAGGTCGATCACCTCTTTGACAAAAACCAGCGGCGGGAAGTTGCGTAGGTCGGTCTCGACGGCTTCCAGCGCGGCCTGATCCGGGTAATTCGGCACCTGGAGGATCGGCTTTGATCTCCAGCTGTCAGGCTTCCAGGCGGTCATTGCGGCACTCCTGCGCCCCAACGGCTCCAGTCCCCTTTGGATGGAGAGCACGCGTTGCCGGGGCATTTCGCTTGGTTCGCGAGGCTTATAGGCCAAGCTTTTGCCCCTGCCAAATCCGGGCCGGCGGCTTGCCTCAAGTTGACGTTTACGTCAATGTAAGCCGAAGCCGCAAAGCCGCTTTCGGGACGCCGATGCCGCAAGTGATTGCCATCACAGCCAAGGACGGGCGCAAGCTTGCCGCCACACTGTACGAGCCGCTGGTCGCCGCCCCTCCAGGACCAGTCACGGTCATCGCCGGCGGAGCGGGCATTGCACAACGATACTACGGACGGTTCGCGGCCTATTTGGCCGAGCAAGGCCGACCCACGCTGACCTTCGACTACCGCGACATCGGTCGCTCCCGCGCAGGCAGCATTGCCCGCTCGCCCGTGCTCATGCGCGACTGGTGCATCCGCGACGTGCCTGCCGTGCTCGAGCACGTGAACCGGCAATGGCCCGGCCGCCCCATCCAGTGGGTCGGACACAGCATGGGCGGCTTCGCCACGGGCCTCGCGCACAACAACGCACTGATCGTCCGCCAACTCAACATCGCCACGCTGAGCGGCTATTGGGGTCGCATGGCGGTGCCGGAACGCTATCGGGTGCGCATCCTGATGGGTGTCCTGGGCATCCCGATTGCCCGCATGCTCGGTTACCTGCCGGGCTATCTGATGGGCGGCGAGGACATGCCGGGACCCGCTTTCATCGAATGGGCGCGCTGGTGCATGCAGCCCGATTTCTTTTTCGCCGACCCCACTTTGCAGGAAGTCGAGCTTGTCGCCCGCTTCCGAGCCCCGATCTGTTTCGCGCAGATCGAAGATGACAGTTGGGGCACGCCGGCCGCCGTCGACGCCATCGCCAGCCGGTTTACCGGCAATGCAGAGCGCGCGCTCTGGCGCATCCGCCTGCACGACGCCGGAGCCTCCAAGATCGGCCATCACGGCTTCTTTCGCGACCAGTTTCGCGACTCGCTCTGGCCCAAGGCGCTGGCGTGGCTGGACGGTCAACCTGCGCCATAGTGCGTCCAGAAAAATGGCTGTGAGGCCCGCTACGGGGAACTCACGCGACGCGCAGATTCGTGCCACCATAACCGAATGCCACTGAAAGACCCCACCTTCTCCGTCGGCATCGAGGAGGAATACCTCCTTGTCGATCGAGCCACGCGGGATCTCGTGCACGAGATCCCACCCGAGCTGTTCAAGGCCTGCGAGCAGACACTGCGCAGCCAGGTGGCGCACGAGTTCCTGCGCTCGCAGATCGAGGTCGAGACCCAGATTCACGCGTCGCCCCGCACGGCAGGCGAGGAGCTTCGCAGCCTGCGCGCCACCGTGGCCAGGCTTGCCGCCGACTACGGGCTCGCGCCCATTGCCGCCTCCACGCACCCCTTCGCGCGTTGGAAGTCGCAGAAACCGACCGAGCGCGAACGCTATCTCGCCATTGCCGAAGATCTCGCCGGCGTCAGCCAGCGCCTCGTCGTCAGCGGCATGCACGTGCACGTCGGCATCGAGGACAACGAGCTGCGCATCGACCTCATGAATCAGGCGCGCTACTTCCTGCCGCACCTGCTCGTGCTGTCGACGTCCTCGCCCTTCGCGGAAGGCGAGGACACCGGCCTCAAGTGCTACCGCCTCGCTGCCTACCAGGAGTTGCCGCGTACCGGCCTGCCGGGACGCTTCGAAAGCTGGGAGGAATACCGGCAGACCGTCGACGTGCTGGTCCGCAACGGCGTCATCGAGGATGCCAGCAAGATCTGGTGGGACCTGCGGCCGTCGGCGAAGTTCCCCACCCTCGAGATGCGCATCACGGACGTCTGCACACGCATCGAGGACGCTGTGTGCGTCGCGGCCATGTACGTCAGCATCCTGCGCATGCTCTACCGCATCCGGCGCGCCAACCAGATCTGGCGGACATATCCCTTGCTCCTGCTCGCGGAAAACCGCTGGCGCGCGCAGCGCTACGGCGTCGACGGCTCCCTGTTCGACTTCGGCAAGGGCGAGCTGGTGGCCTTCCGCGATCTGATCGACGAGCTTCTCGTCTTGCTGCGCGAGGACGCCGAAGCGCTCGGCTGCTGGCCCGAGGTCGTACATGCCCGCACCATCGTCGAGCGCGGCACCAGCGCGAACAGGCAGATCGCCATCTTCAATCAGCTCGCATCCGGCGACCACGATCAGGCCGACGCCTTGCGCGGGGTCGTCGACCACCTCGTCACCGAGACGGTCGCCTAGAACTCACATCACGCCGGCTCCAGCCATACCTCGCCGTCGCCGAGCCGTTTTTCCACCCGCACACACGTGCGGTCGGACTGGTCCGGCCAGGTCCTGAATCCCACAGCCTGGGCAAAGTTGCAGAACGTACTGTTGACGGCAAAGCTCTCCCCTGTGAAGCGCGTGATGCCGGCGGCCACCGCAATCCGCTCCAGCATCAGAAACAGCGACGTGCCGACTCCACGCCGATGCCAGGCATCTGCCACAGCGATGGCAAAGTCGGCGCTCTCGCCGTCCGGATTCATCGCGTAGCGGACCTCGCCCACGATGTTCTCGTGCCCATTCACAGAGACCACGCCGACAAGCACCATCTGCGTCACCTGGTCGGCGCGCACAAATCGCTCCAGCATCGCCGGCGGAAGCGAGCGCAAGGCCTGCAGGAAACGGAAATAGCGCGACGTGCCCGAAAGCCCCTCGATGAACAGGCGCGCGCGGTCTGCATCATCCGGCATGATCGGACGCACAGCCACCTCGCCGATGCCGGTCGAGATCGGCCTGCAGAACATGCGCCAATGCTGCAAGGAGCTGCTCATGACCGCTTCTCCTGTTTCCGGCGCTGGATGAGATCGTGCGCAAGGGTGTCGCGGCTGAGCCCGCGCTGCGCGAGCTTGTGATCGCTGAGGCGGATGAGATGGCCGTAGAGCTGCGCGGCAGCGTAGTGATGCGCGCAGTCCTCGACCCATTCGACGAAGGACTGCGCAAAAGCCTTGAGGCGTGCTGAGAAGCTGCGTCGCGGTGGCGCCGCCACTTCGGGAAGTTCCGCGTCAACACGTTGAAGCATGCGTTGTCTCCTGGCGCGCGCGCAGGCGCGCGTCCGATTTGCCGTCGAATGCGGGGCTGCCGGAGCAACCTCCGGCGCACATATCGATGCTGAATGCAGAGCCGGGCGTAAGCCCCTCGGTCGGGTGCTAGCCTGGACCCGGGGCTCGAATGCGCATGATCATGTCTTGCTCCTCAAACTAACCATTACGTCAAATCGCGAGGCGCGCTTTTGCGCCCGATGCCACATCAAGTCCAATGCATTGTTTACCTGGGTATCGATGCCGTTTATGCATAAAGCGATGGACCTCAAACGCCTCGCTACATTTGCAGCCGTTGCCGACCTCGGCACGGTGTCGAAGGCCGCCGGGCAGCTGCACATCACGCAGCCCGCGCTGTCGCGCCAGATCGGCAACCTGGAGACCGAGCTCGGCTTCAAGCTGTTCGAGCGGGTCGGCCGCCGCCTGCTGCTGACGCCGCACGGCGAGCAGTTTCTGGGCGAATGCCGCAGCCTGCTCGCGCACGCCGGCGCCGTGGACGAGCGCGCCAGAGCGCTGCGGCGCGGCGACATCCAGGTCTTGCGCGTCGCCGCCTCATCGGAACCGATCGAGGCGTTGTTTCCGACTTTCCTGAAGCGCTATGCCAAGCATCATCCGTCGGTGGAGCTCGCCCTCATCGAAGCCGATCCGGGCAGGCACCTGGACATGCTTGAGCACGGGGAGGCGCATGTTGCCGCCAATGTGCTCAACGTCGTCTCGCTGGACCGCAACCGTTTCGCCAGCCACCCGCTGCCGCGCTTTCAGGTCATGGCTGCGTGGTCACCGAAGTTCGATGCGCGCGGGGGAAGCACAGTCGACGTGGGCAGGCTTGCCGGTTATCCGCTGCTCATACCCGCCGCGCCGTTCACGACCCGGATCCTGTTCGATGCTGCGTGCCGGCTCGCGGGCATCCGCCCCACCTTGTTTCTCGAGAGTGTGTCGGTGCATGCATTGCTGGCTCTGGCTGAGGAAGGCCACGGCATCGCGATCGTACCGTCGATATTCCGCACCGGCGGCCGGCGGCTGAAAGTGGCACGCATCACGCACAACCGCGAGCCTCTCGAGATCGCGCCCGCCATCGTCTGGCACAAGCAGCGCACGTTGCCGCGCTATGCCGAAAGCTTTGCCGTTTTGCTGGAACAACACATCAAGGAAGGCTTCCCGAGCGGCCTGGCTGCAAAACGCCCCACACGCCGGGGCTAGGCTACAGCATCGCCCCCATGCCGCCGTCGACGGCGAGTTCCGCGCCGGTCACGTAGGACGCCTCGTCGCTCGCCAGGAACAAAGCCGCGTTGGCGATTTCCTCAGGTTGGCCAAGACGGCGCAGCGCCGTGGAATCGACGAGCGCCTTCTGCAGCGCCGGCATGCGCAACACCCGCTCGGTGAGTGCCGTCTCGACAAAGCCGGGACAAAGGGCGTTCACGCGGATACCGAAGGGCGCATACTCCACCGCGAGGCCGCGCGTCAGCGCGGTGACGGCTCCCTTGGTTGCCGAGTAGGCCGTAAGCTGGCGCAATCCGCGATGCGCCATGATCGAGGCGACATTGATCAGCGAACCCCGGCCGGATGCCTGCAGCAAGGAGAAGCCATCGCGCGCAACCCGTACGACACCGTCGAGGTTGACTTCCCGGATCTTCACCCAGTCGGCATCGCTCAGGTGGCGAAAGTCGCCGCGCACGTTGAGGCCGGCATTGTTGGCAAGCACATCCAGCTTGCCGTGCGTCGCTTGAACCGTGCGGAACATGGCCGTTACGTCCTGCCCGCGGGACACGTCGGCGGTCAGCGCCCGCGCCGAGCTTCCCGCCTTGACGATGTCGGCCGCGACGGCCTCGGCAGCGGCGCCGTCCACGTCGGTGACGTAGACATAGGCACCTTCAGCCGCGAAGGCATGCGCGGTCGCCCGTCCGATTCCCGAGCCGGCACCCGTGACCAGGGCGACGCGCCCCTCAAGACGTTTCATCGTAGCCCTTCTTCTTCGGCGCTGCCTTGGTCGCGGGCTTTGCCGGCGCCGCGCGCTTGGTTCGCATCGTCACGAACTCTTCCGCAACGCTTGGATGCAGCGCCACCGTCGCGTCGAAATCGGCCTTGGTTGCGCCCATCTTGAGCGCGATGGCGGCCATCTGCACAATCTCGCCAGCATCCGGCCCCATCATGTGGCAACCCACGACCTTGTCCGTATCCCTGTCCACCAGCAGCTTCATCACCACGAACTCGTCGCGGCCGGACAGGGTATGCTTCAGTGGGCGGAAACGGGCCAGATAAACATCAAGATTTGGGTAAACCTTGCAGGCCTCGTGCTCCGGCAGGCCTACGGTGGCGATCTCGGGCGTGGAGAACACCGCCGTCGGGATCAGATCGTGATCCATGCTCCAGGGCTTCTTGCCGAACACGCTGTCGGCGAAAGCATGCCCCTCGCGAATGGCCACCGGCGTCAGGTTCACGCGGTCCGTGACGTCGCCGACTGCATAGATGTTCTGTGCCGAGGTGCGCGACTGCACATCGACCAGGATCTCGCCCTGCTCACCGAGCTTCACCCCGGCCTGCTCGAGGCCGAGATTGGCGGTGTTCGGCGACCGCCCGGTGGCAAACATCACGCACTCCACATCGAGCGTCGAGCCATCGGTCAGGGTGACGGTGTAGTCGCCCCAGTTCTTTTCAATCGCAGCGACATTCACGTTCACGCGCACGTCGATCTCACGCTTGAACAGCTCGGCCATCAAGCCGTCGCGCATATCCTCATCGAAACCGCGCAGAACTTTCTCGCCGCGATACACGAGCGTGGTCTCCGCGCCGAGGCCGTCGAATATCCCTGCGAACTCCACCGCGATATAGCCGCCGCCGACAATCAGGACAGAAGCCGGCATCTCCTCCAGGTGAAATGCCTCGCTGGAGGTGATCGCATGCTCGATGCCCGGGATGTCCGGCTTCACGGGATGGCCCCCCGTGGCGACCAAGACCTTGTCCGCTGTCACTTTCCGACCGTCCGCCGCCAGCACAATCGTGTGCGCATCGGCGAGCGTCGCACGCGTGTCGAAAATCTTGCCGCCCGCACCTTCGACGTTGCGGCGATAGATGCCCTCGAGCCGCTTGATCTCGGCATCCTTGTTGGCGATCAGCGTCGCCCAATCGAAATGCGGCGTCTTCAGCGCCCAGCCGTAGCCTTCCGCGTCCTCGAACTCGTCACGGAACCGGCTGGCGTAAACCAGTAGCTTCTTTGGTACGCAGCCGCGGATCACGCAGGTGCCGCCGAACCTGTACTCCTCCGCAACCGCCACCTTGGCGCCATGCCCGGCCGCGATGCGCGCAGCGCGTACGCCTCCCGAACCACCCCCGATGACGAAGAGATCGTAGTCATACTTTGTCATGATTGCGTCGTCTGTGTCCCGGCACGCGTCTTGTTCACAGCTCGATCCCGCGCTTCTTGAGTTCGCTCTTGGCCTCGGCATCGAGGTCGATGCCGATCTGCTGGCCCCAGCGCTGGCCGAGCATCATCGACTGGCGGATGATGCCGGGCTGGACCGCGGAGAACTTCGCGCCGATGGGCGATTTGTAGAAGGCAACGATGCCGTTGAGTTCATCCAGGGTGAGCTCGGCGGCGTACAGTCCGGCGATCTGATCCAGAAGCACGGCTTTCTTCTCGATGAACCGGGGCACGAGTTGTTGAAAGACCTCGGCGATTTCCTTGCTCTTGTCCGGCAACAGCCGCATGTAGTTCTGGCTCATCTGCGCGGCGATCACCGGCATCAGCTCATCGAACTGGCGCAATGAACCGGCCGCTTCCATCATCTCCTTGGCGGCTGCCACGCGCGCCGGGTCCGGCGTTTGCGCGCGCGTGGCCGGCGCAATCAGCGCCATGGCGAGAAAGGCAAGCAGCAGGGCGCGATGGAGCGTCATCGGCGGTTCCCTATCGGGTTGATATCCCGGCTAGCCTACTCCGAAGCGTCGCCGTCGTCGCGTTCCAGCGTTTCGATGCCGCTGGGCCCGCCGATGAAGGCGGCGTCGGCGATGCCGAGAAACAGGCCGTTCTCCACCACGCCGGGAATTAACCTCAACGCTTCATCGAGGGCTTCGGGGTCCTCGATCTGGCCAAAGGCACAATCCAGGATAAAGTTGCCGCTGTCGGTGAGGACGGGCTGGCCGTTGGCCCCAGTGCGCAGCGTCAGCTCCCCTTCGCACCCCGCATCTGACGCCAGCACCTCGATCATGCCGCGCGTTGCACCCAGCCCGAACTGAACCACCTCGACTGGCAGCGGGAACTTGCCGAGCTTCGCCACGCGCTTGCTGTGGTCGGCAATGACGACCATGCGCCCGGAGGCCGTTGCGACGATCTTCTCGCGCAGGAGAGCACCGCCCCCGCCCTTGATGAGACGCAGGTTGCCGTCGAGCTCGTCCGCACCGTCCACCGTAAGATCGAGGAAGGGTTGGGTGTCGAGCGTGATCAGCGGAATGCCAAGTTTCTCAGCCTGCACGCGGGTGGCCTCAGAGGTCGGCACGCAGCGCACGCTGAGCCCCTCTTTCACGCGCTTGCCGAGAAGATCGACAAACTTCGCCGCGGTGGAGCCCGTGCCGAGCCCGACCGTCATGCCATCCTCGACCAGCGCAATCGCGCGCTCGGCCGCCTGCTGCTTCCATGTGTCGGCGCTCATGCCCACTCCATCGCGGTGATTTCCGTCTGCTGCAGGGCTATCATAATCCGCCCATCAGCAGGTACTTGATCTCGAGATATTCCTCGACGCCGTGATGAGAGCCCTCGCGGCCGAGGCCGGACTGCTTGTAGCCGCCGAACGGCGCAACTTCATTGGAGATGATGCCCTCGTTGATGCCGATGATGCCGCACTCGAGCGCCTCGGCAACACGCCAGACCCGGCCGAGATCACGGGCGTAGAAGTAGGCGGCGAGCCCGAACGGCGTGTCGTTGGCCTGCGCGATAACATCCTCTTCCGTCTTGAACTTGAACAGCGGTGCCACCGGCCCGAACGTTTCCTCGCGCGCGATCATCATGTTCGAGGTGACGTTGCCGAGGATGGTGGGTTCGAAGAACGTGCCGCCCAGCTCGTGCCGCTTGCCACCGATGACGATGCTGGCGCCCTTCGCCAGGGCGTCGGCGATGTGCTCCTCGACCTTCTCGACGGCGGCCTTGTTGATGAGCGGCCCCGTGGACACGCCCTCGGACGTGCCGGGGCCGACCTTCATCTTCTTGACCTCGACGGCGAGCTTCTCGGCAAAGACCCCATAAACGCCCTCTTGCACATAAATGCGGTTGGCGCAGACGCAGGTCTGGCCTGCATTTCGATACTTGGAGGCGATGGCGCCCTGCACGGCCTTGTCGAGGTCGGCATCGTCGAACACGATGAAGGGTGCGTTGCCGCCGAGCTCCAACCCGAGCTTCTTCACGGTCGGCGCGCACTGCGCCATCAGCTTGGCGCCGATCTCGGTCGAGCCGGTGAAGGTGAGCATGCGCACGTCGGGGCTCGACGTCAGCTCCTTGCCGATGACGCTCGCCTTGCCGGTGATGACGTTGAACACCCCCTTCGGGATACCCGCTTCCTCGGCGAGCGCGGCCAGCGCCAGCGCGGTAAGCGGCGTCTCGGAGGCCGGCTTCAGCACCATGGTGCAGCCGACCGCTAGTGCCGGGCCGGCCTTGCGCGTGATCATCGCGGCCGGGAAGTTCCACGGCGTGATGGCCGCCACTACGCCGATGGGCTGCTTGATGACGACGATACGCGCATCCGACTTGAAGGTCGGGATGGTCTCGCCGTAGACGCGCTTGGCCTCCTCGGCGAAGAACTCGATGAACCCGGCGGCGTAGAGAATTTCGCCCTTGGCCTCGGCCAACGGCTTGCCCTGCTCGTTGGTGAGCAGCAAAGCCAGCTCGTTCGCATTCTGCACGATTAGATCGTACCAGGCGCGGATGCGTTTGGAGCGTTCCTTGGCGAGCATCTTGGCCCAAGCCGGCTGGGCGCGCTTCGCTGCCTGGACGGCTTCGCGGGTCTCCGCCTCGCCGAAATCTGGCACGCGCGCCATGATCTCGCCGGTCGCCTTGTTCGTGACCGGAATTTTCGGCTCGCCGATCCAGTGGCCGTCGACGTAGCACTTGTTCTTGGCGATGCTGATGGTGGGCTTGTCCATGCGGGCCTCCATGTCGTGCGCCCCAGCGCTTGGAACCTGTCTATGCCCGCCGGGTTCCGCGAGCAAGGCACGGCCGCGTGACAGGCCGGAAAAACCCGCCTAGCTTGCGGCCCCGCGAAAGGAGCTGGACCTGATGGCAGCCGATCTCGATGGTGCGACAATCGTGTTCGATCTCGATGGCACCCTGATCCACACGGCGCCCGATCTCGCCGCGGCGACCAGCCATGCGCTGGGTCTGGCCGGCGTTCCGCCGGTGTCTGTGGGCGAGCTGCTGCAGTTCGTCGGGCACGGCTCGCGCGCCATGCTCGACGCCGGCCTGCGCATGCACGGCAAGACCCTCTCCGCGCCCGAGACAGCCCGGCTGCACGATGCATTCCTCGATTACTACGCCGCCAACGTCTCCGTGCTCAGCCGGCCGTTCAACGGCATTGTCGACGTACTGGACGCGCTGGCGGCGGGCGGAGCTCGGCTGGCCGGCTGCACTCATAAGATGGAGAACCTGTCCAAGCATGTGCTGAACGACCCCCGGGCCA
>CADECW010000174.1:6953-10602 GCA_902825855.1 uncultured Rhodospirillales bacterium | reverse complement strand
ACTGATTCTTGGCGCGATCGCTTCCGCAAAAGGCCTCGTCGTCGCTACTCCTCGTCGTGTCTAGAGCATAGGTTCTGTTCGGCCTTGCCTCGCTTGCGCCGGAGCTGCTTGGGATCACAAACGAAGCGATGTACTATCCGGGCGACCTGTCGTCACCGGTCGGTGCGACGCGGTGTGAGCGCTGTTGCGCTGGACCGCGCGCCTCCATCAAATTGAACGCAGTGTTGATGAGCCCGATATGCGAGAAGCCCTGGGGAAAGTTACCCACAAGGCGCTTTCGGACGGGATCGTATTCTTCCGCAAGTAACCCGAGATCGTTGCGTACTGCTAAGAGACTGTTGAATAGTTTTGTTGCGTCATCAAGACGGCCGAGCATGACATAAGCGTCGGCCAGCCAGAAGCTACATGCAAGGAAGGCGCCTTCTGCACCGCCGATCCCATCATCGACTTGGTCCGTGGAATACCGCAGCACAAAGCCGTCGCGGACAAGCTCCCTCTCCACCGCCTTGACTGTGCCGGCCACGCGCGGGTCGTCGGCAGGTAAAAAGCCGACTTGTGGAATAAGGAGGAGGCTCGCGTCCAAAGCCTTGCCGCCATAGTACTGGATGAAGCTATTGCGCCTGCGGTCGAAACCGTGCTCGCAGATATCGGCTTGGATTGTGTCACGTAGTTTCCGCCAGCGATCGACCGGACCTTTCAAGCGAAAGCATTCAGCGGACTTAATCGCCCGGTCGAACGCGACCCAACACATCAAGCGGGAATGTGTGAAAGCACGGGGCTTCCCGCGGGTCTCCCATATACCGTGATCCGGCTTTTGCCAGATAGTTTCCAGGTGGTCGAGAAGAACCCGTTGCAAACGCCAGGCTTCGGCGAGCGGTGCGAGATCGGCAGCACGCGCTGTATGAAGTGTTTCCACCAGCTCGCCGTAGACATCGAATTGCATCTGGTCAATGGCTTTATTGCCGATTCGAACTGGAAGGCTCCTCTCATAACCCGGAAGCCATGGTACTTCGTTTTCCGGCAGCCAGCGCTCGCCGGCAATTCCATACATGATATGAAGCTGTGTCGGATGTCCGGCTGCTGCGCGCAAAAGCCATTGCCGCCAAGCCTCTGCTTCTTCGCGATAGCCGGCATTCAGCAGTGCATAAAGCGTCAACGCAGAATCGCGAAGCCAGCAGTAGCGATAGTCCCAGTTGCGGCCGCCGCCTATCGCCTCCGGAAGCGACGTCGTCGGCGCCGCTACGATACCCCCGGTGGGTGTAAACGTCAGCAGCTTGAGCGTGATGAGGGACCGGACGACAGCATCGTGCCATTGATCGTTCTTGGTGTCGAAGTGGCATCGTTTGGACCATTCGTGCCACCAGGAGATTGTGCGATCCAGGCTCTCCGAACGATCGGGCACGAAGTGTGGTGTCTTGTAGGAACGATGATAGGAGAGCGTGAAGGGCACGTTTTCGTTTTCACGTATAGTGAAGCGAGCGACACTCTTCATGTCTCGGCCTTCAAGAGCGACGGCCGTGTGCAATTCGACCGCGTCCGGGCCAGCGATAGCAGTGAGGCCGTAGTCGCGTCGCCGCACCCAGGGAACGGCTTGACCATAGTTGAAGCGCAGTACGAGCTCCATCCCCATCGACACCTCACCCCGTTCGCCGCGTACGATACGCACAACGTCGACTTTCTCCTCATCGTCAGTGAGCGGCATAAAGTCGACAAGTGTGCACGCTCCTGCCGTGGTCTCGAAGCGTGTTTCGAGCACGGCCGTGCCAGGAACGTAGCGCCGGCTGACACGGCAGGCAGGATCCTCTGGCGCAAGCAGCCAGTGCCCGTGCTCGGGACCTCCAAGAAGCGCGGCGAAGCAGGCCGCCGAATCGAAGCGCGGTAGGCAGAGCCAGTCGATTGATCCGGCACGGCTAACGAGGGCCGCAGATATCGTGTTGCCAACAATGCCGTAGTCCTCGAGGAGCTTCGACATGATTGTACTTCCTCTCACGGTTTCAGCGCCTCGGAAGTAGAGACACGTCTCTGATCGTTCAACTACGCCAATTCCAAGAACACGTCGAAGGCCAAGGCCGCCCCGGAGAGGGCCGGCGACGTGTGGACTTGGACTGCCCTCGATAGCCAAAGCAAGATGATCTTGTCCTACCTCGTGGGAGACGATGCCGAGCATGTCCTTGCGTTCACGGACGATCTGCGGAGCCGCGTGACCGGCGACATCAGATCAACGCAGCCCCATATCCTTGGAATGCTCTGCGAGGGCATGTCGATGCGGGCGATCTCCCGGCTGGCCGACGTGGCCATCAACACCATGAGCAAGCTGCTAGTCGACGCTGGCTTGGCCTGTGGGGCAAGCACGCTGAGTTCTCTGTCGTTCGACATCCGATATCTTCAAGGTTCGGTTGCCCGGCCTGACGTGAGGGCTATCGCGCCTCCTACGGGGCTGAGATTCTTCCAAGTTCCCCAACATACTAACAAGCTTTTGGCTCGCGTACGGTGTAGACCACCTATGAATTTCTGCGGAGTGCGATTGCCGAGGCGCCATTGCGGACCTCGACGCGCCAGTCGACGGTGACCGTCGCCGATGCCGTATTCCTCCTCGATCTCGGCGAAGATGGTCCCGATGTTCCGCAATGCCGGGACCGGCTCGGTCAAACGTCGTCTACTGGCGAAGCGACGGCAACATCGGCCGGATCGAACCGTGAGAAGCGATCCGTTCAGGCTGGAAAAGTTGTGTCATTGCAATGGCATATGCATTGATCGCAGGGAGCGCCGCGCAACCTTTTCCCTGCTCTAGCGTTGGTACGTCAAGCCCGCCAGGGCCGCTCGAAGTCCAAGGGGCACTTGGGCCGCGGTCCGGCACATTCCATAGGGTCTATTGCGTCATCGGCGGATCACGGGATGGACCTTCCGGAAGGGAGTGCTGTCACCATGTCTCAGCCGACCAGCATTCTCTTTTCGAGAGCACAATTCTATCGCCAGCAGGCGCGGCGGGCCCGTCGACTTGCGGCCGGCATCTCGCGCGACGTCGCCTTGAGGCTTCAACGATATGCCGACCAGCTGGACAGTGCCGCTGCCAGGATGGAGCGCGACCTCGCTGGGTCCCGGCAAGATGCTGCGTAGAAGATAATCGTTCAACTGTCGACCCCGCGCGGCGGGCGTCGACTTTCCCGGTCGCCAGCGCGGCCCACAACACCGAAGGGAACGTACCATGACAATACCATCGCAAACCAAGCTAGTTGTCTGGGGCGCAATTGGCGGCGCCTTGCTGTGCGCCATCGTTGGATTCGCGTGGGGCGGATGGGTGACGGGTTCCACGGCACGCGAGGAAGCGGCCGTTGCCGCCCACGATGCCCGCATTGCGGCGCTCGCCCCGATCTGCGTCCAACGCTTCAAGAGCCAGGACGACGCGGCCGCCAAGCTTGCGGCGTTGGTCAAGGCAAACTCCTGGAATCGCGCTGATCTTGTCGTGAAGAGCGGGTCTGCTGTCTTGCCCGGAAGCAAGGAGGCCGACCGGGACGTGGCTCGTGCCTGCGCCGAGCTGCTGACCAACACGGCGACCAGCAAGAGCTGATGAAGTTGGTTCTATCTCTGTAGGCGGGCGGCGCGGGGCCTGTGCGCGGGTCCCGCGCCGTGCCGCGCAGCCCGGGGATGG
>CADECW010000174.1:0-6853 GCA_902825855.1 uncultured Rhodospirillales bacterium | reverse complement strand
GGCGGCGCGGGGCCTGTGCGCGGGTCCCGCGCCGTGCCGCGCAGCCCGGGGATGGCTCAAGAGCGGTTGGTCGGCATGGGGTCTGGCGATGAAAATTGGTCGCAATGTTTGCTCCCGCCGTCACTACTCCAGCAACATTCTTCTGAGAGCGCATGAGGATGGATCATCAACCCAAACGACGCCGACGCTCCGAACCGCATGTCGAGGATGAGCGCATTCACAATATGGCGACGCCGCCATCATCGAAGATGCGTCAATCGCGTGCAGGTCTCGTCGCCATAATTGTCATTCTCCTCACTTTCTTGGTCCTATTGTGGCCGGATGATACCTACTGCTGCAGCACTCTCTCTTGGTCAGGTGGCGGCGCTAGACCGATCGGCTAGGCGCTCGCATCGAGCGTATGCAAGTCGCGGTGGCCCGAAGCGTGCTGCAACGCCGACTGAAATCCCTGCGCGCTGTCGATGTAACGCCAATCCTTGATGCGCTTGGCGACCATGGATGCTGGCGACTTTCAGGTTCGGAGCAGCGAACCATGCAAGACCTCCCGGCGACAATGGATGCAGGATGTAGTCAAACCTCTCGAACGGTTGTTTCTTTGGCCAACTATAAGGTAGCCGCAGTTGGGCACTGTCCCAGAGACACAGTGCCCGCAGTTGAAATTGGTTGTCTCAACCGAGCGGTCGTGTGTAATGAGGACTCGGGTGTCGGCTGCATGGGGCGGCGGGCAGGGCATGCGCTGGTCGGGCCGCCGCGCGAAGTACGCGTGAGCTGATGCGTCGCCCAACTCAACGTCACCAGATTCCGCCGGCGCAGTCGGTGGCCCAGCAGGCTTTCGCCGCGCTGGAACGCTTTTTTCACATCGAGGCGGTCAGCGGCATCGTTCTGCTTGTCGCGGCAGCCATCGCGCTTGCCTGGGCCAATTCGCCCTACGCCAACAGTTATCAGTCGCTCTGGCATCTGCCGGTTTCGATCGGGTTTGGAGATCTTGTCTTCTCCCAGTCCCTGCATTTCTGGATCAACGACGGCCTGATGACCGTGTTCTTTCTCGTCGTCGGCATGGAGGTTCGGCGCGAGATCCATGAAGGAGCATTGAGCGAACGCAAGCAAGCCGCCTTGCCCGTTGCGGCAGCCATCGGAGGTGTTATCGCTCCAGCCCTGATCTTCCTGGCATTGAACCTCGACCCGGTACGAAGTCGGGGTTGGGCTGTGCCAACCGCGACAGATATCGCGTTCGCCGTCGGCGTGCTGGCCTTGCTGGGCAACTCGATTCACCGGAACGTCCGGATTTTTCTGTTGGCACTAGCGGTCATCGACGACGTCATCGCTGTCCTCATCATAGCCGTCTTCTACTCGGGCGGGCTGGATCCCAGCGGTTTCCTGGTAGCCGCTTTCGGCGTCCTGATGGTGTTCGGACTTCAGCGGATCGGCGCCGGCTCTGCCTATGCTTACGTTCTCCCCGGAGCGGTAGTTTGGAGTGGCCTCCTGATGACAGGGGCCCATCCCACGCTCGCCGGGGTGGCGCTAGGGCTGATGACGCCGGTGCGCTCCATGCCGATGCGCGAGCACCCGGTGGACGTCGTCTCGCGAGTCGCCGAAGAATTGAGGGATCGGTTCTCTGCGGCGAAGCGCGATACTCAGGCCATCGCTCGGCCGCTACGGCAGCTTCGCGTCGCCAACCGCGAGATGCTGCCGCCGGTGGTGCGCGTGCAGTCTACTTTGCACCCGTGGGTCGCCTTTGGGATTATGCCGATCTTCGCCCTGGCGAATGCCGGTGTTACGGTTGGCGGCGTCGATCTTTCCACGGGGCCGACAAGCCTCGTCTTGCTGGGCGTCGCAACTGCCCTGGTCATAGGCAAGCCCCTCGGCATTGTCGCGATCACCTGGCTCACCGTGCGATCCGGCTGGTTGCGACTGCCGCCTGGCGTTTCCTGGCCGGGGCTTTGGCTGGTCGGATTTTTGGCCGGCATCGGCTTCACCATGTCGATCTTTATCGCCCTCCTTGCGTTCCCCGACCAGGAACTTCTGGCGGCGGCTAAGCTCGGTGTGCTGCTTGGGTCACTGGTGGCAGCTCTGGTCGGGCTGGGCTGGGGAGCGAGATACGCCCGAACCCTGAAGGCCTGAGGGGAAGCAAATTCGGTGTTACCGGCTCGTCACCATCTGCCGGTACTGCGTCAGCGACGGTATCCCGAGGCGCTCCATTGTCGTTTCACTGGTTTTGGGGACGGTCCTCAATCTATGAAGCAGGGAGACGCGCCCTCTCACCCGTCGAGCGCTCGGCAGGGACCAATCCGAAAACGACTTGAGTTGGCGCGGCTTGTCGAAGCGGCGCACGTCTCCGATCTCGGCCGATGGGCACGGGTCCAATGATCCCGGCCGCTAAAGATCCCGCCATGCCGCAACATGGCTCGTCGCGGTCCCGCTTGCGGTGATCGTGCCGGTGCAGAACAGCCGGCTCCAATCCGGACAGTGAGGCGTCCGGGGCGTTGGAAATCACCCGAAGCATAGACACGATGCTCGGAAAAGGGAAACCTGCCGGACCCGGACGGCATTGTATCGTGCAGGCATGGCAGCCGGAGATGCTCATGTGGCCAACCGACGACGTTTTGCGAAATGCCCTGATCTTCGCTGCGGCGGGCGGAGCTTTGATGGTCGCGGCCTTGCTCGGCAGCGTGCTCGGACAATCCAGCGACGGGCGGAAAGCCATCAAAGTAGCGTCGATCGGTATGAGCGCCCTGATCGTCGTCTACATAGCGACAGCGGTTTGCGCGAGTTGGTCCGGACCTGACAAGGACTGCATCTACGCCCCGCGGCACCCGTCCAATTGCTGAAGCTGGCCCTCAAGTGGAGCAATGAAGAGAAGTGGTGCTAGCGCCAAAAAATTGAGGTGCCTAAAGAAACCTGTCGGTTGGGATGTGTCGGATCGCGCTTCCCGAGTCAATTTGGAGGGCGCTCCGGACGGCTCAAGATGCCGTTGTGCGGCTGCAAAGGGCGCACAGGGGCTCGGCCAACCTGCCGGGGCATGTGCGCGCCCGCCCGGACAATGCTGCTCCGCCTACGGCGATGCTGTTGCAGTTGCAGTCGAAACCGTCCGCATCGAACCTGACCGAGCCAGCGCGTGTGCTTGTTTCCCAGTCTCAGCGGGGCATTTAGCCCACCACCTCCCAAGAGGCGCCCAATCTTCCTCTCCACGACCAAATTTTCTACCAGCCCCACAACAGACGCTGTGGTACCCAGCCCCGCAGACCGTCGCGTTGCAGTTTGACCCACTGACCACTGTGCTCTAGCGTCTTCAGCACCTCGCCGTAGACCAGCTTGGCCACGATGCGGCTGTTGGTCGAGGGCCGGCTGCGCATGCTCGCCCCTTTGACCTTTACGATGTGATAGGGCGTGCTGCTGGTAAGCGATCGATGGATCCAGCCGGTGTCATTCTCGAAATCGATAACCTTGAGCCAAACGCCCTGTTTACCCAAGATCTTAAGGGGATAGCCTCGATCCAATCTCCAATCTGGAGCGTACTCCGTTCCAGGTCCAGCACGCAGGTTCACTTCGTTGCCAGATACGCTGACCATCTGCTGCGCAAACGCGTGCCACCCTGTCAACAAAAGGAATGTCAGTAGAAGACAGAGGATTAAACGGAGAGGACGACTCATTCTTCACCTTTTTCAAGTGTAGAGGAGAAGAGATCGCAGACCAATTCTGTCACCGAAACTAAGCCATTGGTCATTCAGAACTTCGACAAGTCAACATCTCGGAGTACAACGAACCGGTCGATAAGGCTCAGCGAGATTGGCTCAAGGCCTTGGAACGCCAGGCTAGTCAAAGTCTACTGTAGCGCAGCGGCCTCATCAATTCGTTCCACCTACTTCAGGGGGAATGGAAAGTACTTGGCACTAATTTCCATGTACAAGGCATCATTGATTATCTCGCCGAGTGCCTTGTTCAGCGCCTCGCGGAGCTTGACGTCTTGTTTGCGTAGGCCGGCTGCGACGCCCATTCCTAGCGTCGGCCTGTGTTTGATGTCCTCGCCTACGATCGCGCAGCAACTACCCTCGGGCTTTTGGCTCCAGGCCCAGAGCTGCGCCTTGTCGCCAAACACCGCGTCCACTTCGTCCCTGGCGAGGGCATCCAATGCGTCGCCGACGGTGTCGTAGCGCTTGAGCCACGCCGAGCGGCGGAATCTCATTTCGGCCCAGTCGGCATGCATCGAATCTAGCTGGATCCCGATCCGCTTGTTTCGTAGTAGCGTCGGAGGCCCGTCGAACGGCGCGCCCTTGCGGGCTATGAAAGCGCCGGGCGAAAGGTAGTATTGCCGTGACATACTTATGCGTCGGCGGCGCTCATTGGTGATCTGCATCGACGACATGATGACGTCGAACTTCCTTTCTAAGAGGCCAGGGATCAGCTTGTTCCACTCGACGGCCACGAACTCGCACTCCGCCCTCATGCGCCGGCAGGCCTCTTGAGCCAACTCCATCTCGAAGCCTGCCGGGATGCCCTTGCGGTCGAGGTAGTTGAACGGCGGAAAGCCGCCTTCGGTCGCAATCACTATTTTGAAAGAAGGCGGCGGAAACTTCGACGGCGTCCTATCGGGCATTGGCTTGGCGGGTGCGACTGCAAGCGGCGTCGCAGGCCTGGCTGAATGATGCTTCTGATTTTGGGCCGCTGCTGCGCTACTGATTACGAGTAAGACCATAACCAAAATGTCCAATCGCATCCGATCAGGCGCACGGTTCGATTTCGCCACTCCCGCTCGAAGCGTTCCTTCCGATTGGATAGACCACGGTTGTTGAGAGATGAAGGTCCCGGCGAGCGTCCCCATCAAATGCCTCCATTACTTGCAGCGATGGGCCGTATGCTGCGGCTATCGTCCTCCAACGACACCAAGTCGGTGGAAACGGTGCCGTCCGAGCTGACGGTCAGGGCTACCGCTTACGCCTTGCGCCGTAGATCTTCGCACGCCAAGCTCCGTTGTTTGCCTTACCGAGCATCAGATACGCGAAGTGGTGCGTACTTATGGTGCAGGGCGTATCGTATAAGTGTACGACCCCAACGTCGCCGTAAAACCGTCACCTGATCGAACGAAGTGCTTATCTCCTGCGGTGCAGATTTCCATGTCAAAGCCGTCCGGCCGAACCGTAACCTCAGCATCACAATTCCAGCCAGCGTCAACGTAGCCGATCAGCTTGCCGTCCTCTTCGACGAACCAGACTTTGCCATTGTGGCTCGTCACGCCACCTGCACGGCTCGTCTGATAAGCCCACTCTGCCGTGCCTAGCAGCTTGGCCCGAATTTTATCCGACTCGGCGTGAGCGAGTGCTGGACACCCTACGAGAATGGCGGCCATAACCATCGCTGTGGTTCTGTTCATCGCGACTTCCATGGCATACGAACGGACTGAACTGATGCAATACAGAGAGTATAGTGCCTCGTACAGTATGCGGTGTCGACGCGATGCTTGCTCCCGCTATGGCCACGGAGACCAGGAACAGCGAGGCTAGGCTGGCCGGTATGAGATGTGTGGGACCCTTCCACTGGGCGCTTGCCCGCGTACATAATGCGCCAGAGCTTCTCTTCTTCTACGTTTAAATCTGTCTCAAATCGTCTGCGACCGACAGGGAAGTCGATGTCGCGAAATCGCCCAATTTCGCCTGAAACATTTCGGTGACATCGGCGTTTTTCAAGCAACGGCAGCCAGCGGTGCGCTGTGCCGATGCAGCGCACTCGAAGAGTTGATTGCCGCGCCGCCGCGCGCTGTCAGAAAGCGTGCATGTTCGCACGCCCCTAGCTGCGACGAGCGTTGAGGGCAAGCGTCATTCACTTATACTCACAACCATGGGCATCGCCGAGGGCAGAAGATTCGACACCAACAAAGGAGATTCGCAATGACAAGCCTGCGAACCGCGTTCGACAACGTCGCGAGAGCTTCGATGAAGTTACTTGACGCCGCGCAAGCTCGGGATCTGGCCCGCCGTGCGTCCGGCAAGCCCGGTGTGGATTTGTTCCGTCTCTGCGCGCGGCGTCTCGAAGGTACTGCGCGGGCAACTGTCGGCAGCCTTCTTCGCACGCGCCCGCGCGCTGGCTTGGCGCCCGGCGATAGTGCCAAGGCCAAGGGGTCCAATCAGACAGCGGCCAAAGCGGAGGGTGGCGAGCTATAGGCAGATCTTAGCTCCCCAGATGTGGTCCTTTCAGGACAAGAACAGTTGGCAAACGTGACGATGTACCACCGAAACGCTCAATGAGAGGAGCGGACGATGAGGCTCAATGCTGAGCAGATCCAGCAAGCAATAGAGCAACTGGAAGCCCAACCCATCCCCAAGGCTCATTGGTTAATGCCGCACCTCGAGCGGCGGTTTGGAGAGCATACCTATTTCATTGGCAAAAACGGCCTCCATATCGTGGAACCAGCCGATGGGGACGCCGCCGACAGTCGACGCGGCGTCGTGGTGAACCTCGCCAGCTGGGCGGGCGAGATTTCGGCCAACCTTGAGCCACACGATCCCGAAACGACAGCCCTGGTGATCGAAATCGACGCCAAAGACTGACCGGTGACACCCACAGGGGAACCACTGCTGAATGCGCATGACATGGTCGCTTGGTCGGGGCAAGGCGCGCGCGCCGTGGATCGTGGCCGTCCTCGTGCTGATCAACGCGCTGCTGCTGCGAGCGATCAATCCGCCCGAGCTGACACGGCTGCGCGACAGAGCCTTCGACAGCTATCAGCGTCTGAAGCCACGGGTCTACGATCCGTCGGTGCCGGTGCGCATCGTCGACATCGACGAGGAGGCGCTGGCCGAGTATGGCCAGTGGCCGTGGCCGCGCACGGTGCTGGCGCGGCTGATCGACAAGCTGACGG
>CADECW010000173.1 GCA_902825855.1 uncultured Rhodospirillales bacterium | reverse complement strand
GACGGCATGACACCGGCGGATGGTGTGCGACGACGACTGGTGGAAAGAGGTCTAGATTGTCCGAAGTGAAGAAGGCCCAGCAGCAGCTCGACGAAATACATTGGCTCGCGGGACATGTTGGAACTTTAGAGGAAGGTTGCGTCACAGCCAGCCAATTGCTGAACCGGATCTTCGTGCCGAGCTACTTCGTCCGCGTACAGAAGATCGGCCCGCCGATGCTCTTCTACGATTTGTCGAGCCGCCCCGCAGCGGCAGCACGCACCAGCGAAACAAAGAGCTCGCTACATCTAGTGACAATCGCCTGCAAGGTTCGTCTCACTAGTGCGCTGGGTGCTCCAACCCGGTAAAGGCTTTCAGCGGGAGTTTTCGGGGGATGGTCTCCTGCGGCGCGAAGAACGGCCCACCTTCCATCCTTGACGGGTGCAGATAGAGAATCAATGCTCCGTTGGTTGGGCGACAGTGGCAATGGACTCGTGGGGTGCAGGCCGATGACGCGTACCTGGAAGGTTGCCGTGGTGGGGCATGTCTCTCGTCCTGTAGGTATGTCGCGCGTGAGCATTCCAATTGCTGATGACTATAGACTGATCGAGCTTGGGCACGGTCTTTATCGCTTGTCTCGCCCAAGGGGGCTTTCCCTCGAGATCACCGCTGAAGAACTTTCAAGATACAAACAGCGGGAGATGAGCTTTGATCCAGATTGGCCTTAGTCGACCAAAGGTCGGGCGAAGGCGAAGGGAGGGGTACAGTGAGGCAACGCCGTGGTTTGCCACCTGGCGGTGGGCTTTGTGCAACGTGTGGCGTCCTTATGGCGTCGTGCCTCAGAGGTCATTACGTGCTTCCAGCAACGCGCCCTTGGGCTAGTTCCACACGCAAGGACCGGTGAACCGTTCATCCTTGGGTTAACGAGCGAAGAATCTTGTGAGCCTTGCTCTATCGATGAGCTCACGGACGACGTGCGGCTCCGCAGGCTAACGCAAAAGCATCTAGCTGCAATCGTGAACGGCGGCGAAGAAGCGCAAGGCTTCGTCGAGCGCACAGCGCTCACAGATGGCAAGTTCCACTGAGGGCCGGGACCAAGCCGCGATGACGACACCCACTCCCATAGATCAACACCTTACGCCGGTCCCCCTCGCGCAGCGTACCGCGAAGCAATCTCGACGGCTTAGAACGCGCCTGGCGATAGCCGAGCCGCTGCGAGGCTTACTATCTGCGCCGAGGCGCTCAAGATGATCGAGAGAGGGCGGCACCCGGACGCTGAGGCAGCCGTGATCAAGGCCGAGCATGCGGCACCGTATCTCTATGGCGCCTCGCTCGGAACGTCACGCAAGCCGCCACGCAGCGTACCCAGCAGATCGATCGGCAACGGGAACACGATGGTGGAACTCTTTTCGCCGGCGATGTTGGCCAAGGTGCCGAGATAACGGAGCTGCATCGATTCCGGCCGGCGCGCCATGATGGCACCTGCCTCAACGAGCTTCTCGGCGGCCTGCAGCTCGCCCTCGGCGTCGATGATCTTGGCCCGGCGCAAGCGCTCGGCCTCGGCCTGGCGAGCGATGGCACGGACCATCTTCTCGTCGAGGTCGATATGCTTCAGCTCCACGTTCGACACCTTGATGCCCCACGCATCAGTCTGCTCGTCGAGAATGCGCTGCACATCGGCGTTCAGCCGATCGCGCTCAGCCAGCATCTGGTCGAGCTCGTGCTGGCCGACGACGGAACGCAGCGTGGTCTGCGCGAGCTGGCTGGTCGCCTGATCGAAGGCCTCGACCTGGATGATGGCCTTCTCCGGCTCGATGACCCGGTAATAGACCACGGCGTTGACGCGCACCGAGACGTTGTCGCGCGAGATCACGTCCTGCGGTGGCACGTCGAGCACGCGGGTGCGCAGATCGACCCGGACCATCTGCTGCACCAGCGGAATGACGAAAATCAGGCCGGGGCCCATCGCGCCCTGCAGGCGGCCCAGCGTGAACACCACGCCGCGCTCGTACTCGCGCAGGATGCGGACGGAGTAGGCAAATAGGACAACCAGGACAACGACCGGTAGGACATAGGCGAGGAAATCCAGGTTCGGCATCGTCACGTTCCTTCCTTGGGTTCGACGTGCAGCGTCAGCCCGTCACGCCGCCCAACACGCACCGGCGCGCCTGGCTCGAGAGAAGCAGGAGCGCGCGCCGACCAGACCTCGCCGCGCACACGGATGTGTCCCTGTCCGTCCTGCCAGTCGACCACTCTACCCTCGAGCCCGATCATCTGTTCTGTGCCGGTCACCACCTTGCGGCGGCGCACACGTAGGATCATTCCGAGCAGGCCGACGAATAGAACTGCGTTGGTCACAGCCGCGCCAACGACCACCGGCCAAGCGACGACGAAATCGATATCTGCGCCGGCCGGATCGAAAAGGAACAATCCGCCCAAGATGAAGGAGACCATACCGCCCAGACCCAGCAAACCGATTCCCGGCGTGAAGGCCTCCGCCGCCAACATGCCAATGCCCAGGATCAGCAAGCCGAGGCCGGCGAGGTTGATCGGCAGCACCGACAGGGCCATCAAGCCAACGACCAGGCAGATAGCACCGACAATGCCGGGCCCGCCGAAGCCTGGGTGCCAGAACTCGAAGATGATGCCATAGACGCCGATCATCAGCAGGATGAAGGCGATGTTGGGATCGGTGACGACCGCGAGCAGCCGGCTCTTCCAGCTGGGCTCCACCTCGACCACCCGCGCGTGGCGCGTTGCGAGCACATGCTCACCATCGACGGTGCGTACCGCCCGGCCGTCCAGGCGATCGAGTAGGTCGCCAAGATTCCCGGCGAGCAGATCGACGACTTTTTCGCGTGCCGCCTCGTCGGCCGTCAGCGTCGCCCCCTCGCGGACTGCCTTCTCGGCCCACTCGGCATTGCGGCCACGCAGCTGCGCCAGGGTGCGCAGATAGGCGACGGCATCGTTCAGAATCTTGCGTTCCATCGCACCGCCGCCCTCACTCTCGGGCTTGTCGCCGTCACGGCGCGGCTGCGGAGTTGGGCCGGGTGGCGCGCCCATCTGGACCGGCGTGGCCGCGCCGAGATGCGTACCCGGCGCCATCGCCGCCACATGGGAAGCATAGGCGATATAGGTGCCGGCGCTGGCGGCCCGCGCGCCGCTTGGCGCGACGAAAGCGACGACGGGTATGGGTGATGCGAGGACGGTGCCGATCAAGTCACGTGTTGCGGACACCAAGCCGCCCGGAGTGTCAAGGCGAAGAACGACCAGGCCCGCTCGCTCGCGCTGGGCGCGCGACATGGCCTCCTCGATCAAGTGCCCGGTCCCCACGCCGATAGCGCCCTTGACATCAACCACGATTACGGGCGGCGCCGCCGCGCGCATCGGCGGTCCCTTGTTCGAATTCGTTTGGACATTGCCGGCCGACGGCAGAAGCATTGGTCCAAGCAATGCCAATACCAAAGCGACGCGTCGGAGGAACATCAAGCCTCCTGTTCTAACACGCCCACTGGCGACAGTAGTGGGACCCAGAAACAGTCAGTCTTTGAGTGCCAGTTTCAGTTTGTCCGTCACATCTTTGAACCTTCATTGTCGTGCACGGCTTCCAACTCGTGCTCGTCGAGAGCCAAAGCAAGGGGCTGCTCGCGAACATCGTCGGCACGCAGTTCCACACCCGGCTGGGCCGGATGAGCAGTCTTCCAGGGCTTCAGCCCCTCCGCTCTACGCCTCCCCGTTCGGCCCCAATGCACATTAGTCCCTTATTGGTAAGGAACAGGCGGCCATCCAGCCTACGACCAACAAAGCCACGAGCGATCAGATCGTCACTCTGTCGCGCTGAAACGAACATCGCCAGACCCGCGTGAATGTCGCGGAGCGCCGTCATCTCAATGAGATTCAGGGTAACTCTCGTGCCCTGCCTCATGTCTAGCTCCGTGGTCTACCCACCCTTTGGAACTGGTGAGCAACAGGCCGCTGGAGTAGGTACCGCTTATCGTTGCCGAATATACGTTATCTCGCGGGCTTGACCAAGGATGGCCATATGCAAGGCTGGAATTCTGTTGGGTGCAAGTACTATGGTGAACAGCAAGGCGGCGGCGTGCAGATTCGACGCGGCGACACCTGGGAGGCACAGCATGCGCTCGATTCTGGTCACTGTTGACGATACCCCTTCGTCCGTCGCCGCCAGAGGGCTTGCCGCCGCGCTGGCTCGACAGTGCGGGGCCACGGTCCGGGGCGTGACTGCCCTTGAATTCAGCGATCTCGATCGAGTCGAACCCATCCCCATTGGCGGCGTGCAGCATGCCTATGATCGGCTTCAGCATCGGGGGACCCTGGGGGAGGAGCGGCGTGTGCGCGTTGCGGAGCTGCCAGCGTTGTTCCGGCGTTCCTTCGCGGACATGGGAATGGAGGCGCCCTGCCTGACCTTGAAGACCGACGTCCGCGATGGCCTGCTTCGGATGATCGAGACGTGCGATCTCGTCGTCACCGGATGTGACGCCGAGTTTCATCTTGAGTCGCTCAAGGGGGTGACGCCGCTTGTCGAACACATCATCGCCAAGGGAAGCCGTCCGGTCGTGGTGAGCGGTCCGGAGAACGTTGAGTCGGGGCCTGTGCTAGTCGCATACGATGGCAGTGCGCCAGCCGCGAAGGCTCTGCAGATAGCAGCTCAGTTGGGGATCTTCGGATCCTCGGAGGCTCGCGTCCTGTCAATCTCGTCCGACCATTCGGCTGCCGTGGCCGTCGCCGAGCGGGCTCGGGCGTATCTGGAGGCCCAGGGCATCGCCGCCAATCCCGAAGCCGTCGAATCGTCTGACCATCCGGCAAACGTCTTGTTGAAGCGTGCGGCAGAGATTGGCTCCCGCTTGCTCGTCATGGGAGCCTTCGGGCATCGTGGCTTTCGTGAGATCCTCTTCGGCTCGAGCACCCGGCGCCTATTCGACCAGGTGAAGGTGCCGCTGTTCGTCTATCACTGAACCGCGGCTGGTCTTTGAGCGTGTAAAATATTCCGCTATTCGACCATTCGCACTGCCCAGAGTCGGCAACGACTTGCTGTTTGCAATGGAATCCCGTGCCATACTTGGCGTCGCGTTGAAATCGAGGAGGTGGGCGAGATACGCGTCGCTTCGTCGACGTTCCTTCACCCAAAATAGGAACCAGCAGATTGACGGCAGTGACCGACCGAGCCGATCGCTTGATGAAGCGACGAAGTTAGCTTGCACGAACACGCGCGCAGGGTAACGCCGAACTACTGTCAAGGGCCTGATGGCGGAATTTCCCCGTCTCTAGTCTTGCTGTGCGATAAGCGTAGTTGGTATTTTTGCGTGACATCGTGGCAAAGAGGCGACGATGGCATCGATCAATCGGCGACGCATGGTGGCAATCGAGTTGGTGACATGCCGTTCAGGGCGCAGTGGCTGCTACTCTGGGTCGGTAAACCTTGGGGTAGGTCAAGTTGCGCGAGCGGCGGGGCGCGACGAGCTGCTGACGGGGGAATCGTCTCCCGCTCGAAGATCAGGAACCCGTAGGCGGCAATGCGGAGGGTGGCGTGATGATGAAGCCACGCCCAGCCGCAGCCCTCATAGTGGCCGAGCCCGATCTCCTGCTTGAGTTCCTGAATAGCGCGTTCGATGCGTCAGCGCAATTCGGCGAGATCGACCAGGCGGGCAAAGCCGATTTTTCTTGGGCAAAGTCGACAGCCAATACTTTGTCGGCTGCTTCTCGCCTTTGGCCATTCGATCAACAACCATTCCTCCGGCCAGGGCTAGCTGCGCTCGAAGTCGCGCTTGACGATACGAACCCGCAGGCGCGCAAAGCGCGATCTGAGCGCTCCCTTCGTTCCCTCTCGCCAGGTGATCGTTCGCCATGCTCGGAAGGCTGAAGAGGCAAGGACCTTGATGTGGACCGGCTGATGCTCCGCGTCGCGGCGCAGCCGCTTGGTTGGTTGGCCCCGGCCCGGCGTCGAGGGCTTGGGCGGCAACGGCCCGCTGCCGGGCGCCCACACCGTGGTGTTCGACCAACATAGGCCAGGCCAAGCGCCGTGACCGCCGTGCGCAGATCGCTATGAGGACCGTAACCCGCATCCATCGGCACAGGTCCCCGGGCAGGCCCGCTGCGTGGGCGGCACGGATCTGATCGCGCGTGATCGCGATCTTGGTCTGAAAGCCGATCTCCTCGGGCACGCCTGCCTTCTTGCGAAGAGCCATGTCCGAGGCCCAAGCCTCAGGCAGATACAAGGATTGGCGACCGGCTTGCCCCAGCATTGGCCAGCGACAGCGACACACCGCAACTTGGCAGGTGTCCTGCTTGCCACTGTGGCTTAATGACTCAGTAAGATTAGGGACGCGTGCGGCGCAGTGGCGTTGAGTGACTCGTGTCCCGGACGATTGCGGAAGATGGAGAAGGATGACGACATGGGATAAGCGTTGATTGCCGCCGCCGTGGTTGCGGATGCAATTTGGAGGGCGCCCTTGCTGGCGCTGAGGCCACGACGACATCGCACTGACGGAGTGCGGAGACGCCGAGGAAGTCACTCAGACTCTTGAATGCGCGCTCGCCATTCCCAAGGGGCAAGGCATTTGTGTCCGTGCACCCCTCGACTCGCACTGACCGCCGCTTCTTCCTGAGTTATGTACCTGACCGAATAGGGAACGAATGCGTAGGCCATGCCCCCTGTTACCATGGCGGCGCCCAAGTCGACGCCGTCTGCCCGGCAGATGGCGTGCATTCTGCTCTTTTGTGGAAGACCGACCGGCATGCAGGTCACTGTTTTCCCTTCGACCAAGTCGGCGAGATAAGCTTCGGCCTCATATGCTGCTGGCCATCCGTCCGAGCAGATTTGTCCGTCGTCCGGTGCATCTATGCCGTACAGCCGGAAGGTCCTGCCATCTAGTTCGATAGAATCACTATCGACGACTGTTTGGGCGGCAACGGACAACGTCAAGCAATGCGTCACGATGACGAGGAACAGTTGGCGCGCGTATTTGCTCATCGCACACTTGGCGGTCGAAGAACGTCCAATACTTCGAGCATTTCGATTTGGGCCTGCTTGTTACCAGTCAAGCATCGCCTCGTGCGAGCATCTGCGACATCCGAATGTTTAGCCTGATACCTTGCGGCCAAGGCAGCAAAGCGACGATAAAAGTCGTTGGCGCGGCCAGATCGCCCAGGCCCATTCTGGCCACTTGAAACGTCGGGCGAGTTGGGGTCGGGCCGCACATCCGGACCGCGCTTCTTGTTCCGCGCTCGATCGGCGACAAGTGCGAAAGCCCAAAAAACACTCGCGAAGATCAGAAATCCGCCAAATGCGATGAATATTAGAAGGAAGTCATCTGCCGTCATTTTCGATCCCTCTATGGATTCGGTGATGCGGTAGTTGTCAGGAGACATTTGCCGGCCCTTCGCTTCCTGCGTCCAGAGTGCACCCGGTTCGAGATGTCGACGCGTCCAAGCCAGAATGGCGGCCTTCGACCAAGCCGAAGGCCGCCTGACCAACCTTCCGCAGCTACCGTCTTCTGCGGTCGCCTCAAGGAAGCCTCCCTGGTCAAGGCCTACCTATCACTGAAGTGTCTCATGGCAGGCACTACGGCGAACGATGTGTGTCGAGCAGGCGCGAGGCGACGGTGATGTACTTGTGGCCCGCCTCCTGCGCCATGCGCACGGCCTCGGCGATCGGCCGGGTGCGCACCGAGGCGAGCTTCACCAGCATCGGCAGGTTGACGCCGGCCAGCACCTCGATGTGCGCCTGTTCCATGATCGAGATAGCGAGGTTTGACGGCGTGCCACCGAACATGTCGGTCAGCACGATCACGCCATCGCCGGTGTCGCAGGCCTTGGCGCTCTCCAGGATCTCGGCGCGCCGCTTTTCCATGTCGTCGTCGGCGCCGATGCAGACTGCCGCGACGCATTGCTGTGGCCCCACGACATGTTCCAGAGCGGCGATGAATTCACGCGCCAAGTTGCCGTGGGTCACCAGTACGATGCCAATCATTCGCCAGATGCCAAGAACCGAAGTATCAGATGATGTCCCTGCTCAGCCGGGTGCGAAACGTGTCTTGATGATCAGAACCATCCTGGGTCACTGTCATCCAAACCGATCCGTACACCGGACACTGCGCAAATTTGAGTACTGTGCGCTTGTACCCTTGTCCGATGCCATAGGATGTCGTCACGTCCGCGCCAATCGGATTGGGAATGGCAGGGATATTGCGCCGGCAGCATTCGCGAACTCCATTGGTGTGCACATTGATCCTCTTCCGTATCCAAGTCGCCCAGCAACTCACCCCGCGCTCAGCACTGTTCTGTGTCAGGCGCGCTGCTTGCATCACAGCAGCCGGTCAACGGTTCCGGATGCCTCCCTTTTTGCCTCTTCGGGCAATCGCCAAAAATGATGCCGGCCGTCAACAGCAATGTCGAGCACGCCTTACGGATCCTTAGCCGGGTTCTGTAATGAATTAAATCTCGCCAGCAACTGGTCTCGCCATAATGTCGCCATCAATGAACTCGATCTCG
Organism: uncultured Rhodospirillales bacterium; assembly: GCA_902825855.1. GTDB lineage: Bacteria > Pseudomonadota > Alphaproteobacteria > Reyranellales > Reyranellaceae > Reyranella. The sequence continues at coordinate 2,314 of CADECW010000173.1, read as the reverse complement.
TGTGATACGTTACATGACCTTCATGTCATTTTGTTCGGGTCGCCCATGCCTCTCATGGCCATTCTATCAGAGGTTGGAGCTTCAAGCGGGAGACAAGGAGCATCGCATGAAGAGGAAGATGTTTGCGTCCAGCGAAGTCGCGAAACTCAAAGTGCCGCCGGGCATGAAAGCTGATCTGCGCGCAAAAAGCTCCTATCAGCAAAGCCTCCTCGCATTGCAAAGCCATTGAAGCATCTTCGAGACAAACGCTGCTGATAGGGTCTCAAGGAACGATGAATGTGGTCGCGTCCAGGCCATTGATCGCGCCTCATTGGGGATTTACGGTAGTCCCGCCGATGTCGATCCTTCGGCTATTGAGTGAACGAAGGACAGCACTTAGTCGGTCACCAAATCCGCTATCGTGCCGATGGCCGCTCGCGGCGCCGCAAGAGATTGCCGACCGTTGATCGCAAACCTTGTGCCCGAGAATCGGCCGGCGCGCCCGCAATTCGGTCATAGGCCCAGTTGCAGTTGTCGCCGGCCATGCGAATGATCACCTGCTCGACCTCCCACTTGATTCTGCCAGGGCCTCGACGCGCCTGGGCCTCAAGCAACTTGGAGACATCTTCGCTGCCTCAACGTCATGATCACCCTGATTCAGTGTCCCCATCAACTTGCGCTGAAAGGCGACGTTCAGCTCAAGCTGCTGCACCCGGCCGTCGGCCTCGTGCAGCAAGCTCTGTAGAGTAGGGCGATCCATCTCGCCACCCTAGACTGCAGGGTATTTGAGCGAGCTCGGCAAGGTACCGGTTACGAGTCGGCGTTGACGCAAGGAACACCCACCAAAAGTTCTCGGGCGATAGATCCAAAGTATCCCTGACGACCAAAGGCTACCTCCGAAGTATTTGTACTATTTCAGGCGCCACCGGGCTTCCGCATCCGGCGAAGCATACTTTGACGGCAGCGGGTCATCCGTCCTAGCCTACTGAACAAACAGCGCATCCAACGGGGATGCTCTATGGGAGGCCAGATGGCAGCTGTGGTACCGAAGCCGTTTCCTACAAAACTCAATCCGGCTCATGACGCGGCCGTAAAACGAATGCTGGCGCCGCCGCCTAACTCACAGAGGTTGGCACAAAAAAAGAAGCGTGCCGAGTTGAAGCAGTAACTGCGTTAGTTTCCACAGGATTACCGGCTCACGGCACTCCCTCGTTGCGAATATGCAGGATGCGCCCGCAGTGCTTACAATGGACGGCATCGATGTCGTGCACAAGCAACCCGCAGTCCGGGCATTCGAAACGAACCTTGTAAGGATGGAAGATGGCCTGGAGAAGTCTCAGGAAGAGACCAACTCCCACAAACATAACGATGACCACGAGCAGACGCCCGCCAACGCCTTCAAGCGTAATGTCGCCAAACCCGGTGGTCGTGAGGGTAGTAACGGTAAAATAGAGCGCATCCACATAGTTCGAGATCTTCGGGTTGACCACGTGCTGGGTAACGTACACCACTGACGTGACAATAAAGATGAATACGCCGAGATTCACAGTGCGCTGGATGACGTCTTCGTGCAGGCGAAACCAAGAGGAGTCCGCTCGCAGGTCGCGCAGCAGGTGGTACGACCGAAGTAGCCGCAGGGCTCGCACTATGCGCATGAAGGCGAGGTTTTCGACAAATGCCGCGAGCAGAAGCGAAAGGATCACCACGAGGTCTGCCAAGGTGGCAAAGCTGAGAAGGAATTCCTTCCGAGCCGGTTCGGCGTAGAGACGTGCGGCGAACTCAACCGACAGCAGGACGGCCATGACAACGTCCAGAGCGATCATCCACAGCTCTTCACTAGCGAACGAAGAGAGGAGAAACACCAAAAGGGTGGTGATGTCGAAGGCGACCAGACAATAGCGGAACCGACGTGCCCCTTCGTCGTCCCCAAAGTAGAGGCGCTGGAGCCTGTCGCGCAACTTTGCAGTCATGTCTTTCGCATAGCATCGGGCGCAGACCGTTGCAGCCCCCCGTTCCGAGCCCTTGAACGGAGCACCAATACGCTCGCAATGCGGTGCCAGCCTAAATTGTCGTCAACACCGGGTGGACCTGGCTGCGTGGCAGAGCGGGTCGCGCGACGGATCACCGAAGCCCTTTCCTGGGGAGGAGGCGCCCATCTATCTCATCGGCGACCGCGACGGCGCCTGAGGCCGAGTCGTTACCTCGGAGCCGCGAAGAGGGCACGGGGGCAGCCACCATAAACTGGTGGCGAGCAGGCTCACCCCGGCTTCCCTTATTCGGCGGGCTCCTTTGCGTCCTCGATCTGCAAGGTACCGACGCCCGCGCCGATTGCGAT
>CADECW010000172.1 GCA_902825855.1 uncultured Rhodospirillales bacterium | reverse complement strand
CCAGGAGACGGCCGATGAGCGATATCGACGTCAAGCCCGATACCATCGCCAAGCCCAAGATCGAGCAGCCGCGCCTCTACAAAGTGATCCTGATCAACGACGACTACACGCCGCGTGAGTTCGTGACCGCGGTGTTGATGATGGTATTCCACATGAGCGAGGACCAGGCCCATCGCATCATGATGACGGCCCACCAGCGCGGCGCCTGCGTCGTCGCCGCCTTCACCCGGGACATCGCCGAGAGCAAGGCGACGGAAGGCACCAACGCCGGCCGCCAGAACGGCCATCCACTGGAATTCACGACGGAGCCGGAGGAGTGATGCGCAGCCCGATGATCTTCCGGACCGCCGGTGTCCTGCTGGCCTGATAGTTCGTCAGCGGGCCACAGGCCGGCGGTCCGGAAGAGCTCGAATATTCGCGACTATCCGCTCGCCAGTCCCGCCGCCTCGACGCCGGCGATGCAGACCGCCTCGTCCTCGTCGCCCGTGCCGCCGCTCGCTCCGGCGGCGCCCAGCACGTTGCCGTCCTTGTCCTTGATCACCACCGCTCCGGTCTGGGGCAGGAACTTGCCCTGCGCCGTTGCCGAGAGCGCCCCAAAGAACTGCGGATTCTCCTTGGCCCGAGCCAGCAGCGTGCGGCTCGCCACGCCCATGCCGACTGAAGCGTACGCCTTGCCAATGGCGACGTCGCAGCGGAACATGCTGGCGCCGTCTTCGCGCTGAAGCGACTTCACATGACCCGACTGGTCGAGCACGACGACGGCGAGGGGCTTGATCTTCATCTCGCGCGCCTTGGCGAGAGCCACCTCGACGATCTTGTTGGCTTGGGTGAGGGTCAGGATCGACATTGCATGTGTTCCGTTTCGAGTTAAGACGTCGCGAGTTGAGCACGAAATTGCGTGGCATGCATTTTGCTGACTTGGAATGGCAACGGGGAAGAAGGGGGCTGACATGCTGAATCGATGGTTGGCGGGACTGGTGCTGACGGCCGCTCTCGCTTCTGGCGCCGCTGCGCAGGATCTGCCGAAGAGCCAGTTCAAGGTGATCGGGCTGAACAGCCCGACGCCCGTTTCGATCCATGATGAGCTGCCGTTCTGGCGCAAGACGATCCCTGAGGCGTCGAAGGGCGCGATCACGGTCGACGTCACACCACTCGACCAGATGGGCATCGACGACAAGACGATGCTCCGGCTGCTCAAGCTCGGCGTGATGGATTTCGCCGCCATGGACATCTCCAAGATGGCGGGCGACGATCCGCGCTTCGAGGCCTGCGATCTCGCCGGGCTCACCCTGGATCCCGACAAGGCACGTGCCGCCTGCAGCGCCTACCGCGCCGTGATCGACCGACAGATGCAGAAGAACTGGAACGCGAAGCTGCTCGCCTTCGGCGGCAACACGCCCCAGGTCTTCTGGTGCAAGGACGTGATCGGCGGGCTCGCCGCCTTCAAGGGCAAGAAGGTGCGGGTCTTCAACAACACCATGCGCGATTTCCTGGGCGGGCTCGGCGCCACCTCGGTCAGCATGGCCTTCGCCGAGGTCGTGCCGGCGCTGTCGGCCGGCGTGGTCGATTGCGGCGTCACCGGCAGCCTGTCGGGCAACACGGCGGGCTGGGCCGAGGTCACCAAGTCGATCTACCCGATGTCGCTCGGCTGGAGCATCAACGTGCTGGCGGTCAACCTCGACAGCTGGAAGCGACTCGATCCCAAGACGCAGGCCTTCCTGCTCGAGCAGTTCAAGGCCTACGAGGACAAGATGTGGGCCACCATCAAGACGACGACCGGAGAGGCCGAGAACTGCAACACCGGCCAGCAGCCCTGCACCATGGGCAAGCTTGCCAAGACCACCATCGTGCCTGTGAAGCCCGAAGAGGCCGAGACGCACAAGAAGCTGGTCGAGGGGGCGGTGCTGGCCGGCTGGGCCAAGCGCTGCGGCGGCGAGTGTACCAAGGAGTGGAACGAGACGGTCGGCAAGGCGCTCGGGCTCAAGGCGCCGGCGCCTTGAGCACTGCGGTGGCCGTAAGGCGGGCGCTCCGGAAGACATGAAACGCCTGCAGACGGCCGCGGAAGGCATCTCGCGAGTTGGCGCTATCGCCGGCGGTGCGCTCCTGCTCATCGCGTCGGTGCTGGTCTGCATCGACATCACCACGCGCTACCTGTTCGCCTGGACCCTGGGCGGCGCGGACGAGCTGTCGGGCTATGCGCTTGCCATCGCCAGCGCCTGGGGCTTCTCCTCGGCGCTGTTTCATCGCTCCCACATCCGCATCGACACCGTCTATTGCCGCGTGCGGCCCAGCCTGCGGGCAGTGCTCGACCTGACGAGCCTGGCCGTCTTCGCCTTCTTCATCGCGCTCGTCACCTGGTACGCCTGGGGCGTGGTCTGGCAGTCGTTCCAGTCCAACTCGCATTCGCTGTCCGAGATCGAGGCGCCGCTGGTCGTGCCGCAGGGGTTGTGGTTCGCGGGCCTGGTTTTCTTCGTCATGGTGGCGCTGCTGCTTCTGGCGCGCGCCGTCGCCGCCCTGCTGCGTGGTGACCTGCCCACGCTGTTCGCGCTGATCGGATCGAAGTCGGCCGTCGACGAGGCGCAGGAGGAGGTGTTGAACGTCGAACACGCCTTTCAGCAGGAGAGGAAGGAATGACCGCCGCCGTCTCGCTCGTCATCCTGCTGCTTATCCTCGGCAGCTCGATCGCCGTCGCCGCCGGCATGGGCCTGACCGGCGTGCTCCTGAACCAGATCTATTCGTCGATGCCCATGCAGCGCATCCTGGGCGAGCTTTCCTGGTCGACCACCAGCAACTTCATCCTGACGGCGATCCCGTTCTACATCATGTTCGGCGAGATCCTGTTGCGCTCAGGCATCGCCGAGCGCATGTACGCTGCGCTGACGCAATGGCTGTCCTGGCTGCCGGGCGGCCTGATGCATTCCAACATCGGCTCGTGCGCGCTGTTCGGCTCGGTCTCGGGCTCGAGCGTGGCCACGGCGGCGACCATCGGCGTCGTGGCGATGGGCGAGATCGACAAGAACAAGTACAACGAATCGCTGTTCCTCGGCACGCTGGCGGCCGGCGGTACGCTCGGCATCCTGATCCCGCCCTCGATCAACATGATCATCTACGGCGTGATGACCGATACCTCGGTACCCAAGCTCTATCTCGGCGGGTTCATTCCGGGTTTCATCCTCACGGTCCTGTTCAGCCTGGTCGTGCTGATCGCCTGCTGGTGGCGGCCGGTGTGGGGCGGCCGCAAGGTCGAGACGAGCTGGCCCGAGCGCATGCGCACGCTGCCCGACCTCCTGCCGCCCCTGGTGCTGCTGATGATCGTGATCGGTGCGATCTTCTTCGGCATCGCCACGGCCACCGAATCGGCTGCTGTCGGCATTGTCGGCGCGCTCGTTATCACCGCCTGGCGGCGGCGACTGTCGTGGGCCATGCTGCGCGACGTCTGCGAGGCCACGGTGCGCACGACGGCCATGGTAGTGGCCATCCTGGTCGGCGCGTTTTTTCTCAACGTCATCATCCAGACCATCGGGCTCACCCAGCAGCTCAGCAAGTTGATCACGCAGTACCAGATGACGCCGGTCCAGGTCCTGTCGGCGGTGATCGTGCTCTATCTGGTGCTGGGCACCTTCATGGAGGAGCTCTCCATGATGATCTCGACCATCCCGATCACGACGCCGCTGATCGTCCAGGCGGGCTACGACCCGGTGTGGTACGGCGTGCTGATCGTGCTGCTGATCCAGACAGCGATGGTGACGCCACCCTTTGGCATCAACCTGTTCGTCATCCATGGCATCCGCGGCCGCGGCCGCCTGACCGATGTCGAGCGCGGCTCGGCGCCGTTCGTCGTGGCGCTCCTCTTGATGATCGCCATGATCTGCCTGTGGCCCGACATCGTGATGCTTCTGCCGAGGTGGTTCGGCTGAGCCGGAGGCTGACGGCCCGATACATCTATAGAGTGACGACGATGTTGCCTGCCGCGTCGCGCTCGGCGCGGGCGCCAGGCGGGACGACGCAGGTCGAGTCGTATTCCTCGACGATCAGCGGGCCCCTGCGTGGGCCGTCGAGATCGGCGCGGCTCAACACGGGTGTTTCCAGCCAGCCGGACTCGTCGCCGAAATATGCCTTGCGTGAGGTGGATTTGCCGCCGTTGCGGCGGCTCGGCGCAACGCTCTGGGGCACGCCGGGACCCTCGCGCAGACCGGCGCCGACCAGCTGGATCGCCACCAGTTCGACCGGCTCGTCGGGACCGGCGCGGTGGCCGTACATGCGCTCGTGTTCCTCGGCGAAGGCCTGCTCCAGATGTTTCGCCATGTGCGCGTCGATCGGACCGTCCGGCACGGGTACCGTCAGTTCGTAGCTCTGGCCTTTGTAGTGCAGGGCGGCCGAACGGCGCAGGCGGGCGTTCGCGCCGATGAAGCCCTCGGAGGCGAGTTGGTCGCCGGCCTGCTTCGCCAGGGCTGCCCATGCGGTGCCGATCTCGCCGAGATCGGCCTGCCGCAGCAGGCGGCGGAAGGTGCGCGCGTAATGATGTTCGACGTCGGCATAGAGCAGGCCGAATGAAGAGAACAGGCCGGCCGACGGCGGCACGACGATGCGGTTGATGCCGAGCGACGCTGCCATGCCGGCGGCGAACAGAGGGCCGTTGCCGCCGAAGGCGAACAGCGCGAAGTCGCGCGGATCGCGGCCACGCTCGGTCGATACCGCCTTGATGGCGCGGATCATGTTGGAAGCCACGATCAGGTGGGCGCCGTAGGCCGCGCGCTCGAGCGGCATGTCGAGCGGCTTGGCGATCTTCTCGGCGAACACCGCCCGCGCCTTGTCGGCATTCAGCTTCAGCGCACCGCCCACCAGGTGTGCGGGATTGATGTAGCCCAGCAGCACGTTGGCGTCGGTTATCGTCGGCACCGTGCCTCCCTGGTCGTAGCAGACCGGGCCGGGGGAAGCGCCGGCGCTCTCGGGACCTGCCTGCAGGGCGCCGCCGCCGTCGATCCAGACATGCGAGCCGCCGCCGGCGCCGACTTCCGCGAGGTCGATCGCCGGCACTTTCAGCGTGTAGCCCGCACCTGTCAGCAGGCGCGAGCCGATCATGATGCCGGCACCCACGGCATACTCCTGGGCGCGCGCCACCTCGCCATGCTCGACCATCGAGGCCTTGGCCGTCGTTCCGCCCATGTCGAAGGTGATGATCTTGTCGAGTCCCTTGGTGCGGGCCAGCGCCTGGGCGCCGACGACGCCGCCAGCCGGGCCCGATTCGATGATGTTCATCGGCCGCTCGGCCGCGGCGGCATCCGTGGTCAGGCCGCCGTTCGATTGCATCAGCAGCAGGCGCGCCGGGATACCACCGGCATCGAGCCCCTTGCGCAGGGCCCGCAGGTAGGTGGCGACGATCGGCATCACATAGGCGTTGATCACCGTGGTCGAAGTGCGCTCGTACTCCTTGATCTCCGGCAGCACCTCGAACGACAGGCTTTTAGGCAGGTGAGGGGCCTTGCGCTCGATCACCTCCTTCAGCATCGCCTCGTGGACGGGATTGGCGAAGGAGTTGAGCAAGCAGACGGCGATCGCCTCGACTTTCTCGGCCAGCAGCGCGTCGACGGCGCGTTCGGCGTCGCTGCGATCGAGTGGGCGCTCGACGTGGCCGCGATGGTCGATGCGCTCGTCGACCACCTTGCGCAGATAGCGCTCGACCAGCGGCTCGGGCTTCGTCCAGCCGATATCGTAGAGCTTCGGCATGCGGAGCGTGCGGATCTCCAGCACGTCGCGGAAGCCTTTGGTGGTGATGAGGCCGACGCGCGCGCCCTTGTGCTCCAGGATGGCGTTGGAGGCGACGGTCGTGCCGTGCCGGATCTCGTCGATGACCGATCCGCCGAGCCCGGTCTCGGCAAAGACCTCGCTCAGCCCGTCGACGATCGCCTGGGCGTAGTTGCCGACGCTCGATGAGATCTTCTTGGTATGGACGGAGCCGTCCGATCCCAGCAGCACGATATCCGTGAAAGTGCCGCCGATATCGACACCGGCGCGATAGGTGACAGGCATGGGTTACTCGGCAGCGCGACGCAGCAGTTGCGGGTCGTCCCACTGCACCTTGGGCGTCTCGGTCCAACCGCGCGCCCGGCGGATTTCGTCGCGTCGCCGCGCCGTTGCCGCGGCGTCGACCGTCCAGGTCGCCATATCGACGACGACGCCGTAGTCGGCCATGGCCTTGTGCGGCGACAGAAGCTCGTTCCTGACATCGCGCAGCACCGCAGCAGGATCGCGCTCGAGCGGATCGCCCCAGCCGCCGGCGCCGGCCAGCACGTGGCGGAAGACCTCGCCCTTCCTGATGGTCATGGTGAGCTTGGACGGCAACAGCCGGTTCTCGCCGTCGGGGTTCATGTAGTTCTCGGACGGCGCGCCCGGGCTGCCGCCGTAAAGTCCGAACGGCCGGTGGTCACGGCGGTCCGATCGGACCTGCAGCATCCCCTCATCCTCGAGGAACCTGTAGTCGCGCCGGAACGGCACGCCGCCACGGTATTTGCCGGCGCCAGCGCGGTCGGCGACGAACTCGTAGGCCAGGAGCTGCATCGGCTGCTCGGCCTCGGTGACCTCGATCGAGTGTGAGGCCATGTTGGCGAACATATGCGAGTTGCCGTCGAGACCGTCGGCCCACGGCCTCGCGCCCCAGGCGCCGCAGGTGAAGTCGACATAGACGAACGGCTTGCGCTCGGCGTCGTAGCCGCCGATCGAGATGCCGGTGTTGCCGCCGTCGCCCGCCGCCTTGACCTTGTCGGGTAGCATCATGGCAAGCGCCCCGAACATGCAGTCGACCATGCGAAAGCCGGTCAAGCCGCGCGCCGCGCAGGCCGCCGGGAGCACCCCGTTCCCCACCGTGCCGGGCGGGCAGATCACTTCGATGGCGCGAAACACGCCTTCATTGTTCGGAATACCGGGCGGCAGCACCGAGCGCACGCCGGTGTACGAGGCGGCCTTGGTGAAGGAGAGCGTATTGTTGATGGCGCCCTTGACCTGCGGGTTGGTACCCGTCCAGTCCACCACCATGTGGCCGCCCGTCTTGCGGACCGTGACGAACAGGCGGATCGGCTTGCCGTAGTCGACACCGTCGTCGTCGATCCAGTCCTCGAAGCTCCATTCGCCGTCGGGCAGCTTCTCCAATGCCGCGCGCGTCAGGCGCTCGGCATAGTCGATGACTTCCTTGAGATAGAACCTCGTCTTCTCGGCGCCGTAGCGCGCGACGATCTCGGCGAATTGCGTCTCACCGATGTGGCACGCAGCGAGCTGGGCCCGCAGATCGCCGAACAGCTGGACCGGCAGGCGAACGTTCTTTTCGATGAACGTCATGATGGTCTTGTTGAGCTTGCCGGCCTCGTAGAGCTTCATCGGCGCGATGCGCAGACCTTCGGCGTAGATCTCCGTCGAGTCCGAGGCGTTCGAGCCGGCGACGCGGCCACCGACATCGATGTGGTGGCAGACGGTGCAGGCGAAGGCCAGCCGCTCGCCCTCGTGATACAGCGGCTTGAAGACGAAGATGTCGGGCAGGTGCATGCCGCCGTCGAATGGATCGTTCATGATGAACACGTCGCCCGGCGCCATGTCGTTCTTGAAGTGGCGCATGATGGCGTCCATGGCGGTCGGCACCGAGCCGAGATGGCCGGGCAGGGTCAGGCCCTGCGCCGCGAGCTTGCCGTCGGCGTCGGCGAAGCCCGTCGAATAATCCATGTTGTCCTTGAGGACGCCGGAGTAGGTGGTGCGGAACACCGTCAATGCCATCTCGTCGGCGATCGAGAAGATGGCGTTCTTGAACAGCTCCAGTTCGATCGGATCGGAACTCAAGGCCACTGATCTACTCCCCTTTGTCCAAAACGACGCAATAGTCGTGCCGTATCATTCGGGCGCGCGGATGTTGGCGCGCCGGATGACCTCGCCCCAGCGTACAGCCTCCGAGCTGATCAGCGAATCGAGTTCCTCGGGCGAACTCGGCGTCACCGAGAGGCTGAGTTCTGCGAAGCGCTGCTGCAGGTCGGGCGCGGAGAGGGCCTTGCGTACTTCCGCGTTCAGGCGCTGCACGATCTCGCGCGGCGTGCCGGCAGGCGCGGTGAGACCGAACCAGGTCTCGACATCGGCGCCCTTGATGCCCGCTTCGGCGAGCGTCGGCACGTCGGGCAGACCCGCGGCGCGCTTGGGTGACGTCACGGCGAGGGCCCGAAGCGTGCCCGCCTTCACCTGGCCGGTCACCACCGAGACGTTGGCGAACAGCAAGGGCAGCTGGCCTGCGACCACGTCGGCGATGGCCGGGGCCTCGCCGCGATAGGCGACATGCGTCATGCGGATGCCGTTCGTGAACAGGAAGAGCTCGGCGGCCATGTGCGGAGTCGTTCCCACGCCACCCGAGCCGAAGTTGATGGCGCCCGGTTTGGCCTTGGCCATCTCGATCAGCTCGCCCGCCGACTTCGCGGCAAACGACGGATTGACGACCAGCACCAGCGGCGAGGCGCCGAGCAGGGAGATGCCTGCGACGTCGCGCGGTGCATCGAATGCCACCGACTTGTAGAGCTGCGGCGCGACGGCATAGGTCGTCTGTGCAGCCACCATTAAGGTCGTGCCATCGGGTGGTGACTTGGCGAGTATGTCGGCCGCTATGAGGCCGCTGGCGCCGGTCTTGTTGTCGACCAGGACCTGCTGGCCCAGCGACCCTTCCCCCAACTTCTGCGCCACCAGGCGGGCGATCACGTCGTTGCCGCCGCCGGCGGCGAACCCGACCAGTACGCGGATCGGCTTGCCCTGGGCCGACGCGGCGCTGGCGAAGCCGACCGCCGCCGCTCCGCCGACGAAAAATCGACGCGATGTCCTGACCATGAAGCCGCCCCTGGGCCGTGGAGGCGCCACTGTAGCGCGATTCTCGACCATTGGGTGGGCTTGACGCATCGATCGGCGCACCTATATTACCAAATAGGAATATAGCCAAACGGCGATATGAAATGCCGATGCAGCTCGATCTCGTCTTCTCTGCGCTCGCCGACCCCACGCGCCGCGCGATCCTAGCGCGGCTGGCGGAAGGAGAGGCGACGGTCAACGAATTGGTGGGCCCGTCCGACCTCAGCCAGCCCACCATTTCCAAGCATCTCAAGGTGCTGGAGCGGGCGGGCCTGGTGTCGCGCGGTCGTGAGGCACAGTTCCGGCCGGTGCGGTTGAACGCGGCGCCATTGGAAGGGGCCGCTGACTGGTTGGGCGACTATCGCCGCTTCTGGGAGGAGAGCCTCGACCGGCTCGACCTCTACGTGAAGGAACTCAAGCGCAAGGAGGGACGAAATGTCAGCAGACGCAAGCGCCGGTGAGGCGGAGGCCGATCGGGAGCTGATCATCACGCGCAGCTTCGACGCGCCGGCGCGGCTCCTGTTCGAGGCGTGGAGCAAGCCCGAGCACCTGAAAAAGTGGTTCGGCCCGGTCGGCTACCCGGTGACGATGTGCGAGATGGACTTCCGCAAGGGCGGCCAATGGCGCGCCGCCATGACCGGGCCGACCGGCAAGCAACAGACTCCGTTCGGTGGGGAGTAGCTTGAGATCGTGCCCAACCAACGGATCGTCTTCTCCAACGGCTTCGAGCTGCCCGGCGCGGAGAAAATGATCATGACCGTCACCTTCGACGAGATGGAAGACAGGACCTTGCTCACCATCCGCACGCTGTTCGCCTCGCTTGCCCAGAAGGCGACCCATGTCGGAGCCGGCATGGCGGAGGGAATTGCCTCCGGCCTCGACCAGCTCACCGACGTCGTGGCGGCGCTGAAGGGTGCGGGATGACCCCGCCGGGAGGCTCCGGACGTCGGGTAGACGGCTGCGCTGCCGGTTGTCAGCCTTGGTCCTGGGGGCACGGACGGGCTAGATTGGCCGAGGTTTTCTTATCAATTGATAGATAAAACGAACAAGGAGCGTGAACGGGAACGCTCTATGCTGTTCGACAGTTCAATTGGAGCGAGGTCACATGAGCCTTCTCAAGGATGTCGCGGCCGACGCGAATACAGTTTCGTCGCCCTACGTTCCATCGCTGCAGCGCACAGAAGGGCAGCCGCCGCCCATCGCGGCGAACGAAGGGCTTTCCTACATGTCGTTCGACCAGGACGGCGATGCGGGAACCGCCAAGGCGCTCGAGGACGCACTCGCCGAGATCGCCTCGGGTGAGGGCGAGCGAGTCGTCGACATGATCGACAAGGCGCCGCCCGGCCCGATCAAGACCCGGTGGGGTATTGCCTTCCGCGACTACGACGAGTGTGTGCAGTACATTCGCGAGTCGAACAGCCTAAAGGCCCCGGAAGGTGGCCTGGTGCTTCCGCTCGCCTATACCGTGCATGAGCGGCCGTCGTACTCCATCGTACCTTCCAACGCGATCTGGCACGATCCCGCTCGTGCCGAACTCGCGGCGAAACTGCGCAAGAACGAAACAGACAATCGGCGTCGCAACCTCTACTTCCCGCACGTGATGCGCGACGCGCGGCGCATCGGCGAATACTACCCGGGCCTCTCGCCCGACAGCCCCGAGTGCATGGACAGGCTCGGCGTCTCGCTGGCTCACCTCGAGTCCAAATGCACGAATTTCTACGACGCGGCGGAAGTGGAGCGCGTGTTCTACCCCGAGATCGAGAAGCTCCTGCTCGACTTCTTTCCCGACGCAACCGACGCACTGGTCTACAACCACGACGTCTTCGACAAGGACTACGCGGGCGACCGCACGGAAGACCAGGACAACAAGAACCCCGGCGTGAACGCCCGCTACGTCAACCTCGTGCACAACGACTTGAACGACAACTCGGGTCGCGTACGTTGCCGAGAGTTGCTCACCAAGAACCTTCGCAACTTCGGGCGCCCGCAAAACTACACGGAGGCGGAAGCCGACGCGAAGATGTCGCGCCGGTTCATGTCGATAAACCTCGCCAAGCCAATGGAGACGGTC
>CADECW010000171.1 GCA_902825855.1 uncultured Rhodospirillales bacterium | reverse complement strand
GAAGATGTCGCGCCGGTTCATGTCGATAAACCTCGCCAAGCCAATGGAGACGGTCGAGCAGTTCCCGTTCGTGCTCTGTGCCTGGCCCTCGTTCGCCGACCAGCCCTACATCAACAACTACCGGATCTACGACGACCGCGTCGGCGAGACGACCCGCTTCACCTACCGACCGGACCACGAATGGTACTGGTTTCCCCGGCAGACCTCGACCGAGGTCTCGATGCTGAAGTGCTACGACTCCGTCACCGACGGCTCGGTATCGCGCTGGTCCTTCCACACCGCCTGCATCGATCCGACCGCGCCGGCCGATGCGCGCTGCCGCAAGAACGTCGTGGTCCGATCTTATATCTTCTTCTAGGAGATCCGGAGGGCCGGACCGGGCGCTGGCCCGGTCCCGGCCCGCAACCGGCAGCCAAGCCGTTCAGATCATTGATGAATTTTCGGCCAGCTGTGGGTTGACGCCGCGCTCTTCGGTCCTTATTTTCCGCGCTCTTTCGGAATTCCCCCGGCGCTGCCGGGGCTTTGTTGAGAAGTACCATGAAGATCCGCCATTCGCTCAAGTCCGTGAAGACGCGCCACAAGGACAGCCGCATCGTGCGCCGCAAGGGCCGTGTCTACGTCATCAACAAGACCAATCCCCGTTTCAAGGCTCGCCAGGGCTGAGGCAAGGGTCGTCGCCAACCAAAAAGCGGCGGGAGCCTCGGCTTCCGCCGCTTTTTCATTTGTCGTAAGGATCGAGGCATGCAGATGCCGCCGCTCGATCCCGCCATTCTCGCCCGCCGGTCCGAAATCGTGGCCGCCTTGCGGGCGATCGTGCCGGGCGAGGGGGTCATAGACGATCTCGACGGCATGCGCCCCTACGAGTGCGATGCCCTTTCGGCTTACCGTCAGATGCCGCTGGTCGTGGTCCTGCCTGAAGCGGTGGGCCAAGTCTCCGCCATCCTGCGCTACTGCCAGGATCACAAGGTCAAGGTCGTCCCGCGCGGCGCCGGCACCTCCCTGTCGGGCGGCTCCATGCCGGTAGGGGACGCCATCCTGCTGGGGATGGGCAAATTCAATCGAGTACTGGAGATCGACTACGGCAACCGCTGCGCCACCGTGCAACCCGGCGTCACCAACCTCGGCATCTCCAAGGCGGTCGAGCACGAAGGCTTCTACTACGCCCCCGACCCCAGTTCGCAGATCGCCTGCTCGATCGGCGGCAACGTGGCGGAGAATTCGGGCGGCGTGCACTGCCTGAAATACGGCCTGACCACCAACAACCTTCTAGGCATCGAGATGGTGCTGATGACCGGCGAGGTCGTGCGGCTCGGCGGCAAGCATCTCGACTCGGGAGGCTACGACCTTCTGGGCCTGATGACAGGCTCCGAGGGGCTTCTCGGCGTGGTCACCGAGGTGACGGTGCGCCTGCTGCGCAAGCCCTCGACGGCGCGCGCGGTGCTTCTGGGTTTCCCGACCGAATCGGGCGCGGCCGACTGCGTCGCCGCCGTCGTCGCGTCGGGAATCATTCCCGGCGGCATGGAGATGATGGACAAGGACGCCGTGAAGTGCGCCGAGGCCTATGTCGGCGCGGGCTATCCGATGGACGTCGAAGGACTTCTGATCGTCGAGCTCGATGGCCCGGCTATCGAGGTCGACTACCTGGTCGAGCGCGTCGCCGACATCGCGCGTGGCCGCGGCGCCACCACGATCCGTGTCAGCCGCGACGAGCAGGAGCGCGTGCTGTTCTGGGCCGGCCGCAAGGCCGCGTTCCCCGCCGTCGGCCAGATTTCGCCCGACTACATATGCCTCGACGGCTCGGTGCCGCGCGGCCGGCTGGTCGAGGTGCTGGCCGAGATGCGCCAGATGTCGAAGAAGCACGGCCTGCGCGTCGTCAACGTCTTCCATGCCGGCGACGGCAACTTGCATCCGCTGATCCTGTTCGACGCCAATGATCCCAGCGAACTGAAACGTGCCGAGGATTTCGGTGCCGATATCTTGCGACTTTGTGTACGCGTGGGTGGCGTGCTGACCGGCGAGCACGGGGTCGGCATCGAGAAGCGCGACCTCATGGGCGAGCAGTTCACCGAGATCGACCTCGACCAGCAGATGCGCGTGAAGTGCGCCTTCGATCCGGATCATCTCCTCAATCCAGGCAAGGTATTCCCCAAGCTGAGGCGCTGCGCCGAGCTCGGTCGACTGGTCGTGCATCAGAACAAGATCCCGTTCCCCGACATTCCACGGTTCTGACGCATGGCCGGCACGATCAAGCCGCGCGACTCGAAGGAGCTGCGGCAGGCGGTGGAATGGGCGCTGAATGACGGCGCCACGCTCGACGTGCGCGGCCAGGGCAGCAAGGTCGCGCTCGGCAAGCCGATGACTTGCGACCAGGTGCTCGATTTGTCGGGGATCGCCGGCATCGTCGACTACGCTCCGGAGGAGCTGGTCGTCACCCTGCGCGCCGGCACGCCCATGCGCGAGGTCGAGGCGCTGCTCGCCCAGCGCAACCAGATGCTGGCGTTCGAGCCGCCCGACCTCGGTCCGCTGCTCGGCAGGGAAGCGGGGCAGGGCACTCTCATGGGTGCGGTGATGGGCAATCTCGCCGGTCCGCGGCGCATCTCGGCCGGCGCGGCGCGCGATCACCTGCTCGGCTTCAGCGGGGTCAACGGCCGTGGCGAGTCCTTCAAGTCAGGCGGCAAGGTGATGAAGAACGTCACCGGCTATGACCTCTCCAAGTTGCTGGCCGGCTCCTGGGGCACCCTCGCCGTGCTCGACGAAGTATCGGTCAAGGTGCTGCCCGCGCCCGACCAGACGCGCACGCTGGTGCTGTATGGACTTTCCGACGACAGCGCGGTGAAAGCGATGTGCATCGCGATGGGCAGCCCGCACGAGGTCTCCGGCGCTGCCCATGTCGATGGTCGCACGGCCCTGCGCCTCGAAGGCGTCGCACCGTCGGTCGAAGCCCGCCTGAAAGGCCTACGCGAACTTCTGGCGGAGGCAGGAGCCGCGATGGAAGAGCTGGGTACGCTGGAAAGCCGCACCTTCTGGCGGGATGTGCGCGACGCCGCCCCGCTGGCGGCGGACGCCGCCGTCGTGTGGAAGCTTTCCTGTCCGCCGACCGAAGGTCCCGGCGTCATGGCGCGCATCAAGGCACAGCGCCCGACGGCCCGGTCTTTCTACGACTGGTCGGGCGGCCTGATCTGGCTCGCCTTGCCGCCCAGTGCCGATGCCGACCAGGGGCTCGTGCGCGGCGCGCTTGGCAGTGGCCACGCGACCCTGGTGCGGGCCGACGAAGCGGTGCGCAAGAACGTAGCGGTGTTCCAGCCGCAACCGGCTGCGCTCGCCGCGCTTGCGCTGCGCGTGAAGGAGAGCTTCGATCCCAAGGGTCTCTTCAATCCGGGACGGATGGGCTAGCGATGCAGACCAACTTCACGCTGGCCCAGCTCTCGGATCCAGAGACCGCGCGCTCCGAGCACATCCTGCGCAAGTGCGTGCATTGCGGCTTCTGCACCGCGACCTGCCCGACCTTCGTGCTGCTGGGCGACGAGCGCGACAGCCCGCGCGGGCGCATCTACTTCATCAAGTCGATGTTGGAGGGCGACCGTTCGCCGACGGCGTCGGAGGTCCGCCACGTCGACCGCTGCCTGTCCTGCCTCTCCTGCATGACGACCTGCCCCTCGGGCGTTCACTACATGCACCTGGTCGATCACGGCCGGCATCACATCGAGGAACGCTATCAGCGGCCCCTGCCGGATCGGCTGATGCGCGGCCTCCTGGCCTGGCTGATGCCGCGCCCGGCGCTGTTCCGCTGGGCCATGGTGCTCGGCCGGTTCGCCAAGCCGCTCGCGACCATGCTGCCGGCGCGCAGCGCCGATCCAGGCGGTGCGACGTTCCTGCGGCGCCTGCGGGCGATGCTCGAGGCCGTACCCGACCGGCTGGCGGGACCATCGCCGGTCGATCGGCCACAGACGTTTCCGGCCGCCGGCCTGCGCCGCAAGCGCGTGGCGCTGATGCCGGGCTGCGGCCAGCAGGTGCTGGCGCCCGAGGTCAACGAGGCGACGGTGCGGCTCCTGACCCGCCACGACATCGAGGTGGTGAACGTCGCGGGCTCGGGGTGCTGCGGCTCGTCGGTGCTGCATGTCGGCCGCAACGAGGAGGCAATGGCGCTGGCCAGGCGCAACATCGAGGCCTGGATGCGCGAGATCGATGGTGCCGGCCTCGACGCCATCCTCATCAATGCGTCGGGCTGCGGCACCACCGTCAAGGACTACGGCGCCATGTTCGTCAACGACCCCGAGTGGAAGGAGCGCGCCGAGCAGGTGGCGAGGCTGGCCAAGGACGTCAGCGAAGTCATTCTCGAGGTCGGTCTCGTGAACGTGACCGCGCGCCCGCTCATCGTGGCTTATCATTCAGCCTGTTCCATGCAGCATGGCCAGAAGGTGATCGAGCAGCCCAAGAAGCTCCTGGCGGACGCCGGGTTCGTCGTGAAGGACGTGCCCGAGGGCCATTTGTGCTGCGGCTGGGCTGGCACCTATCAGGTACTTCAGCCAGATCTGTCCCGCCGGTTGCGCGACCGCAAGGTCGCCAACATCGAGAGCCTGGCGCCCGATGTCATTGCTGCAGGCAATTTCGGCTGCATCGGCAATATCGCCTCGGGGACCGGCATCCCGATCGCGCACACCGTCGAGCTGCTCGACTGGGCGACGGGCGGGCCGAAACCTCCTGCACTCAGGTAGGACGAGATGGTCCTTCTTCGCACTTGCCTTGTCGCGTTGCTTGGCATGATGCTGGGGGCGAATGTGCTGGCGCAGAACGGCGGGAGCAGCACAATGCTCGAAACCTTGTTTGCCAAACTGCAGACGGCGACCGATCCCGTCGCGATCCAGTCGCTGGAGGCGGCGATCTGGGAGCAATGGGTCATGGTGCCGGAGGGGCCGAGGCGCGAGCTGATGCTGCGCGGCATTACCGAGATGCAGCAACGCCAGCTCAAGCAATCGGTCGAAACCTTCAGCAAGCTGATCGAAATGGCGCCCGATCTCTCCGAGGCCTGGAACAAGCGGGCGACAGCTTATTGGCTGCTCGGCAACTTCCCGGCGTCGCTGTCGGACATTTGTGAAACGGTGAAACGCGAGCCGCGCCATTTCGGCGCCTATTCCGGCCTCGGCATGATCCGCGCCGAAATGGGCGAATATCCGCGCGCCGTCGCAGCCTTCGAACTCGCCAAGAAGTACAATCCGCACATCGTGGGAATCGACGACGAGATCGAGCGTCTGAAGGCGATGGGCGGCGATACGCCGGCCGATCCGCTGGGCTGCACTCAGCACACCGCCGGCCGCTGACGCATGCACTTGCCGTGCGGCAGGCGCACGGGCAGACTCCTGGTCAGGTTTCAACCTCAAGGATGGGTCAATGGCCACGTTGTATGCCGGCGGTCGCGTATTCGACGGCGAGAAGGTTCTCGATGGGCAGGCGGTGCTGGAGGAGGACGGCAGGGTCAAGCGCATCGCGTCCGCGGCCGAATTCGCAGGCTTCTCGGGCGACAAGGTCGACACGGCAGGCGGCACGCTGATTCCGGGCATCATCGACTGCCATGTCCATTCGCTGAGCGGTGCCGAGGGCAACCCGGGCGCGGTGCAGGACCGCATGACCGCCGCGCAGATTGCGGTGCGCGGCATGGAACTGATGCGCGACACGCTCGAAGGCGGCATCACCGCCGTGCGCGACTGCGGCGGCAAGGATTATATCGAATTCGCCCTGCGCGACGCCTTCAACAGCGGGCGCTTCCTGGGACCCACCATGCGCTGTGCCGGCCGCATGATCTGCATGACCGGCGGCCACGGCAACCGCACCGGCCGGGTCGCAGACGGCATCGACGAGGTGATCAAGGCGGTGCGCGAGCAAGTCCATGCGGGCTCGGACCTGGTCAAGATCATGGCGACCGGCGGCGTCATGACTCCGGGCGTGAACCCCGAGGATGCGCACTACTCGGCCGAGGAGATGAAGGCGGGCATCAGCGAGGCCCATCGCTTCCACAAATGCTGTGCCAGCCACGCCCAGGGTGCGCTCGGTATCCTGAATGCCGTGCGCGGCGGCATCGATTCGATCGAGCACGGCATCTTCATGACCGAGGAGTGCATCACCGAGATGAAGGAGCGCGGCGTGTGGCTGGTGCCGACGCTGGCTGCGGTGAAAAACATCCTGAAGGGCTACGACGACGGCGACCGCTCGATCCCCGACTATGTGATCGAGAAGGCGCGCCGCGTATTCGACCGCCACATCGCTTCGGTAAAGATGTACTACAAGGCGGGCGGGCGGATCGCCATGGGCACCGACGCCGGCACCCCGCACAACCGCCACGGCGAGAATGCGCGCGAGTTGGAATACATGTGCGACATCGGCATCTCGAGTCGCGACTCGCTGTTCTTCTCGACGGCGAGCGCGGCCGACCTGATGCGGCTTGCCGACCAGGGCCGCATCAAGGAGGGCAACTGCGCCGACTTCGTGCTGTGCGACGGCGATGCCCTGGCCGATATCAGGCGCGCTGCTCGCAAGGAGAACCATCGCATGGTCGTGAAGCGCGGCGTCGCCGTGAAAGATAGCCGTGCAACCTTCGTCCGCCAGGCTGCGCGGGTCGCCGCCGAGTAACAACGAAGCGACCGGCGGCCCGTGGAAGAGATATTTCTGATC
Source organism: uncultured Rhodospirillales bacterium (assembly GCA_902825855.1). GTDB lineage: Bacteria > Pseudomonadota > Alphaproteobacteria > Reyranellales > Reyranellaceae > Reyranella. The sequence goes on along the minus strand of CADECW010000171.1, from coordinate 4,484 downwards.
CTCATGGGGATCGCCTGGGCCGTCGGCACACCGATCATCGCCATCGTGGCGCTGGTGCGCACGGGACGCCTGCGCGACCAGAACGAGCGATTGGCCGCCGATCTGGCGCGGTTGAAACGGCAGATCGCGGAAGCATCCCTGCCACCTCCGTTCGTCGACCAGACCGAGCCCGAAGCCGTCGCGCCGCCGTCCGAAGAGTTGCCGGAGGCGCTGCCAGGGTCGTTGCCAGGGGCGTTGCCAGAGTCGTTGCAACAGCCGGTGCCCGAACTTCCGGCGCCGCCCTTCGAGCCGGAGCCGACTGCTGGCACACCGCCGCTGCCTGTGGCGGCCGAGGCGCAAGTGGGCTGGGAGCAACGTCTGGGCGCGCGCGCCTTCGTCTGGGTGGGTGCAGTGACGCTGGCGTTGGCGGCCGTGTTCCTCGTGCGCTATTCGATCGAGGAAGGCTATCTCTCGCCCGAGGTCAGGGTCATCCTGGCGGCGCTGTTCGGTTTCGCCCTGATCGGCGTCGCCGAGCGCGTGCGCAGCCGCGACGACCGGGTCGCCCAGGCGCTGGCGGCGGCGGGCGTCGCCGCACTTTACGGCGCGCTGTTCTCCGCGGTGGCGCTCTACGACATGATTTCCAAGGTCGCCGCCGGCGGCGGGGCCGTGGCGCTGACGGCCTTCGCGATCGGCATTTCGCTACGCCATGGCATCTTCGTGGCCGGGCTCGCCTTCGTCGGCGGATTCGTCAGCCCCGCTATCATCGGCAGCGAGACGCCCAACACGCCGGTCCTGTTCGGCTACCTGCTGGCAATCGCGGCGGGCACGCTGGCCGTCATCCGACTGCGCGGATGGTGGCCGCTGGGTTGGGGCGTGCTGGCCGGTTCGGCGCTCTGGACGCTGCTATGGATGCAGTCTCTCGCCGGCGGCATCCTCTGGGTCGGTCTCTTCCTGGTGGCGGTGGCCGGGCTGTTCGTCTGGGTGACGTGGCGGCGGCTTCAGGAAAACGCCAATCCGACCGACGACGTCGCGCTCATGGTCTGGCTTTCGCTCGGCGTGACCGGCGCGCTGATCGTTGCTCTCATCATCCAGGACGACGGCCAGCAGGCCGCGGGCTGGTTCGCCCTGGCCGCGCACGGGCTTGGCCTTTTCATGCTGGCGCGGTGGACGCCACGTTTCCAGTATGTCGCCGCCCTGGCGCCGGTCCTGTCGATCGTGACGCTGGCGGCCTGGTGGGCAGACGCGGCGAGCCTGGGGACGGGCTTCGATGACGAGCGTTTTGCCTGGCGCGCCATCTCGTTCGGCGGCTTCTATGCCGCCGGCGCTTTTGCGTTGCTGTGGAATGCGGGCCGGCCCGGCTTCTGGGCGGCCCTCGCCGTCACTGCGGCGCTTGCCCACTTCCTGCTCTGCTGGTTCGTGCTGCGTACCACCGCCGCCGGCACTCCGTGGGGCCTGATAGGCATTGCCCTTGCGCTGCCGTTCCTGGTCGGCGCCGAACGACTGGCGCGCTGGCGCGACAGCATGCCGGGCGCGACCGAGGCGCTGGGCTACTTTGCAGCGGGCGTCGCCTTCTTCATTGCCATCGCGATCGCCCTGGAACTGCGCCGCGAATGGATCACGGTGGCCTATGCCGTCGAGTTCGCGGCCGTTGCCGGCATCGCCGCCCACCTCGGCCTCCACGCCATGCGACGGCTGTGCTGGCTGCTGCTCGCCGCCGTGATCGTGCGCTTCGTGCTCAATCCCGAAGTGCTGAAGTATCCGCTCGGCGTCACGCCGATCTTCAACTGGATCCTGTGGGGCTATGGCCTTGCGATCGCGGCCTTGGTCGTCGGCCTGCGCTTCCTGCGGCCGACCCGTGACGAGCCGCTGGTGCGTGCGACCGAGGCGGCCATCGCGCTGCTCGTTTTCGTCCTGCTCACTCTCGAGGTCCGCAGCATCTTCCGCCACGACTCCATGATGGCTCCCGAGGCGCGGTTCATGGAGCGCGCGTTCTACGTTCTGGTGTGGGGTTCCTTTGCGCTCGCCGCCCTTTGGCTGGCGCGGACGCGGCACGATGTCGTGGCCCTGTGGGCATGGCGGGTGAGTGGCGCGCTGGCCGTGGCGCTGGTGCTGATCGTGCAGGTCCTGATCGCTAATCCAATCTTCGACACGGCGGATGTCGGTCCGCTTCCGATCGCTAACGGGTTGTTCCTGGCCTACGCGTTGCCTGCCGTGATGGCCGCGCTGGCCCGGCGCTGGATCGATGTCGAGCCCAGCCGCCAAGCGGCCCTGTTCGCCGAAGCGGCTGCTTCGATCCTGGCCTTCGTCTACGTCTCGTTCGAGGTCCGCCATTTCTTCGATCCCGGTTTCGAGCGCAGCGGCCTCGGCGCGTCCGGCGTCGAGCTCTATGTCTACTCGGCGGTCTGGCTGCTGTTCGGCGTGGCCCTGCTGGCTCTGGGCTTCCTGCGCAACGCGGCGGCTTTCCGGCACGCCGGCATGGCGCTGGTCTGCGTCGTGGTCGCCAAGGTCTTCCTGGTCGACATGGCGGGCCTGCAGGGCCTGCTGCGCGTCTTTTCGTTCCTCGGCCTCGGTGCGGCGCTGATTGGGCTGGGCTATGCCTATCGCCGCTTTGGATTCAGGTAGTGTATGTTTCCGGAAATCACCGTTTCGCTCGAAGAGCTTCGCGCGTTACAGCTCAAACGTCTGCGCGCCGCGCTTCGCCACGCCTATGACAACCAGGCGCCGTACCGCGCCAAGTGCGCGGGCACGGGCGTGCATCCCGACGATCTTCGGCGGCTCGAGGATTTGCGGCGCTTTCCCTTCACCTCGAAGGCCGACCTGCGCGACGCCTATCCCTTCGGCATGCTGGCCATCCCGCGCGAAAGGTGCGTGCGCATCCATGCTTCGAGCGGCACCACGGGACGTCCCACCGTGGTCGGCTACTCGGCGCGCGACATCGATCTGTGGGCCGAACTGATGGCGCGCTCGCTCCATGCCGGTGGCGCGCGACCGGGCGACATCATCCACAACGCTTACGGCTACGGCCTGTTCACCGGCGGTCTCGGCGCTCACTACGGGGCCGAGCGGCTCGGCTGCACCGTGGTGCCGATGTCAGGTGGCTTCGGCGAGCGACAGGTCCAGCTCATCCGCGAGTTCGGTGCGCGCGTGGTGCTGATGACACCCTCCTACATGCTGGCGATCGCCGACGAGTTCGAGCGTCAGGGCATCGATCCGAGCGACACTGCGTTGCGCGTCGGCATCTTCGGTGCCGAGCCCTGGACCGAAGGCATGCGGGCCGAGATCGAGCGCCGGCTGGGCATCGACGCCGTGGACATCTATGGCTTGAGCGAAGTGATGGGGCCGGGCGTGGCCTGCGAGTTCGTTGAGAGCAAGGACGGGCCGACCATCTGGGAGGATCACTTCTATCCCGAAATCGTCGACCCCGAGACCGGCGAGGCGAAGGCCGATGGTGAACCCGGAGAGCTGGTCTTCACGTCGTTGACCAAGGAAGCGATGCCGGTCATGCGCTACCGCACACGCGACCTCACGCGCCTGTTGCCCGGTTCGGTCACGGCGATGCGTCGCATGGCCAAGATCACCGGCCGCAGCGACGACATGCTGATCGTGCGCGGCGTCAACCTGTTCCCGAGCCAGGTCGAGGAGCAGATCCTGCGCGACCCGGTGCTGACCGGGCACTACGTCATCGAGCTCACGCGCAGCGGCGCGTTGGACGATCTTCTGGTCCGGGTCGAGGCGCGAGCCGTCCTCGCAGACGAAGTCGCCACGCGCGCTCAGATGGCACTCGTCGATCGGCTGAAAGGCATGTGCGGCCTTAGCGCCACAGTTGAAGTCGCAGTGCCCGGTGCGGTCGAGCGCTCGATGGGAAAGGCGAAACGGGTGATCGACCGGCGCTAGCCCGGCCTTTCGCTTGGACTGCACCCTTTTGGTGTCGGATCAACGATCCCCTTCCCGAAGGCGGGCGAAAAGTTGAGGCCGTGTGCGTTTTCGCACATTGCGTTGGCAAGGATTGTGGTTGCTATCAGGCGAGGCCCAAGACGTCGACCATTCTGTGGGAGGTCTGGTGATGCCTGTCAGTCGACTTACGCTGATCGAGCGAGTCAGCCGCTTCTTGCGATCAATCGAGACTCGCGGTCTCGAGCCCAGCCGATGGGAGGGTCACTGCACGAAGCAGGCACTGGAGGCCCTCAATGTTGGCAACATAGGGGCGGCCGAAGGCCACATATACCGGGCCAAGTTGGTGCCGGAACTGCGCACGTCCGACATGCTGGTCGACTTTTCACCTGAAAGCCGTAGCCCGACCCTCACCGAATTGCGGAGTGAATTGGAGCGGATCACCGCAAGTTAAGCGAGCTCTTTGCGAGGCCGTCCGACACTTTCGGGCTTACGGGGTCGATCAAGGTTTGGTCACAATCGCAGACCAAGCAGCAGGTCACGCAATGGACAAATTACTAAACTATTGAAGTTGTTTACTTATGCTTCAGGAGAGCGACGCCGATTCTCGCCTT
>CADECW010000170.1 GCA_902825855.1 uncultured Rhodospirillales bacterium | reverse complement strand
CCGTCATCCCGACCGGAGCGCGAAGCGCGGAGTGGAGGGACCTTTTCTGTTGACGCGTCGACAAGAGGAGGTCCCTCGACTACGCCGCCGCTCGGGCGGCTTCGCTCGGGATGACGTGCGGCCTCTACCCGAACACGCGCTTGAAGATCGTGTCGACATGCTTGGTGTGGTAGCCCATGTCGAACAGCGCGACCAACTCGTCATCGGCAAGGACCTGTCGGATTTCCTTGTCGGCACGGCACAGCGCCAGGAACGAGGCGTTGCCGCGCCATGCCTCCATGGCGTTGCGCTGGACCGCCGCATAGGAGTCCTCGCGGCTCATGCCCCTCTGGGTCAGCGCCAGCATCACGCGCTGGGAGAATACCAGCCCGCCCAGCGAATCGAGGTTGCCCTTCATGCGGTCGCCGTAGACGACGAGCTGGTCGATCACCGAGGTCAGCCGATTGAGCGCGAAGTCGAGCGTCACCGTGGCGTCGGGCGCGATGTAGCGCTCGGCCGAGGAGTGCGAGATGTCGCGCTCGTGCCACAGCGTCACGTTTTCCAGCGCCGGGACGACGGCGCTGCGCACGACGCGGGCCAGCCCCGTCAGGTTCTCGGTGAGCACGGGGTTGCGCTTGTGCGGCATCGCCGAGCTGCCCTTCTGGCCGGCCGAGAAGAATTCTTCCGCCTCGCGCACTTCGGTGCGCTGCAGATGACGGATCTCGGTAGCCAGATTCTCGATCGAGGCGGCCACGATCGCCAATGTCGAGAAGAAGACGGCGTGGCGGTCGCGCGGGATTACCTGGGTGGAAACCGGCTCGACCGTGAGCCCGAGCTTCCCGGCGACGTGCTCCTCGACCCGCGGATCGACGTTGGCGAAGGTGCCAACGGCGCCGGAGATGGCGCAGGTCGCGATCTCGGCCCGTGCCGCGACCAGCCGGGCGCGGTTGCGGGAGAAGGCGGCGTAGTGGCCGGCGAGCTTCACCCCGAAGGTGGTCGGCTCGGCATGGATGCCGTGGCTGCGGCCGATGGTCGGCGTGTCCCGGTGCTCCAGGGCGCGCTTCTTCAGCGCGACCAGCAGCCGGTCGACGTCGCCGATCAGCAAGTCGGCCGCCTCGCTGAGCTGGACCGAAAAGCTGGTATCCAGGATGTCCGACGAGGTCATGCCCTGGTGGACGAAACGCGACGATGGACCGATGAACTCGCCCAGCCAGGTCAGGAAGGCGATCACGTCGTGCTTGGTCACCCGCTCGATGGCGTCGATCTTCTCGACGTTGCCCTTGGGGTCGTCCTTCAGGGCGGCCATCGCCTTGCTGCCGCCCTCCCAGATCGCCTTGGCGGCGTCCTTGGGGATGATCCCGAACTCGGCCATGGCGTCGCAGGCGTGTGCCTCGATCTCGAACCAGATGCGGAAGCGGTTCTCGGGCGCCCAGATGGCCGCCATCTGTGGCCGGGTGTAGCGGGGAAGCATGGCCGGGCTTTTAGCCCCGTATGGCCGGCGACGCCATGTTAAGAAGTGTCGCCATGACTAGGACAATGACCCCGCTGGCCCAGTGTCCGCGTGAGACCCTGGCCGCCATCGAGGGCGTGCTGACCGACATCGACGAGACGATATCGACCCGTTCCCGGCTCACCGCCGAAGCCTACGGCGCCATGGAGGCGCTGAAGAAGGCCGGACTCCGAGTGATCCCGGTGACCGGCCGGCCGGCGGGGTGGTGCGACCTCATTGCGCGCTTCTGGCCGGTCGACGCCGTGGTGGGCGAGAACGGCGCCTTCTGGATGTGGCACGACGCCAAGGCCCGCAAGCTCAGGACACGCTTCGTACAGAGCGAGGCCGAGCGCGCCGATGGTCGCCAGCGGCTGGAGACGGTGCGCGCCGAGGTGCTGCGCGAGGTGGCGGGGGCGGGCATTGCCTCGGACCAGCCCTATCGCGTCGCCGACCTCGCCATCGACTTCTGCGAGGACGTGGCGCCGCTGCCGCACGACGATATCCTGCGCATCGTACGGATCTTCGAGAAGCACGGAGCCCACGCCAAGGTGAGCTCGATCCACGTCAACGGCTGGTTCGGCGACTACGACAAGCTCAGCACCAGCCGGCAGATGATGGCGGAGCTGTTCGGCGTCGATGTCGAGAGCGCGCGAGATCGCTATGTCTTCTCGGGCGATTCGCCCAACGATGCGGCGATGTTCGGCTTCTTTCCCAACGCCGTCGGCGTCGCCAACGTGCACGAGTTCGCCGCCGACATGGATCACCTGCCGCGCTGGATCACCACAGGCCGCTCGGGCACCGGGTTCGTGGAGCTGTCTGAAGCGCTGCTGGCGGCCCGCCGATGACGTTGCCGAGACAGCCTGCTGCGGTTGTCTTCGACATGGACGGCCTGCTGTTCGACAGTGAACGGCTCTACGCCGAGTCGATCGTGACGGCCGCGCGAGAAGTCGGATGCGCGATGAGCCACGACATCTTCCTGCAGCTGGTCGGCAGGTCGCGCGAGGTGAACCATCGCTTCCTGCTCGACCACTACGGCGCCGACTATCCGCTTCAGGCGCTGATCTCGACGTGGGGGCGGCACTTCCAGGCCCTGGTTGCGTCAGGTCTGCCGCTGAAGCCCGGCGTCGCTGAACTGCTCGACCTGCTGGATGAACTCGACCTGCCAAGGGCGATCGCGACGTCGAACACGCATGCTTCGGTCCATCGCAACCTGACGGCGCTCGGTCTGGCCGATCGCTTCCATGCGATCGTCGGGCATGGCGACTACGTCAGCGGCAAGCCGTCGCCCGATCCCTTCCTGAGGGCGGCCGAACGGCTGGGTGTTGCGCCGGCGCTGTGCCTGGCGCTGGAGGACTCGCACAATGGCATCCGGTCGGCCTCGTCGGCGGGTATGATGGTGGTCATGGTTCCGGACCTGATCGCGCCGACCGAGGAAATCCTCGGCCTGTGCACCCTGGTGGTGGATGATCTGCACGCCGTCTGCCGCCTCGTGGGCCAGCGGCGATGAGGCTTCCGCGGCACCCAGCGGCCGTCGTGTTCGACATGGACGGCCTGCTGTTCGACACCGAGCGGCTCTACGAAGAAGCCGCTCTGGCGGCGGCAGCCGAGCTCGGCCATGAGATGGACTCCGCGTTCTTTCGCAGCACGGTCGGCTTCCCCTGGCTGGTGACGCGCAACCGGTTAATCGAGCTCTACGGCCCGACCTTCGCCGTGGACGAGTTGAGGAACGTCGCGCGGCGGATCTTCCAGGAGAAGGTCGACAGGGAGCTGCCGCTGAAGCCGGGCGTCGTCGAGCTGCTCGGCCTGCTCGACCAGCTCGCCATGCCGAGGGCCATCGCCACGACGTCATCGCGTGCGACCGTCGAGCATCATCTGGGAGCGCATGGCCTCGCCGGCCGGTTTCACCATGTCGTCGCGCATGACGACTGCGAGCGCCACAAGCCGGACCCCGATCCCTTCCTGAAAGCTGCCGCCCTGTTGGGGGTGCGGCCCGAGCATTGCCTGGCCCTCGAGGATTCGTACAACGGCGTCCGCGCGGCATCGGCCGCCGGCATGATGACGGTGATGATTCCCGATCTCTTGCCGGTGACGCTCGAGATGGAGGCGCTCTGTCTGCACATCGTGGGCGACCTGAACGTGGTCCGTCGCCTGTTCGAAGAAGGGAGGCCGCCGTCGTGATCGATTGCGGAAAGCCTCGGCGGTACGACGGTGGCGTGGTCAGCGCACCGGCGACACCAGCAGGGAGCCATAGCGGGTCACGCTGTCGGCCTGGCTCCACACGCCCATTGCGCCGGATTGCGGCAGGCTGCGATCGGTGACGTCGAACAGGGGCTTGCCGTCGAGCGCCACCTCGAAGCGGTCGTTGGCGGCGATCACTCGCAATGAATGCCATTTGCCGGCCTCGAGCGGCGTCTCCTTGGCCGCGAGCTGGCTGCGCTTGGCCTTCTCGACGCGATACAGGCGGACTGAATTGTCCAGCGAATTGGCCCGCACGACATAGTAGTCGCTGGCGCTCTGGGCGCGGAACATGAGGCCGGCGACCTGGGCTCGGGTGCCGCTCATCAGCTTGAAGCGCAAGGTGGCATCGAGGTCGCGGGTCACCGTCTGCGCGGAGATGCACAGCGGGAAACGAAGGTCGGCGGGATCCGCCGCCGTTTCCGCCAGCGCCCAGCCGTCGGGCGCTTCGGGATCGGGGACCGGCTGCCAGTTCGGCGGCCGGCCGACGCCGGTCATGCCTTGGGCGCAGGCGACCCTGCCGTCGGGCGTGGTGAGCGGCACGACGAGCTGGGCGCCAGCTGGGAACGAAAGGCAGAGTGCCGCCAGGGTAAGCAGAAATCGCATGGTTCGAACCTGGAAAAACCGCGTCGCGCTTGACCGTCGATGCGGGACGGAGGAGTTTACGCCGCGACCGAGTACGCGGAATTTTCTGGGGGGAATCAATGCGACTTTGCACCATCATGAGCGGCGGCAAGGCGGTGGTCGGCGTCAAGACTGGCGATGGCAAGATCATCGACCTCAGCAAGCAGATGCCGCGCGGGCCGAAGTCGGTCGTCGAGATCCTGGCCGGCGGCAAGAAGGTCCAGGCCGAGGTCGCCAAGGCCTGCGCCAAGCCCAAGGCAGGCGCTGCGGTGTCGGCGAAGTCGGCCAAATATCTCTGCCCGATTCCGAACCCCGGCAAGATCCTCTGCATCGGGCTCAACTACCGCAAGCACGCCGAGGAGACCGGCAGTCCGATCCCGGCCTACCCGGTGGTGTTCTGCCGCTTCGACAACACGCTGGCACCGCACAACGGCAAGATGCCGCGGCCGAGCCACTCCGACCAGCTCGACTGGGAGGCCGAGCTCACCATCGTGATCGGCAAGAAGTGCCGCAACGTGCCGAAGGAGAAGGCGCTCGGCGTCATCGCGGGCTACGCCTGCTTCAACGACGGCTCGGTGCGCGACTGGCAGCGCAAGTCGGGCGGCCAGTTCACGCTGGGCAAGAACTTCGACGGCACCGGCGGCTTCGGCCCCGACATCGTCACTTCGGACGAGCTGCCGCCGGGGGCGGCGCCGCTGCGCATCATGACCCGCGTCAACGGCGAGGTCATGCAGGACAGCAACACCGACGACCTTATCTTCGACGTGCCCACGCTCGTGCACGAGCTCTCCAAGGTCATGACGCTCGATCCAGGTGACATCATCATCACCGGCACACCCTCGGGTGTGGCGATGGCGCGCAACCCGCAGCCCTGGCTGAAGCCGGGTGACGTCTGCGAGGTCGAGATCGAGAAGATCGGCGTGCTGCGCAATCCGATCGTGCAGGGGCCCTGAGCGCGCAGTCATCCCGCGCGCAGCGAGGAACCTTGACCGCTATCCGAAGGTCCCATCGGACTTCGGCTCCCGGCGGAGGTCACCGCCGCGGTACATGGTCGAGGCCGCCCATCATCAGGCGCGTGGCGAACTCGGCTGCGCCGGCGGGATCGACCGGGTCGCGCGCCACCATGACGACCGAGATCTCGAAGGCGACGCCCGCCATCGCGGCGGCGAGGTAGCTGACGTCGACATTCGGCAGGACGCCGGAGGCGATGGCGGCGCGGATGTCGTCGTTCAGGGCGAGCGCCAGCGCGCGCACGTCCGGCTTGTCGAGCAGGGTGCGGATGGCGGTAAAGTTCTTGCGGGCCAGCGCCAGCAGCTCGGCATCCTCGACGATGAACTCGAAATAGACCGCATAGTGGGCGCGGAAGAACGCCTCGGCCGTGGTCGCCTTGCCGCGGCCGTTGTGGTGCCGCTTCAGGATCTCGCCGGTCAACTCGCCGACGACTGCTTCGAAGATCTCGTCCTTGTCCTTGAAGTAGTTGTAGAAAGTGCCGGAGGCGAGGTCGGTGCGCCGCACGATGTCGCGCACGCTCGCCGCGCCGTAGCCCATCTCGGCGAAGACCGCGCGTGCCGCCTTGAGCAGCGCCGTGCGGTTCTCGGCCTTGTTCTGCTCGCGCCGACCCGAGCGCTCGCGCAGTTCCGCTGTGCTTTGGCGGTCGTCGCCCATGCTCATCTTCCGAGTTGCGCCAGTTCGTGCCGCAGGCCCGCCACCATGTCGTCCATCGCCCGCGCCGCGGCCGACACAGTACCACGCAGACCGACGAAGCCATGGATCAGCGAGTCGAATTCATGGTGGATGGTCTTCACGCCGGCGGCCGTCAGGCGATCGGCATAGGCCCGTCCCTCGTCGCGCAGCGGGTCGAATCCCGCCGTGTAGACCAGCGCCGGCGGCAGGCCGGAAAGATCGTCGGCCTTGAGCGGCGAGGCGCGCGGGTCGCCGATGTCGGCCTCGCCGTTGAGATAGTGGCCGCGGAACCACTGCATGGCCGCCCGGGTCAGCAGGAAGCCCTCGCCGCAGCTTCCGAAGGAGGCGGTTGCGAAACTGAAGTCAGTCGCCGGGAAGATGAGCCATTGCAGGCAGGGCGGACGTTCCTCGCCGCGCAGGAGCTGCGCCGCGACGGTCGCGATATTGCCGCCGGCCGAATCGCCCGCGATCACGACACGCGCCGGATCGATACCCAGCCCCATCGCCTCGGCCTGCAGCCAGCGGTAGGCGGCGACGGCATCGTCGAGAGCGGCGGGGAACTTGTGCTCGGGTGCAAGTCGATAGTCGACGGCGACCAGGGCGCATCCGGCGCGGGCGCAGAAGTAGCGGTACACCAGGTCGTAGCCTTCGAGGCTGCCCAACACCCAGCCGCCGCCATGGAGATACATGATGGCCGGCAGCAGGCGCGCCACCGTGCCGGCTGGGCGGTAGATGCGGATGCGCAACCGTCCCGCGGGCCCGGCGATGGTACGGTCGACCATCTCGGCGATCGGCGCGGCGCGGCCGCCCATCTCGAGCATGAACGCATCGTATGCGGCGCGGGCCTCGAGGACGGTGGTCTGTTCGACCGGCGGCTGGCCGCTGCGCGCCAGCAGCTGCAGCAGCCACTGGGTGCGGCCGTCGAGCGTGCGACCGTCGACCGCCACCGACGGGCCGGCCAGGATGTTCACCCAGGCGATCGGCATGCGCACGGCGAGGTTGGCCGCCTTGCCCTGCAATTCGCGCGCGATCTCCTTGAACGGCATGGCCCGTTCCTACCATCCCGCCCGGCCGTTGTGGAGCCTGCGGCTGGCGGTTAGGTTCGCTTCTCCGATGATGGACGAGACCCCCGACGGCTATGCCAGCGAGCTGCGCCGCGAGATCCTGCGCAGCGAGATCCAGCGGGTGCAGGTCCTGGCGGTTGTTCTCGCCTGTCTGCTCGTCACCACGCTGACCGCCGCCACACTGTTCGCCGACCTGGTGGCGCGGATATTCAAGGGCGGCATCGCATGGTGGGAGCCGCTCGTCACCATAGGCCCTTTCGCCTGTTATGAATTCCTCGTCCTGTTCGTCCTGCGCTGGCGGGCGTCGCGGGACAGGGACTTTCCCCGCTATGCCCGCTTCGTCAACGCCTTCATCGAAACCAGCTTGCCGAGCGTCATCATCCTGGCGCTGAGCCGGCACATGGAGCCGGCAAAGGTGTTCGGTTTCTGGCCGCCGATGCTCTATTTCGTGTTCATCCTGCTGTCGACCCTGCGGCTCGATTTCTGGCTGTCGCTGTGGACCGGCGCGGTGGCGGCAGTGCAACAGTTCCTGCTCGTCGTGTGGCTCATCCCGTTGGGGGCCACAATCGGCCCCGAGCACTCCGTGCTCTACAACGCGAGCCGCAGCATCCTTCTGCTGGCCGCCGGTGCGATCGCCGGCATCGTTGCCGGCAGCCTGCGCCGGCAGTTCGACAAATCCGTCGCTGCCGCAGCCGCGCGCGATCGCATCACCAACATGTTCGGCCAGCACGTCTCCCCGGCCGTGGTCGATCGCCTGCTCGCCTCGCACGCCGATCCGCCGAGCGAGATGCGCGAAGTCTGCGTGCTGTTCCTCGACATCAGGGGCTTCACGGCGATGACCCGGACGCGGCCGGCCAACGAGACCGTGGCGCTGCTGAACGACTTCTTCGCCGAGATGATCGACATCGTCGATCGCAACAACGGCATCATCAACAAGTTCCTGGGCGACGGCTTCCTCGCGGTGTTCGGCGCGCCGCTGGCGGATCCCAGAGCGGCGGACGATGCCTTGGCCGCGGGGCGTGCCATGCTGGCAGCGGTCGAGCGCTGGAACGAGGCACGGCCGCAGTGGCGGCTGCGCGTCGGCATCGGCATCCATCTCGGCGAGGCGGTGACCGGCACCGTGGGCTCGCCGCGGCGCAAGGAATACACGGTGATCGGCGACACCGTTAATCTCGCCGCGCGGCTGGAGCAGCTCACCAAGGAAACCGGCGCGCAGCTCCTGGTCTCGAGCTCCGTGCACCGCGCCACGACGGGCGCCGACGGCGCGGTCGATCTCGGGCCGCTGCCGATCCGCGGCTACGACGAGGAAGTGCGGGTATGGAAGGTGGTCTGAGCTGGTACTTCGCCTACGGCTCCAACATGAACGCCATTCGCCTGTTCGACGATCGGCTGAAGCCGGTGGGCGTGGGTGCCGGCAAACGGGTTGCGGGACGCCTGGACGGCTGGCAACTCGCCTTCAACAAGCGGGCGCGTGCACCGCTCGGCGCGGGTGCCGGCAACATCGTGGTGGCGCCAGGCGAGGCGGTGCACGGGACGTTGAACCTGCTGCCGGCCGAGTGCTTCGAGCTGCTCGATCGCTACGAAGGCGTGGCGGGCGGTCACTACGAGCGCCGCGTCGTGCCTGTGTTGCGCGGTGACACCGGCGCCATCGTCGAGGCGATCACCTATGTGGCGCTGGTGACGGGCGAGGGCTTGCGCCCGACCCGCGAGTATCTCGGCCATCTCCTGGCCGGACGCGACCTGCTGCCGGCGGACTATTTCCGCCGGCTGAGCGAGACTTTGACGCTGGATTGATCGGCGAGCGGGCCGGAGGCCCGCACTCCCACGACTACTTAGCCGTCGCGAGCTGCTTCTTGCCTTTGGCCTTGGCCTTCGCCTTCTTGGCAAGCTCGTCGCGGGCGACCGGCGCCTTGCCTGTCTCCTGCAGCTCGGGCACGTCGGCCTCGTGCCAGAAGTTCAGCTCGATCATGACGCCGTCAGGATCGTGCACGAAGACCTGCTGCAGGGGCCGCGCCGGCACCTTGCGCACCTCGTAAGGCACGCCGTCCTTCTTGATCTGGTCGATCGTGCCGCGGATGTCCGAGCAGTTGATGGCGACATGGTCGATGGCGCCGCTGCCGTGATCCTTGCGGTCGGTCTCCGAGACGATGTGCAGAATCGGCTTTTCGCCGGCGTACATCCACGCGCCGGGGAACTGGAACGGCGGCCGGTCGCCGTTCTTGAGTCCCACGTAGCGCTCGTAGAAGCGCACCGTGGCGTCGAGATCCTTGCAGTAGATATTCCAGTGGTCCAACGAAAGGGCGGGCATCAATTCCTCCTGCGTTGACCCGCAGTCTACCCATTCCGCCTCGGCCATGGCAGCAGGAATTTCCGGCGATTTCTCCCGATTTCGGCCCCTTCAGGGGACGGGATCGGGGCGGTTCAGAACGGCATTGAACACCGTGCCGGGCACGGCGATGCGCGCGTCCTTGTAGATGGCGCGCAGGTCACCGAAGTGGCGATCCGGAGCGTGCGAGATCTCGGCCAGGCGATCGATGAAGGGCAGGTCGAGCTCGGCGTCGGTCCGAGCCATCGCCCCCCAGACGTCCCACGGCAGCATCTCGTGATTGTTGAGCGCGGCGACGTCGCGCACGACGTTGCCGGCGATGAACCAAAATCCGTGCATGTCGAGGATGCCGAATGCGCTCGCATCGGCCTTGCCGCTGCGGCACATCCGCCAGGCGTCGCCTGCCACCACGAACCGATCGCGCGGCACATCCAGCGGATCGAAGTCGATGCCGAACAGCTCGCGCTGCCGATGGTCGAGCTGGGCATCGACAAGCAGCCAGCGTTGAACGCTCTCATCCCAGTATTCCGTCACCCAATGGTCGACGAACTTGCCTTTCTCGAAATAGGCGCCGAAGCCGCAGCGCGCCCGCGCCGCCATTCCCTGCCGGCGCAGCATGGCGACATGCAGGAGCGTGAAGTGCCGGCAGACGCCGACCACGCGCTCCGCCGGTGCACGCGCCTTGGGCAACGGCCGGCTGTCCTGGCGGGCGATGCAGTCGAGCATCTGCTCGACGCTGCGCATGTGGGCCTGCTTGTGCTGCTCGGCCGACAGGGTGACGCCGTAGGCGGGCGCGATGTGCTCGTGGATCAGCACGCCCTGCACGACCTCGGCCAGCTCGCCGACGTTCCGCGGCAGCCCGTCGAGCAATGCAGCTTTGGCGCCGGCATCGCTCATCGAGACGGGGGCGCGAAAGGCATCTGCGTTCATGGAAAGACCTTTTCCAGATTGTCGAGGGCCAGTGTCCAGCCGCGGCGATGATCGTCGCGCGCCTTCTCGTCGAAGAACTGCTCGTGCGTCAGGGTAAGGATGGTGGTCTCGCCGTCAGGCTTGAGATCGACCGTGACCTGCGACTCGCGCTCGGGTGTGCTCTGCCAGGCCCACGAGAAGACCAGCTTTCGCTCCGGCACGATCTCGCGATAGACGCCGCTCACGCTGTGGTGTTCGCCGTCCGGCGTGTGGAACTGCACGCGAAAGCGACCGCCCACCTTCACGTCGGCCTCGGCGCTGGGCGTCTTGGGATGACCGGTGACGCCCCACCAGCGGATCATTTTTTGCGGCTGCGTCCAGGCCTCGAAGAGCTGCGCCGGCGACGCTTTGAAGCGCCGCTTGAGGGCGAGGCTGGGCTTGCTTGCCATGAATCTTCCTCCAGGAATGCCGCGAGACGGTCGAGCTGCTCGGTCCAGTAGCGCTCGTAGTGGGCGAGCCAGTTCATCGCTTGCTCCATGGGCGCGGCCTTGAGCTGGCAGGTCACCGTGCGGCCCGTCTTGGTGCGCTCGATCAGGCCGGCATCCGACAGGACGTCGAGATGCTTCATGATCGCGGGCAGGGAGACCGGGAAGGGCCGCGCCAGTTCGCTGACGGTGAGGCCCGCCTCCTCGTCGAGCCGCGCCAGCAGGGCGCGGCGGGTCGGATCGGCCAGGGCGGCGAAGGTGCGGTCGAGCACGGCGGCTTGATAGTTAACCATAGAGTTAACTGTACGGTCGTCGACCGCCCAGAGTCAAGGACAGGGCTATCGCATGTGGCTGCCCACCTCCGTCATCCCGACCAGAGCGAAGCAACTGTATTGTTGCTGCGTCGCCTCTCCACCGTCATCCCGACCGGAGCCGAGCGCAGCGAGGCGAAGCGGAG
>CADECW010000169.1 GCA_902825855.1 uncultured Rhodospirillales bacterium | reverse complement strand
AAAGGTCCCTCCGCTTCGCCTCGCTGCGCTCGGCTCCGGTCGGGATGACGGGGGTTGGGGAGCCATATGCGAAATCCCTGGCTTGGCGCCTCAATTTCCTCGTCATCCCGAGCGAAGCCGCCCGAAGGGCGGCGCAGTCGAGGGACCTCTTCTTGTCGACGCATCGACAAACCAGGTCCCTCCACTTCGCCTCGCTACGCTCGGCTCCGGTCGGGATGACGTGGCCGACATGACCGGCATCGCCTTCCTCCGCCGCTGGTTCTGGGTCTGGCTGTTCGGCCTGCCGCTGCTGGCGCTCGCCATCTGGGGCATCGTCGACAACGAGCGGCTGTTCTTCGCCACCACACTGAACGGCCTGACGCTGGCAGCGCTCTATTTCCTGGTCGCCAGCGGCTTCACCCTGGTGTTCGGCCTGCTGCGCAACGTCAACCTCGCGCACGGCTCGCTCTATCTGCTGGGCGCCTACGTCGGCTGGGTGGTCGGCGAGTACTCGGAGTCGTGGCTCCTGGCGGTGGCCGCGGGCTTCCTGTTCGCCGCCCTGATGGGCCTGCTGCTGCAGATCGGCGTGTTCCGCTTCATGCACGGCCAGGACCTGCGCCAGACCATGGCGACCATCGCGCTCTCGATCATCGCCGCCGACGTGGCGCTGTGGATCTGGGGCGGCCAGATCTACCAGTTCGATCCGCCGCGCTGGATCATCGGCTCGACCACGCTCCCGATCGTCGGCAAGTTCGCGACCTACCGCCTGGTCCTGCTGGCGATGGCCGTCGTCATCGGCCTCGCATTGTGGTGGTTCCTGGCGCGCACGCGTGTCGGCATGATGATCCGCGCCGGCGTCGACGACCGGGCGATGCTGTCGGCCTCGGGCGTCAACGTGCAGATGGTGTTTGCCATCACCTTTGCGATCGGCGCGGGCCTCGCGGGCTTCGCCGGCGTGGTCGGCGGCACGGCGCTGTCCATCGCACCGGGCGAGGACACGCGCTACCTGCTGGCCTCGCTGGTCGTGGTCATCGTCGGCGGCATGGGCAGCGTGGCGGGCGCCGCGCTGGGCGCCGTGCTGGTCGGCCTCGCCGAGCAGTTCGGCCTCGCCTATGCGCCGACCTACGGCATCGTCTTCACTTTCGTCATCATGACGCTGGTGCTCGCCTTCCGGCCGCAGGGCATACTGGGGAGGCGGGCGTGAGCGCCGCCCACTGGCGCAAGGCCATGAACTTCACCGCCCCCAGCCGGAACTGGTCGGGCGGGCGGGCGGCGGCGGTGCCTCGGTCCACGACGACACCGGCCGTTGTTCCTTCCCCTAGCAACATCCTGCAGGCATGGCGCCATATCGGATTGCGCCATGTCTTCGTGCTTGTCGCCGTGCTCGTCTATCCCTGGCTCGTGCCGCCCTTTTTCACGTATCAGATTGGCGGCCAGGCGCTGACCCTGGGCTTGATCGCCCTGTCGCTCACCTTCCTCGCCGGTTACGGCGGCATGCTGTCGCTCGCACAGATGACCGTGGCCGGCATCGCTGGATATATCGTCGCCATTCTCGGCGTCAGCGGCACGCCGGAGATCAGCCTGGGCTGGCCGTGGTGGCTGGTCGTGATCCTCGCGGTGATGGGCGGCACGCTCGCCGCCACCCTGATCGGCTGGCTGTCGGTGCGCACCGAGGGCATCTACACCATCATGATCACGCTGGCGATCGGCATGGCGTTCTTCTACCTGGCCCAGCAGAACTACGCGATCTTCAACGGCTTCCAGGGCTTCCAGAAGGTCGTGCCGCCGGTCGTGCTCGACGTCGACTGGCGCGCGCCCATGCCGTTCTACTATCTCGCCCTGTTCTGGGCGCTCGCCGGCTACTTCTTCGTGAAGTACCTGATCCGCGCCCCGTTCGGCATCGCGCTCCAGGGCGTGCGCGACAATGCGCGCCGCATGAATGCGCTCGGCTTCAGCCCGGTGGCGCACCGCGTCGCTGCCTACGCCGTGGCCGGCCTGATCGCCTCGGTCGGCGGCGTGCTGCTGGTCTGGTACAACGGCCTGATCACGCCGGGATCGGTCGGCACCTCCTGGATGATCAACATCCTCATCGTCGCCGTGCTGGGCGGCATGCGCCATCCCATCGGGCCGTTCATCGGCGCGGTGGTGTTCGTGCTGTTGCAGAACTTCGCCATCGACCTGATCGATCGCGAGCGTTTCAACCTGGTGATCGGTCTGGTCTTCCTGGTGATCGTGCTGTTCTCGCAGGACGGCCTGCTCGGATGGTGGGACGGGCTGAGGGATTGGGCGACGCGTCGCATGACCGACGCGCGCACACGGGTCCGGGGAAATGAGTGGCGTTCGGTAAGCGTTTCACAAGCGCGGCCATTGGGCCGCCCATAGCAAAGAGGAGGAAACCAAATGACCAAGCGGATGACGATATTCGTCGGGCTGCTGACGGGGGCGGCGGTTGCGACCGTGCTCTCTGCCGCCGCCCAGGCGCAGGAAACCATCAAGATCGGCCTGCTGGCCACGCTCGAAGGCCCGTTCGCGGCCGGCGGCCAGGACGGCATGCGCGGTGCAGAGCTGGCGGTCAAGGAACGCAACGGCATGGTGGCCGGCAAGAAGATCGAGATCATCAAGGCCTCGTCCGACGCCAAGCCCGACGTGGCGGTCAATGCCACCCGCAAGCTGGTCGAGCAGGACAAGGTCCAGATCATGGTCGGACCGCTGTCGGGCTCCGAGGGCATCGCGGTGAAGGACTATTCCAAGTCCCAGCCCGGCATCACCTTCATCAACGGCTCGTCGGGCGCGCAAGCCACGACGCTGGTGAACCCGTCACCCAACTTCTTTCGCTTCAACACCGAAGGCGCGCAGTGGATGGTCGGGCTCGGCGACTACGCGCTGAACGACAAGAAGTACAAGAAGATGGCGCTGATCGCCGAGGACTACGCCTTCCCGTACTCGCAGGTGCAGGGCTTCATGGCCGGCTACTGCAAGCTTGGCGGCAAGGTCACGCACAAGGCGTGGGTGCCGCTCGGCGGCAAGGACTACTCCTCGGTGATCGCCAAGCTGCCGACGGACGTCGACGCCTTGCTGGTCGTGCTGGGCGGCTCCGACGCCGTGAACTTCCTCAGCCAGTACGAGCAGGCTGGCGGCGACAAGCCGATGGTCGGCGGCTCGATCACGGTCGACCAGACGGTGCTGAACTTCAAGGGCAAGCGGCGTGACTCGCTGCTCGGCACGCCGGCCGCCGGCCCGATGGCCGATTCGATCGACACTCCGGAATGGAAGAAGTTCGTCGCCGACTACAAGGCGAACTTCAAGGACGGCTTCCCGAGCCCGTCGCTGTTCGCTTACGTCTACTACGTAAACATGAAGGCGGCGCTCGACGGACTCGACGCGGTCAAGGGCGACCTGTCGGGCAATCAGGAGAAGTACCGCGAGGCGCTGAAGAACCTGAAGCTGAAGACGCCGACCGGCGAGGTCACGCTCGACGAGAATCGCCAGGCGATCGGCCCGACCTTCATCACCGAAGTGGCGAAGGGGCCGGACGGCACCTTCTACAACAAGGTCGTGAAGACCGTGCCGAAGGTCGACCAGCGGCTGAACCTCTCCAAGGAGGACTTCGACAAGATGGGTCTCGGCTCGCGCGACGTGCCGAACTGCCCGTAGCAGGCTGCAAGGCAACAGGCCAATGGCCCTGGTTACCTCCGAGTCGACGCAAACGCAGCTCGCCACCGGTGATGCCCTCGAGCTCGAGGGCGTGACGCGGACATTCGGTGCGCTGCGTGCCATCGAGGACGTCTCGTTCTCGGTGGCGGCGGGCGAGCGTCGGGCGGTGATCGGGGCCAACGGTGCCGGCAAGACGACCTTGTTCAACGTCATCACCGGCGACTTCCCGGCGACCGCGGGCCGCGTCCGCTTCTTCGGCGAGGACATCACGGAGGTGGCGGCCTATGACCGCATCCGCATGGGATTGCGGCGGACCTATCAGTCGTCGCTGCTGTTCCGAAATCTCACGGTCTGGGACAACCTTTTCCTGGCTGTCCGCGGCGTGGCGCGCGGCCGCTTCGACTTCCGCCGGGCGCGTGGCTCGCATCCCTCGCGCACCGCGACCGAAGAGCTGCTGGAGCGCGTCCGCCTGCAGACCGTGGCGCAGCGTCCGGTCTCGAGCCTGTCGCACGGTCAGCAGCGCCAGCTCGAGATCGGCATGGCGCTGGCGGGCGCCCCACGCCTGATCCTGTTCGACGAGCCGGCCGCCGGCTTGTCGCCGGCCGAGCGGCGTGAGCTGGTGACACTGCTGCGGGCGCTGCCTGAGCATATGGGCTTCATCCTGATCGAGCACGATCTCGACATTGCGTTGCGCGTGGTCGACCGCGTGACCGTCATGCACAACGGCCGCGTCCTCAAGCACGGCACGCCGCACGAGATCGAGAACGACGCCGAGGTCGCCGCCATCTACATGGGTGGAGGCCGGCACTGATGGCCTGGTTCTCGCGCCGTCGCGTCGAAGGGGGAGCCGGGCCCGTGCTGCGGGTCGACCACCTCAACGTCCATTACGGCCGGGCTCACGCCGTGCAGGACGTCTCGGTCACGCTGGATCGCGGCATCCTGGCCGTCGTCGGCCGCAACGGCATGGGGAAGACGACGCTGTGCAACGCCATCACCGGACTGGTGGCGGCCTCCGGCAGCATCAAGCTCAGCGGCATCGAAATCGCGGGTCTGGCGCCGCATGCGATCACGGGGCTGGGCATCGGCTACGTGCCGCAGGGGCGCCGCGTCTGGCCCTCGCTAACCGTCGACGAGCATCTGCGGCTCGCCGAGCGCAGCGCCCATCGCGGCGTGTGGACCATCGAGCGTGTCTATGATCTTTTCCCGCGGCTCGCCGAGCGGCGCGGCAACGGCGGCTATCAGCTCTCCGGCGGCGAGCAGCAGATGCTCGCGATCGGCCGGGCGCTGTTGTTCAACCCGCGGCTTCTGGTGATGGACGAGCCCACCGAGGGCCTGGCGCCGGTGATCGTCGAGCAGGTCGCCGCGACCCTCAAGGCGCTCGGCGAGGATGCCCTGTCCGTCCTGCTGGTCGAACAGAATCTCGGCGTGGCAATCGACGTCGCCGACACCATCGCGGTGATGGTGAACGGCCGCATCGCCCGCACCATGCCGGCAGCCGACCTGGCCGCCGACCGCGACCTGCAGCAGCGGCTGCTTGGCGTAACGACCGGCGCGGATACCGGGAATGGCGAAGAGGCAGCGGTCGATGAGCCTGCGGCCCAGCCCGCCGAAACGCAGATCTTCACTATACGGCGCGCGTCCGATGAAGCCGTAGTACCTTCGGCCGCCTCGCCTCCAGCGCCGGAGGACCGGGCGGTGCGGGCCTTCACGCGCTGGAACTCGGCAGATACCACGGTCGGGCCGCGTGACCAGATCGTCAGCGCCCGCGCCGAGCCCGCTGCTGCGCCACCATCGCTCGAGGCGGCGGCCGCCTCGCTCGCCAGGACCGGGCGCGAGGCCCGCGTGGTCGAACTGCCCGTGGCGACAACGTTCGGCCGTGCCGCCTACATCGCCGGCACCTTCGACACCAAGGGCCGCGAGCTTGGTTTCCTGCGCAATTGCCTGGAGAAGCTCGGCCTGCGCACCGTCACTGTCGATCTTGCCACCTCGGGTGCACCGTCGCCGGCATCGGTGCCGCCGCGCGAGGTGGCGAGACATCATCCTGATGGTGAGCGAGCGGTGTTCACCGGCGATCGCGGCTCGGCGGTGACGCAGATGGCCATCGCCTTCGAGCACTTCGTCATGACGCGCCGCGATCTCGGCGGCATCGTCTCCGCCGGAGGGTCGGGCGGCACTGCGTTGGCAACCCGGGCGATGCGTGCTCTCCCCATCGGCATCCCCAAGGTCATGGTCTCGACCGTCGCCTCGGGGGACGTGAAACCATATGTCGGCCCGTCGGATATCTGCATGATGCACTCGGTGACCGACGTGTCCGGCATCAACAGCGTCTCCGAGCGGGTGCTGTCGAATGCCGCGCACGCGCTCGCCGGCATGATCGCCCACTCCGGACGCACGGTGGCTTCGTCGCAGAGCAAGCCCGCCGTCGGCCTCACCATGTTCGGCGTGACGACGCCTTGCGTGCAGGGCATCACCAGGCAACTGGAAGAGCGCTACGATTGCCTGGTTTTCCACGCCACCGGCATCGGCGGCCAGTCGATGGAGAAGCTCGTCGATTCCGGCCTTCTGGCCGGAGTGATCGACGCCACCACCACCGAGATCGCCGACGAAATCGGCGGCGGCATGCTGTCGGCCGGACCGGGCCGGCTCGATGCCATCATCAGAAGCCGCGTGCCCTATGTCGGCTCGTGCGGCGCACTCGACATGATCAACTTCTGGGCCATGGACACGGTGCCGGCGCGCTACCGCGACCGCAAGCTGCACATCCACAATCCCAACGTCACGCTGATGCGCACGACGGCCGACGAATGCCGCCGCATCGGCGAGTTCCTCGTCGACAAGCTCAATCGCATGCAGGGGCCGGTCCGCTTCCTGATCCCACAGGGCGGAGTGTCGCTGATCGACGCGCCGGGCAAGCCGTTCTGGGATCCTGCGGCCGACAAGGTGCTGTTCGACGTGCTGACGTCGGGCTTCCGGCCCGGCACCGACCGCAAGCTGGTCGTGCTGCCGCACAACATCAACGACCAGGCCTTCATCGACGCCCTGGTCGCTCACTTCAACGACATCGCCGGCACGCGTCTGACGCGCGCCGCGGCAACTGCACGGTAGCGTCATGGCCCGCATTCCCCGCAATGACATCCTCGACCGGCTGCACGGCATGATCGATCGCGGCGAGCCGATCATCGGCGGTGGCGCCGGCACCGGGCTGTCGGCCAAGTGCGAGGAGGCGGGCGGCATCGACCTCATCGTCATCTACAACTCCGGCCGCTATCGCATGGCCGGCCGCGGCTCGCTCGCCGGCCTGCTGGCCTACGGCAACGCCAACGACGTCGTGCTGGAGATGGCGCGGGAGGTATTGCCCGTGGTCAAGAAGACGCCGGTGCTGGCGGGCGTCAACGGCACCGATCCGTTCCTGATCCTCGACGACTTCCTCCACCACCTGCGCGAGCTCGGCTTCTCCGGCGTTCAGAACTTCCCGACGGTCGGCATCATCGACGGTCGGTTCCGCCAGAACCTGGAGGAGACCGGGATGGGCTATGCTCACGAGGTCGCGATGATCCATGCCGCGGGCGAGCACGATCTCCTGACGACCCCGTACGTGTTCAACGAGCGCGAGGCCACCGAGATGGCCGAGGCGGGCGCCGACATCATCGTCTGCCACATGGGCCTGACCACGGGCGGCAGCATCGGGGCGGAGACCGGATTGAAGCTCGCCGACTGCCCATCGCTCATCAACGCCTGGTCGGCGGCGGCGCATCAGGTCAACAAAGATATTATCGTGCTGTGCCATGGCGGACCGATCGCCACGCCCGCGGATGCAGCGTTCATCCTGGCGCAGTGCCCCGAATGCCACGGCTTCTACGGAGCCTCGAGCATGGAACGCCTGCCGACGGAGCAGGCGCTCGTCGAAACCACGCGTCAATTCAAGAAGATCCGGAGATAGGCGGGAGGTCGCCATGAGTGGAGCCCAATTCGGCACCTTTGTTCTTGGACTGGTCGTCGTCGCCATCGTGGTGGCGGTCATCGTATGGCTGTTCAACTGGCTCTACCTGCGCTCCTCGAAGGAGAGAGCCTTCGTGCGCACGGGCCTGGCCGGCCAGAAAGTCGTGATGAACGGCGGAGCCTTCGTGCTGCCGATCGTGCACGAGGTCATCCCCGTCAACATGAACACCTTGCGCCTGGAGGTGGCGCGCGGCCGGGACAAGGCGCTGATCACGCGCGATCGCATGCGGGTCGACGTGGTGAGCGAGTTCTATGTCCGCGTCCAGGCGACCGACAACGCCATCGCCGCCGCCGCCCAGACGCTCGGCCAGCGCACGATGCAGCCCGACGCCCTGCGTGAGCTGATCGAGGGCAAGTTCGTCGATGCGCTGCGCACCGTGGCGGCCGAGATGACCATGGAGGAGATGCACGAGCGGCGTGGCGACTATGTGAAACGCGTGCGCTCGGTCGTCGCCGAGGACCTGCTGCAGAACGGGTTGGAGCTCGAGACCGTGTCGCTGACCCAGCTCGATCAGACCGCCATGGAATTCTTCAACCCGTCCAACGCTTTCGATGCCGAGGGCCTGACGCGCCTCACCGAGCAGATCGAGCGTCGCAAGAAGATCCGCAACGACATCGAACAGGACACGATGATCGAGATCCGCAACAAGAACCTCGATACCGAGCGGCAGGCGCTGGAGATCGACCGGGCGCTCGAGCACGCCCGGTTGGCCCAGGAGCAGGACCTGGAGACCCAGCGCGCCGCGCAGCGCGCCCAGGTTGCGCGCGAGCGGGCCGACAAGGACCAGGAGGCGGAGCGGGCGCAGATCACCTCGCGGCAGGCCATCGAACAGGCGCGCATCGCCTCGGAGCGCGCCGTCGAGGAGCAGCGCATCGCCAAGGAGCGCGAAGTCGAGGAGCTCGAGATCGAGCGCCGCAAGGCGATCGAGCTCGCCGAGCAGGACCGGGCGGTCGCCGTCGCCGAGCAGTCGCGCGCCCAGTCGGTCGCGCAGGCCGAAGCCGACAAGGCCCGCGCCATCGCCGTCGCCGAGGAGGAGAAGGTCTTCACCGCGCGCGAGACCGAGATGGCGCAGCGCCGCAAGAGCGTCGAGCTGATCGTGG
Organism: uncultured Rhodospirillales bacterium; assembly: GCA_902825855.1. GTDB lineage: Bacteria > Pseudomonadota > Alphaproteobacteria > Reyranellales > Reyranellaceae > Reyranella. Next base: position 2,522 of record CADECW010000169.1, on the reverse strand, counting down.
CCCAGCAGGAGGCCGAGCGTGAGGCGCTGCGGCTTCGGGTCGCCGCCGAGGCCGAAAAGAGCGCGGCCGCCGATCGCGGTGCCGCCGTGCGCGCCGAGGCGGAGGCCGAGGCCGACGCCGAGAAGATCCGGGCGCTCGCCAACCGCATCCGGCTGGAAGTCGATGCCGAGGGCACGCGGCTCATGAACGAGGCGCAAAACCTCCTGTCGGCCGACGCCCGTCTCTCGGCCATGCGGCTGAGGCTCATCGACAAGCTCGACTCCATCATCCGCGAATCGGTGAAGCCGATGGAGCGCATCGAGGGCATCAAGATCCTGCATGTCGACGGCTTCGGCGGCGGTGGCGGCGGTGGAGGCCACGCCAGCGCCGGCGATGCCGGCAGCGGGCTCGCCGACAGCGTCGTGAACTCGGCGCTGCGTTTCCGCGCCCAGGCGCCACTGATCGACCAGCTTCTGCGCGAGATCGGGGTCGCCGGCGGGGATGTCGGCCGCGTCGCCCAAGGGCTGCTCGACCGCACCCAGGGTTCGAGCGGCCCACCGGTGCCGGCCAATCCGCCTGGGGAGTAGGCGTTGATCAAGGTCTACACGTCGAGCGTCATCGATGCGCCGGCCGAACAGGTGTGGGCGCGGATCCGCGACTTCAACGGGCTGCCCGGATGGACGCCGTTCGTCGCCGAATCGCGCATCGAGGGCGGGCTGCCGTCCGACAAGATCGGCTGCGTGCGCAACTTCCGCCTGAAGGACGGCGGCATGATCCGCGAGCAACTCCTCACCCTGTCCGACTACGACTACCAGTGCTCCTATTCGATCCTGGAAAGCCCGATGGGCGTCGACAACTACGTTGCCACGCTGAAGCTCACACCGGTGACCGACGGCAACCGCACCTTCGCCGAATGGTGGGCCGAGTTCGACTGCGCCCCCGACCGCGAGACACAGCTCTCGCGCGATATCGGCCAGGGTGTTTTCCAGGCAGGGTTCGATTCTCTGAAGATGGCGGTGCGTCGTTGACGCTCTTCGCGGGAGGCGTGCCGCTCTGGTGGCGCGATCAATGATCCGGGTCACGCGGTCCGCCATCATCGATGCGCCGATCGAGCGCGTCTGGGCGATCCTGCGCGACTTCAACAGCCATACTGCCTGGCATCCGGTCGTCGCCGAATCGGCGATCGAGAACGACGAGCCTTCCGACCAGGTCGGCTGCGTGCGCAAATTCACGCTCCGGGACGGCAACCACATCCGCGAGCAGCTGCTCGCCCTCTCCGACAACGACTACGTCTCTACCTACTGTATCCTCGACGCGACGCTGCCGATGCAGCGCTACGTCGCCACCGTGCAGCTCAAGCGCGTCACCGACGGCGACCGCACCTTCTGGCACTGGCAGTCGACTTTCGACACGCCGCGTGGCCGCGAGCAGGAATTCGCCGACCTTGTCGGCAAAGGCGTATACGAAGGCGGCTTCGAGGGCCTGCGCGCCTTCCTGCGCCGCCGGCCCGGAGCACCAGCGGTGCGGGCAGTCGGCGGCCAGGCGCTTGCGACACAGGGCGTGGTCGCGAGCCGCTTCGGTGGTCCCGAGGTTCTGCAAGCGCGCTCCCTCGAGGCAAGGGCGCCCGGCCCGGGCGAGGTCCGCGTCCGGCACACAGCCGTCGGCGTCAACTACATCGACGTCTACATCCGCAAAGGCGAGTACCGGATGATCGAGCCGCCGGCGCCCATCGGCATGGAAGCCGCGGGTGTGGTCCTCGACGTCGGCGACGGCGTCACCCACCTGCTGCCGGGCGATCGCGTCGCCTATGCCTGCGCGCCGCCCGGCGCCTATGTCGGCGTGCGCACCTTGCCCGCGAGCCAGGTCGTCGTGCTGCCTGACGAGGTCGATGACGAGACGGCAGCAGCGCTGATGCTGAAGGGCATGACGGCCGAATACCTGTTGCACCGCACTCACCTGCTGCGTGGCGGCGAGACCGTCCTGGTCCATGCCGCGGCCGGCGGCGTCGGCCTGCTGCTCTGCCAATGGGCCAAGGCCAAGGGCGCGCGGGTGATCGGCACCGTCTCGAGCGACGACAAGGCCCGCGCGGCCCGCGCGGCTGGCTGCGATGCAGTCATCGTCGGCCGCGACTATCGCTTCGCCGCTGCCCTGCACGACGCCACCGGTGGCCGCGGCGCCGACGTCATTTATGACGGCCTGGGCCAGGCCGCCGCGCGCGAGAATTTCGAAGCGCTCGCCATGTGCGGCCACTGGATCTGTTACGGCCACGCCAGCGGGCCGGTCGATCGCCTCTCGGTCGAAAGCCTCGGCCAGAAATCCGCGACCTTCTCCAGCCCGGTACTGTTCCACTACACGGCCGAGCGTGCCACCTTGGCAGAGATGGCGCAGCGAACCTTCGAGGCATTGCGGCAAGGCACCATCCGCCTCGACATCCGGCATCGCTATTCGCTGTCGGCGGCCGCACAGGCCCATCGCGACCTCGAAGGCCGCGGCACCGTTGGCCCGCTGATCCTGTTGCCGTAGCATTCGGACAGTTACGCTAG
>CADECW010000168.1:5588-11926 GCA_902825855.1 uncultured Rhodospirillales bacterium | reverse complement strand
ACGGGTGGTCCGGCCGGACGCGCGATTCCAGATCAACGTAGCTGAACAGCGCTCCCGACCGTTCGTCCGATCCTCGCATCACAAACTCCAAGCATTCACCCAGAGCAGTGAATCATTTTCCCTCTCCAGCTACGATCACTTTTTCAACGACCTGCCAGCTCAAATCTTACGAAGGTGAAGCGCGCGACATCATCGATCCATTTCCGACATTCTTGGAGCGAAGGAAGCGAAAGGTCGGACGGAATGACGATCGCGCAATCCGACAATAACGAGTTCATTGAAGACTCCGCATTTGCGTTAAGAACCTTTTGTCCCAGCGCTGGCCACTGTAATGGGTGACTGGACGCCACAGCCAGAAGCAGCGCGATCGCTACGGGCCCGTCTTCGTTTGCTTCCAACATTTCAATCTCTGCTTCGCGCAAACTCGCGCGGAGCAGGAGGTAGGATCTTGCAAGCCGTTTTAGGCGTCGCGGCGTTTCGCCTGCAATCTTTGCGGCATTGACAAGAGCCTCTTCCTCTCGTCTCCCAAGACCTATCAGTCGTACAATCGGAAGGGGCAAGGGCGGCGCTTCGGCCCTGACTGGTGGTGCGTCAGGCTCGGTCTGAGGTATCCGAGTATCAACCGCCCGATTCCGCATTGATTCCCGCGACGAGCCTGTTCTTGCAGCGCCTTTTGGTAGCACTTCTTCGATAATTGCCTTGCGAACCCCGTCATTCATTCCGGGGACCCAGAAGGGGATCTGAAATATCTTTTCAAGGAACGCGAGGGCGTTGACTCGTTCACCAGAAGCCGCGATCTGGACATAAGATTTGTCAACAGACGCAAGCAGCCAATTGAGATCAACACCGACCACAACGACAAAGAGATCGGATCCTAGAAGAATGTGAATTGCTTCGAGTACCTGCATCACTGTCTTAGGCGGGCAACGATCCAAATCGTCTATGTACAGCACGATTCGGTCGATAGGCGGAAAGCTGGCTAAGTCGGTAACAGGCTTCGTCCCCTCAAGAAGCTTGCTCACCTCTTCACGCGACATCAACTTCTCTAGCGCAACTTCTGGCATCGGAGGTGGCGGACGCATGCGGGACAAGGCCTCACTCCAGGCAAGCACGTCCTGGTCGTTCCAACCCGCCTGACGCACCCGGCTGCGTGCACCAATCTCAAAGTTAAGTCTGTCGACTAGTATCGCCTTTTCGTTCTCCGACGGCTTGAGCAATGCCGCTAGCCGGGCGAAATCCCTCCGAATGGTAGCAATCAATCCCATGTGCCGAGCATAGGTCCCGTCGGACGCGCGCTCCCGAACAAACCGCCGAAGCCGCTGCGGCCCGGTCTCGTCCATGAACGCTGCATACTCATGTGCAAGCTGCTCATTGGCCGCATCGAGATCGATTCGAGCACGCTGGACGGCAGCGTCGGCGGCGGCGTATGCTTCCTGCGCGTGCTTGATTTCTACATTCCCTTCAGCAAGCTCGCGTGACTTCATTTCGACAGCGGCGTCCAGCCGTTCTTTGATTGCGCTAAGCTTATCAAGCGCCGGCGTAACTGTAGCTGCGGCTCGTAGAACGATCGCTGTCGCTGTCGATATGAAAGTCGAAGCTGCCACCAAGCTCGTACTGACGTCGGTCAGCCAATTCCAACTCGTAGCATCGGCAAGCCACTGTTTGAATGCAACGAAACCAAACGGAATTAGGAGTAGGGCAGCGAATAGAAGCAGCAGTCGTTTCCATCCACCAAGCCGAAAGAGCAGAGCTTGGCCAAGGCCACGACCGCGCTCGAACTGCTTGGCAAGAGTGTCAACAGCGGCAAGCAGCTCTTCAGGCTTGCCCTCTAGCCTGTCCAGCCCGAGGCGTCGGGCGGCCCGGCCAAGATCGCTTTTTGCATCTTTCAGCTCTTTGTCAAAAGTAGCGCCAACGGCAGTTGCTACATCAGTGATACTCGGCTTAACGGCTGCCTTCCTAGCGTCAAGATCGCGCTTGGCTGCTTCAAATTCCTGCTTGGCAGTGATCTGAGCTCGCCGCTTCTGCAGAAGCGAATCGGCTTTTTCCAGTGCGAGTTGTTGCGGCGTCGCAAGACGACTTAACAACTGAACCGTCGCGTCAGAACCGGCGCGAGCGGAAATGTATGCATCAAGCTCAGCAAATATGTGATCGACGAGGCTGGCCCAGAGGTTGACGTCGCTGTAATGCCATGCGTTGAATTTGATCTGGACAATGCCGGCAGACAACCCAGATGCGCTTTGATACCGTGCTCTAGTCGCAAGTGACCGAACGTGTTCTTCGACCAAGTTCATAAAACTGCTTTTGCCGGCACCCCATTGACCGAACACTCCGACCGCCAACGGCAATGATAAGTCCGCGTCCGCGATCATAGAAGCAAACGGACGCGCAAACCGGTCGAAATCAATACGATCCGGTTCACCGGGAGCAACAGGGCGATCGCGAACGACAGGCGTTCGCTTCGCTGTCCCAAGCACAACTTCCGCCCAAGCCTGCCCATGGTCGCCTAAGGGTCCGAGAGCTCCAAGTAGTTCTTCCAAAGTTTCAGTTGACTCTGGATCATGAGCGGGCGTAGCGCGTGGGGGAAGATCGTCCGAAGCGGCGAAGAGAGCGGCAATGATGTGGGGCAACTCGACCTCGCTCTGCGGCGAAACTCTGCTCGCAATGCGGCGTGCTCGTTCAAGCGTTGCAATGCCCCTTCCTCGCTCGTTTGTTACACTTTGGCTTCTGCTTAAGAGCCAGTTCGACAAATCGTCCCTACGGAAATTCGCGGCGAGCCGCTGCTCCATAAAGGCGAGTAGAGGAGAATGGCGGTCCGGACCACTCTCTAGTAAATGCAGAGCCGCCAAATATGGATACTGGAAGGGCGCTCCCCATTCTCCAAGTTCCATCGTCGCGCATACGTCGAGAAAGCGCGCTGAAATGCCGGCCTCAAACGTTTTCAGAACCTCGCCCACTTCAGGATTAAGGCTCAAAAGCTGACGCCTGTTAAATGCCCTCTCGTGCTCGAGTGCTCGCACGCTGACGATCCGAACTAGCTCCTCTCTGTCTTGAAAGATGCGCTGAATGTCGCTCTCGTGGGCATTCTCGACAGGCAGCAGCATTGCCGCCAAGATGTGTATGGTTGCAATCTCATCTGAATTGCTGGCTCGAAGATCGGCGGCGCCCTTCAGCACGTCGCGAACCGAAGTTGTGAACCAGCCGTCAGCGGTGGGGTCGGGCAATATCCCGGTGCGAATACGTTGCCGAGCCGCGTTGCGTTCGTTGCGAAACTCCGAAGCAAGGTGGAACGCGTCGATCACGTTGCGGCGCTCCAACCACCGCATGACCTTGGAGGTATCTTCGTCGCCGCCTTCAAGTACGAAAGCGGCAAGCAGATTAACCCAGTTCGCCCACGGCGCATTCTTCGTACTGCGAGAAGGGTCAGCTCCAATGAGGATTGACCGGGTCAGCAGATCCCGACTGAGCCGCGACACCGGGGGAAGTCCGTCGAAAGTGACGGAGTCGCGTCGCGCCTGCTCAGTGGCTTCCATCGTCTTCGCTCCTGGTTGTCAAAAAGTCTGAGCGTGATTTACGAGGTTAGCAACTGCGCAGTGACAAAGCGAGACAGCCCGCCTCCGAGTTTCCTCGGAGACGGGCTATAGGCCGCCCATGGCCGAAAGTAGTGGCGCACGTCGACGCTGGTCCCTTGCATGCACGCGCTAGCAGGGCCGCATCGCGCAGCAGTGCTAGCGGTTGCCTCTGCCGTAATCGAGGTGCGGCTACCGCCGGAGTGGGCGAATCGAAAATATTTTGGATTGTTGAGCTTGGGTACTCGTCCGAGCCTTCCGTCTTTTCCATTTAAACAGTGAGGAAAGCGTCAGGCGACACTACGAACCCCATGTCGGACTTTTTCGGCCTCTGTTCTGTCTTACACCCGCAGGTACGCCTCACTATAGGACCTGGTATCGAAGGCTCCCAGCTACGCTAGACTAGGTTGGGAGAGGTGATGTCTCTCCCTGCTACTCTGGGTCGTCGGCCCAACGAAGCTGGAGGCGCCAAGGGTGCCGGCGCACGGCTTTAGTCGCTCGTCTGCCGAGGGCGTCGGACCTCCTCTGGTTGAGCTGGCTGATGCCCTGGTCGCCAACAGCAACAGGGCCGCTAAAGAACGCTACGATAGAAAATAAGATTGCTGTGAGTTGCTCCAGCATACATTACATGAGTTGGCCCACCTCCTTCATCGGATCGACTTCCTTCTCCGTGGCATCGTCGGATTTCTTTTGAATAAGCTTGGAGAGCGGGATGGTGACTTCCTGCTTGTCCCACACTCCTTGGAGGCCCTTCTCTGCGTCTTCGATGATCTTGGCGGCTAGCTTCTTGTAGGCGGCCTGGTTTTCCTTGGCGATACGATCGCCAGCGCGGTCGATGACAGTAGGGAGCGCCTTTACAGCGTCGAGTGTTGATTGCATGAGGGTCATGAGTGGTGCGAGATCAACCTTCTCTGGCTTCTCGATCGCAGCGATGGCGCTCATCACCTCAGAGAAGGCCGTCATTACGGGCTTTAGATCAACGCCGTCCTTTGGCAGTTTGTCGATCTGCTCTCCAAAGGTGCCGAGGGTTTCGAAGAGGCCGTCAAACGGCATGTCGGAGATCTTACGCGGTCCTTCTGGGTCCTTCAGGCGCTTATCGAGCACGTCGTTGATGAGGTCGCGCATGACAGTCCAGTCCACTCCGCCGCCGCCTCCTCCGGAAGGGAGCATGGCCTCTTGCGATTTGGTGGTGTAGCTGCTGTCCGTGTACACCGTAGCGATTGCAACGATATTGCGGCCCATCCCAACAGGATCGGGTGGGGCCTGAAGCGTCTTGATGAAAAGGCGCGCGTTGGTAGCCGATTGCTCAAGATTGACGGTCGTGATCACCTCGCCAGTGCGGACATCGTACACAACGGCACGCACGTAATACGTGGTGCCGTCTGTGTGGTTACGGATGAAATAGAAAACGTCGAAGCTCTCTGCTGGCGACATTTGGGAGGGGGCTACCTGCATACGACAAGCGTACTAGAGAGCAGGCGCTTGTAACGCTGTACGCTCACCTTACGTACAGGGTGTTCTCGATCTTATCCGGCTGACAAAACCAGCCTTGCTCAATTGCTTTGTCGCAAATGTACTTTACTTCCCCCTTCAAGGGACATCCTTGGTCGGGAAGGTCAGTATAAATGACGTAGGAGCCACCCGGCCGTGCGACGGCTCCCACGAACTTAATAGGTGAAGACAAAGAGCCTTTACAGGAACTGCGAATACCCGCAGCGATGCGTTCAAGTTCGGCTTTTTGAGTAGGAGCTGCAGGAGGTGCCTTCTGGGCGTATGCAGCAGAAGTAGGAAGAACAATCGCAGCGCTCACACAGATTGCAGAAATAAATTTCATCACAACCTCCATAAACCAGCGGATACTGGCACAAGCCGGCTGTTGTGGCTACTCGCTTGGGAAGCGATCAAGTACGCGCCTGAAGGCGCTCGTGTTCTTGTTGAGCTGACCCATAATCTCCGTACGCACCTCCTTTTCGAGAGCGCGCATAGCCTGATCCCGATCGTCAATGCGCTTAGAGCTGTGCTGATACATCCACCACATAACGAGGATGGAGAAGCCGCCTACACCCAAATTTACGATTGCGTTGGCCCACTCCATACCTAGTCTTGGAGTTTACCGAATATCTGCGCCCATAGGCCGTAATTACCGCCCGCTGCAGGGTCTGTGAAAATCACGCGCATGTAGGGAGCCTTAACGGGCAGGTCCGTCGATATGTGAATGCGATTTGCAGTACCACTGCCACCGAAGTCTTGGGAAGATGAGCTCGCTATTTTCAATGATCGCGTGAGAAGCAGATCGCTTGTCATCTGGGTTGTGGTTGCTCCTGCGCTTCCAAGAGCCTGGTTGATGCCGGCGCTCGAGATGGCATCCGGGTACCAGTCAATGTTGTCGTAGGAGTATTCGACGCGGGCATTGACCGTAGGCGCAACAACGCCAGTTGAGGTGGCAGTTACCTGGATCTGAAGGCGGACCGTGTCGTTCGCCGAGCGGTGCGTTGCGCCAATAGGGCAAGGGAGCGTTGTGGTCGCCGTGCCCGACGTGGCATCGGCGGTGCTGCAGGGTCGCGAGAAGTCTGAGATTGCCGCCTTTGCGACGTTGATCAAACCGGATATCTGGCCCGTCGCAAGCATCGCTACAAGCACAAGGGCGACACCAAGCGAGAATTGAACTAGTCGTGATCGAAGTAGTGTCATGGTGATAGGTTGTTCGGGGCTCCGCCGTGCGGCCCTCGTACGAGAGCCACACCGGGAGCCAAGAATGGCTGGTAAGAACTA
>CADECW010000168.1:0-5488 GCA_902825855.1 uncultured Rhodospirillales bacterium | reverse complement strand
ACTAGTGAGTTGTTTGTTGCTCATAGGATTAGGTTAGGCGACTAGGCGTGAACGTTGGAGAAGGTAGCGAAGCCCGAAGCGTCGCAGCGGACGAGAACGTCAATGATTGCGCGAGCTTGATCACGGAGGACCTCGTTGTCATAGAAAGTCCACATAACGAAGTCATGGCCAACCTGGCGGCTAACTGGATTGTCGTAGATTTCTGGGTCTTGGCGAACAGCAAGCGAGACGTTCTTGCCGACCATGATGATCGGGTGAACGATCTGAAGCGCTGCGGTGAAGACGTTTGAGCCGCTAGTGAATGTTGAAGACACAGTCACCTTCCCGGTGCCCCTCATGAGGATGCCGACGTAGGTGGTACCACTGACCTAGTTGAAGACGGTCAAAAGTCCTATCTTGGCGGCCATCGATCTTCTTTTTCAGATCATTAAGTCCTGTTCGTAACGTCAGAAGAGCATCGGCACAGGTCGGATAGCGCTTTTCAATGTAAGCAGTACATCCATAACCTGCTGATCCGTCCACTCTAGGCCTTCGTGAACTTCCGTGCCGGTGTGGCCAACGCCAATGGTCCATACCCCCACGGTATCCTTGTATGCCTTATTCTTTTTTGCTTCGCGGTCGATGAGTATCGCCAGACCTTGATCGCTCGTCTTCATTCATTTCCCCCTCGTAGTCAGCTTTTCAGTTTCAAAGAGTTAGGGTCCGTTTTGTGTGGAAAACGCACGCCCAGTTAAACGGCCAACCGAAGAAAGCGGAAATGTGCTCGCTGATCTTTGACCAGGGAATCGACGCTCTGAAAGCAGCGCTGGCCCGTGGGCACGATGCGGCCAGCGTACCGGCCGCTGTACTCCGTCTTAGGCGTTTCCTCCCTAAACTCGCCGCCGGCCCTCTATGGGGTTGGCGGCTTTTTTCATTGCTGCAGTGCGGGCCGAGGTGTTCTGTTCGAGCGCTGCGCCTTCGCGCCTCGTTCCACATTTCGACATTCGCTCCTGAGCATAGGATGTGTTTGCTTCTGGCCGCACGGTACAAGCATGGGCCCACATGTGATATGCTCAGTGCAATTGGGGAGGACTGATGCGAGATGCTGATGTAAGAGGGGCTGCCAAAGTGAGTTGGCAGCGTTGTGGTTCTCTTTACGGTGTCTAAAGCATTGCTGGGCAATAGGCACAGTCTCATACGAGTGCCTCTGAGCCCCGATGGTGCGAGGGCGATCATCTGTGAATACTGGATCGGAGCCGAATCCACAGGAGGTGCAACCAACCTCCGACGCGAAGTTGCTAAGCACCTTGCAAGAGAAAGGGGCATTTGAAATGCCCGCTTTCGAAAGTGCCAAACTCGAGGTCGATAAGCAGCGTCTGGCGCTTGATGAACGCAAAGCGAGCCAAGATTACAAGCTAAAAACTGACGAATTGAAGCTAAAGGAGCACGAACTAAAGTCCAAGAAAGAAGAAGGTGATCGTCTTTTTACCGCTGTTACCACTCCCATATTCGCTGCACTGCTCGCGCTCACTGCGACTGTTGCCGCTGCATTTGTGCAAAGCTTTTCCGCCCTGAACTTAGAGAGAAACAAGGAGCAGCACGAGTTGGTGCTGAAAATGATAACCGTCAATGATGTGAAGCAGGCACGGGCAAATCTTAAATTCTTGGCTGAGAACAAATTGGTTAGTGACGAGTTGGCGGAAACGCTGGTTAAGTCGAAAGATATTCCGCTTTTGGGCTCTTCTGGCCTGCACCACAAGGACATCACCAGTCTTAGCGACGTTGTCGACCAACTGCAATCAGCGTTTGCGGCGGGCTATGCTGCGCTGGACGAAGACTTGATCAACCAGCAGCAACGCCAACTTGTCGATCGCCGGGCGTCAGTGTCATTGACTTCCGCTTGTTTTGTTCCTGTATCTTCAACAAAGGCGCCTTGCACCTTAAAGCCTCAAGCTGACAGCCCAGAAGACCTGACCGGTGCAACGCCGCCGGTTGACATCGACACCTACAGTACCCGAACAAGGACAATGACCATTCTCGCGACGTTGCAGGAGTATCATCACGCCTTAGCAGATATCACGACTTCGACAGATCTCGTCACTTACGACGCAGCAGTAACGCGACTTTCGAGAGCGGTAGCTTCCTTCTTGTCGATCAGCGCGGCGGCCAACGCTCCAGTTGCGGCGGCCACTATACCTGGCTGGGTGGCCACTCCTACACTGGAAGCACGGAGGTTTAGTACCCTGAAGGTCGCTGTGAACGTCGTCGATCAACCAGCATATCTTGGCGAGAAACCGATGGAGGTTATCGCAAACGTTCTACGGGCTGGCCTTACATCACTCATTGTGCAGCGGCGCCTTGTTCTTTCTACTGAAGCGAATGCGCGGGCAGCTCACCTAGGACCTTCGCTCAGCGAAGAAGAATATAGGCTTAAGTTGGCGGAACTTCAGTCGATAGTTGCGACTCTGGAAGGCCTGCGTAGAGTCGATGCCACGGTAGCCTTCACAACGGATGGTTTGGCCAAAGCGCACGAAGCCTTGGCTCGCGCACTGAACGATCCGAAACGCGACTACACGGCGCTGTTGGTGGCACTCGATCGGTTTCGTGACAAGACCCCGACGCTTCAGCCTGCATTGGCCGCCACAATTGCTGCTCCGGCTGTGAGAAGGCCTAACTAGGAACGCAGATCAAGCATTGCGGAATGAGCATTTGAAGGCGCGGCGCCGCACTTAGATGGACGCGCCTACGCTCCACGCTGGCGCCCATTTTGGCTGCCGATTCGCGGTGCTGGCCACCCGCCGCCTCGAAGACACTGCCGACCGCCCATGCGACCTGGTCGCGTCGTACGCGCAGCCTTCACGCCCTATACCCGCGCTTTGGGGGGCGAGCGCACAGAACGCGCGAAGCTTGCAACCCACGGAGGGCAAGCGCCTACAAGGGGGCGACCGCCATCGGAGATCTTGGCGGGCTAGGATCGAGATAGCCGGCAGGCGACACAATATCGGTCGATTCGATAGCGCGATTGATGCCGCGCACGCATACGACTACTTCGCCGCCCGTCTCTATGGCTCGTTTGCCCGACTAAATTGAGCGGTAGAGCGGCCGTCGCTGGTCATGCAGGCCTACATCGCAGCGTGATGGGCGTTGATAAAATCGGCGGAACTCCCCGTCGCAGAATCATGGCGAATCAGCTGCGAGAGCGTGCAGCGCCTCTGAGGTCGGCGTCGACGCGATCCGTGGAAATAGCGGGTGACGGCCGCGGGTGGGAAATAGTTGCGCGTAACGCTTTGAAGTGGATTTCGCCCCTTGTCTATTGATTTCGGTAATCCGCATTTGGTCGTCGCCGGCGCCCGAAAGGCCCAGTTTGGGACTGCCTCGATTTCCGGCAATCTGTCGTCGCCTATCCGTCGAGCGGCTTGGCCACCTGATCATCGAATAGGGCTAATATTCGGCGAGCTCGTGTAGGTACTGCGAGAGCTCGCGTCCAATGCCAAGTTCCTAGCCGAGGAAGTCTACGCGCGTGAGGCTAGGTCTGATCAAGGCGTCTGAGTGTTTGGCGGTAGGCCAAGTTGCTAAGCCCGACGTCTGATCAGCAGGCCGCCCCCCTTCGGATTCTTGGCTATTAGTCGGCATTGAATCATTGTATGCAACGTCCGTTGCACACAATAGGACAATGTCTCGATGGCGAAGGGTAGGTTCGTGTCGTACCTCCGCGTTTCAACCGACCGGCAGGGCAGGTCAGGCTTGGGCCTTGAGGCTCAACGGGCTGCCGTCGAGACTTACCTCGATGGAGGCAAATGGGAGCTGATCGACGAGTTTGTGGAGGTTGAGAGTGGAAGGCGCGCGGACAGGCCCCGGCTGGCAGACGCCCTGACCCTGTGCCGTGCACATCGTGCAGCACTCGTTGTAGCAAAGGTCGACCGTCTGGCGCGGTCACAAAGCTTCTTGTCTCACCTCCTGGAAGCCGGCGTCGATGTTCGCTTTTGTGATCTTCCACAAATCGAAGGGCCTACCGGCCGTTTCCTGCTGCAGAGCATGATGGCCGTTGCCGAGCTCGAGGCTGGAATGATCTCAGCGCGCACCAAGGCCGCCTTGGCAGCCAGTAAGGCACGCGGAAAGAAGCTTGGTGGCTTCCGAGGACGAGCAGGATCTCCGGCTGACACCGCCAAAGCACGTGCTGCGCGCACGCTAAAGGCGGTTCAGCAGGCGCAATCCGTTTTGCCGATCATCAAACGGCTCGATCCCGCGGGCACTTGCTCACTTGGCGCCATTGCTCGTGCCCTCAACATCGAGGGCGTGCCTACCCCGAGAGGTGACGGGAAGTGGACCGCAGCTACGGTTTCCCGTCTGCGACAGAAAGTTGGCCTGCTTTCACGCAATTTGGGCCAAGAAGATGCTCGAATCGACGCCCCAGTATCTGAAAAACGATCGTCTCGGCCGCGATAGCCTTTCTGCACAGTTGATCGTAGGAGCTCTGCCACATGCCTTTCGGCCTTGGCGGCAACGGCCTAGTCAGGCTTGAATCGCCACCGAGGCGGTGTTTCGCCTTACGCGCACGGCGAATGGCTCGATCGCACTGCCCCTCGCGTTGGCTGCTGTATGCAAGCCCATGACAGTGCCGGCACAGGAAATACCGCCCTGACAAGTAAAGCTTCATCACACGTCGACCGCAGCGAGCCCCATTGCCCATGCCGGGACAAAGGAAATATGGCCGCGTGCCGCCGAACGGACAAGGTCGGCGAACGATCGGGATGTTTTCCATCGCCACCTTCTCCCACGGACCGGCTCCGCCGTTAAAAAAGAGGGCTATACGGTCGGATCCAGCGCGAAGCTCGAGTTTAAGCGGCCTCTCGCTTTTCCAATGGAGGGCCCCCAACGACCCCGGTCGCAGGAAGCCGCGCTTGTGCAGTTCGTTGACATCGAGGGGACAACAGGTTTCCACGACTCTAGTTTTGATGACACTTCGTGATCGCGACCTTGAACCACTCATCTGACCCCACATCGATACGAAATAGTGTGTCGACTTTCACTGCCTGATGACGCTTCCGGTGTTGCATGATGCAACCAGAAAAGCCCTTTGACTCCCGCGCCATCGACACTGCTTCATTTCGGACTGTTGCAGTTTGCATCATTTGAACCTCGGCGGCGTGCTCTCTCGCTCTCAGCACAGACATTCGCCGCGGTTCGTTCCTGGAGTACGCACGCAGCGCGGGCCTTCGACGGGGGTTAGGTGGTTTGGGGGGGTCATTTTGGATCATTCAAGAATCAAAATAGAATTTGAGAAAAGTTGTGGACACGGCGCGCGCGCACCCACTGCAAACAGCTGGATTGCGACGCCCCCCAAACCACCTAACCCCCCGCCCGCCTGAAAATCGATCCCTTGTCGGCTTTCAAGCCCCCTGCGTCCAAGTCTGCAAGGGTGTTAAGCCCCCGCACGATGGCAGTGTCATGGGGCATCTCACAGAGGGGCTTTTGCGGGTTAACGCTTGTGAGTTGCCAACGCTGGCTG
>CADECW010000167.1 GCA_902825855.1 uncultured Rhodospirillales bacterium | reverse complement strand
GCATTTTGGTTTCAAGCGCGGCGCACCTTCTTAGTTCCGTTGCCGTTCTGCAACACCGTGCGCCAAGATTTTTTTGTGGCCCGATCTTGACGCCTTACCGCCTTTTCCTAGATCGATTGCCGGCGGGCTCGGAAGGGCCTGCCTCGCAAGGCCGGCCGCCCTGCGGGGGGCCGGTCGCATATCCATCGCTCATGAGGAGGATGACAATGCGTTCCGACTTTGATTTTGCTCCCCTGTATCGGGCCACTGTCGGTTTCGACCGCGTCTTCGACATGCTCGATTCCATGGCCGGTCAGCCCAGCTCGGGCGGCTATCCGCCCTACAACATCGAGAAGACCGCTGACGACGCTTGGCGCATCGTCATGGCGGTGGCCGGGTTCACCGAGGGCGAACTCAACGTCACCCAGAAGGAGGACGAACTCCTGGTCACCGGCAAGGGCCATCCCGATCGCCACGAGGGGACCGAGTACCTCTATCGCGGCATCGGCGCCCGCGACTTCGAGCGCCGTTTCCAGCTTGCCGACCACGTCCGTGTGACAGGTGCCAAGTTGCAGAACGGCCTGCTCTCCATCGATCTGCAGCGCGAGCTGCCCGAGGAGAAGAAGCCGCGGGCGATCCCTGTCGAGGCCCAGGCGACGCCTCGCACGATAACCCACCAGTAGAATCCGGAAAGGGGGCCGGGCGCCCTAGCGTCCGGTCCGCACGACGCATTTCCAACAGGAGGTAAGGTATGACGGCAACGTCGGCTGCCCCCACGCTTGGCGAATCGTGGAACCGGCGGCTTCCAGACAATACCGAAGACTTAGCAACACAGCCCATGGCTCAGGGCAGGCGGTTTTCGCCACCGTCTCTCGCCACGATCGACCTTCCACGGGGCAAGGTGCTCCTGGCAATCGACGATGCCAAGATGGCGCTCGACCTGCAGCGCCTGCTGCACGAGGCGAATTACCTTGTCAGCGGGCCGGCAAGCACCGTGGCTGAGGTTCAGCGCTTGCTGGAGCGTGGCGACATCGATTGTGCCATTCTTGATCGCGACCTCGACAGGCGCATGCCTCTGCCCATCGCTGATCTGCTGGCCTTTGCTGATGTGCCCTTTGTTTATCTGACAACCCGTTCCCTGGAACCGGTGCCGGTGTGGCACAGGCACCGGCCGGTTGTTGAGAAGCCCTTTGCCCGAGAACGGCTGCTCGCGGCGGTCGAGAAGGCCACGGCCAAATCGGGCGAGGTCGGCCACGACAAAAGCTGGCTTGGGGGATTGGTCGTCCCCTGGACCAGGGTTTATCCGCCGCTCTAACGCTGTAGGGGCGACCGCAAGTCCTCGCCGGTCGCCCTTCTTGCCTCTGGAGGTCCGCATGAGGGGACTGCTCGCGCCACTTAGCCCACACGAGGGAACTGCTTTGCGCAAAGTCGGCTCCGGTGGCCTTGAACCACTGGCGCCGGAGCACATTCGCCGCCTGCTGCAGCTCGACCTGATCGAGTGGAACGGTCGGCGATGGGCTCTTACCGAGACTGGCCAACGCCGCCATGGCGCTATGGTATCCGAGGATGCCGCCAATCCAAAGGAAGCCTAGCGTTGCTAAACTTAGCTATTCCATTCCTGAAGCGTTGTGCGGACTCGGCGATGCGTCGCCCCCGGGCCGGCAATCTTGAAAAGTTCTTGCTCTGCCGTTTCATCAAGCACAAAGACACTGGTGCGATCCGAGGAGGCGGCCTTGGTGACATTCGCAACGAGCGCAGCGTCCGAACTGTCACCGAAGGCGCAGACGATTCGACGCTGACCGCTCTGCCTTGACACCCTCACGGCAAACACTCCTTGTGTTGGGAGTTTCCTAATAAGCCGCACCATCAGCTTTTGAGCCGACTGCGCACTAACGAGGGCCGCCTCTTCGCTTGAATCGGGAAGTTGCGCGACCACCAAGTAAGGCTCGGGAAAGTGAGCCACCAGGTCGTCCCATCCCGCCTTCGTCTTTGCCATCACGGTCCCCGAACCTTGTTTCCTGATGCAGCCCGCCCCAGTCGTGAACCCATCTAAGGGACTGACGACCAGGCGGGCCCGCCGGCAACGGGTGTAACCGGCATTGTGAGAACGCCGCTCATGCGAGAGAGTTCTCTTTGCTGGAGAGAAAAAGTAGTGGCCGCGAGCTAACGCCGTTCCGGATGAGGTACCCGCCGCACTACTTGCCTTGCCGGCTTGTCCTCGCGCTGCCCCTGATAGGAGACCTGCCGCAATAGGTTGTCGGCGGTCCAGGTGAGATACGTCTCCACGATCAAAGCGCCGCACAAGTTCATCCTGTGCCATCGTCCGACTCGGGCTCCTAGGAACGTACGATGCAGGAGAGAAGCATCAGCGGATGGTTTGAGCGCATATTCAACGGTTTCGCGCTACCGAGCTTCTTGGCACGATCACAGCGCGACCTCTTGGCGGCCTTCACCATCAGTACTGTCGTATCTAGACTAATATTCGGTACAAACACGGCTTGCTGCCGGTGCCTGAGCGCAAGTGTACGACAACATGGGCGGACTTCATCCGGACACATAGGGTCCTGTTGGCAGGCACCGATTTCTTTGCCGCCGAAGTGCTGACGCTGCGCGAGCTGGTGACCTACTACGTGCTTATTCATTCATCTCGAGAGTCACCGAGTGGCGATCGGGGGGATCACGGTTCATCCCAATGAGGCGTGGATGAAGCAAATGGCCTGGAACGCGACCAAGGACGGGTCTGGCGTATTGTTGGGTTCCCGCTCCAACTTGCGGCGTCCCGGTGCGATAGTAGTACCGCGTTCCAATAGAACTGCTCGGATCTGTTTCAGCAAGGCCGTCCTTTCGCCGACAAGTCGGTCGCGAACACGATGCAGAGATTGCACATCGAGTTGCCCCGAGCCGCATCATCGCGGTAGCATAACAGCCGGAGGCTTAGGGAATGGCACTGCGGGTCGCCGTCGTCGGTGGCGGGTTTGCGGGCGCGGCCTTCGCAATCCATCTCGTCCGGCTGGCCAGCACGCCGGTCGCGGTCCAACTGATCGAACAGCGCGCGACACCCGGCCTCGGCCTGGCCTATGACAGCACCGACCCGGCCCACCGCATGAACATTCCGGCGGCTCCCCTCTCCACGCTATACCTCGACCAGCCGGAGCATCATCACGACTGGCTGGAGCAGTCAGGCGCGCTGGCGGCCGACCCCGACATGGCGACGCCGCGCGGGCGTTACCCCCGCCGTGCCACCTATGGCGCCTATGTGGCGGAGCAGCTGAACCAGCACGCGCAACGTCCGCATGCGGAGGTCCAACATATCCGAGCGCGCGCCCGCAGCCTGGCCCGAGATGCCGTCGGCTGGCGCGTCACCCAGGAGGACGGTGGTGTGGTGACGGCCGACGCCGTCGTTCTCGCCACCGGCCATCCGCCCGCCGCGATACCGGGCCCGTTGGCGGCGGCTCTGGCCGGCGACGCGCGGCTGGTGCCGGATCCCTGGGTGCCCGGGGCGCTGGATGGGATCGGTCCGCAGGAGGATGTGCTGATCGTTGGCACCGGACTGACGATGGCCGATATCGTCGCGTCCCTGAGAAGCACCGGCCATTGCGGCCGCATCGTCGCGGTCTCGCGCCGCGGCCTGCGGCCGCTTGGCAACCCCATCCTGCCGCCCACGCCCTGGGCCGGCTTCGGGGGTGACCTGCCGCGCACAGCGCTAAGCCTGTTGAGGCGGGTGCGCGGCGCGGCACGAGCGGCGATGGCGGCCGGCGAACCCTGGCAGATGATCTCGTCTGTGGTGCACGGCTCAGGCCAAGAGGTCTGGGCGGTCTTGCCGCTGGTCGAGCAGCGCCGCTTCCTGCGGCACCTCGGCTCCTTCTACTCCGCGCACCGCTTCCGGATGGGACCGCAGGTCCAGCAGGCGGTGGAGGATGCGTTGATCTCGGGTGGGCTGGAGGTGATCGCCGGCCACGTCCGCGGCGTGCAGGCAGACGGTGTGGGCATCTCCGTCACGCTGGCACCTGCGCGCGCACCGGTCGGCCTGACCCTGCAGAGGCGTGTGGATCGCGTCGTGATCGCTACCGGCCCGACGCCGGGCGCGACCATTGCCGCGAATCCGCTCCTGGCTGCCGCGTGCGAGGCGGCGCTGCTGCGGCAGGATGCGCTTGGCCTCGGTATCGATGTCGACCGAAACAGCCAGGTGCTGGACGTTGCGGGCCGACCGCAACCGGGGCTCTACGTGGTCGGCCCGCCGGCCCGCGGCATCTTCGGCGATCTGGTCGGCGTGCCCGATATCGTCCGCCAAGCCCAGACGGTCGCTGCTCGCCTCCTGGCGGGTGGCTGAGCCGGCCGCAGCGCAGGTTCGCCCGTCAAGATGCCCGACCCCGCAGCGGCCGGCATCCAACATGAGGCCCGCCTGCGTGGAGGTTGGGTGGTCGCCCGCTCGGCACCGTCACATCGCGACCAATCCTCGGCGGACTTCACCATCAATATTGCCGAATCTAAAATTCGGTACACACACCTCTCAAGGCGCACGGGACAGTGTCACTACACATTCGTGATCTCCTCTTTGAGAGACATTTGTGGTTTGCCTGCCGCTGGCGCGAATGGAATTGCCGTCGAACTGGCCGCGCAGCGAACTCCTAACGGAGGCCGGGTTGGTCCCTCCAGAGTGCGCGGTGCGCGTGATAGTGACATGCGGCGGGTCGACCGAAACCTCAATATTCATGGTGTAGTCATTCGAAACGCTCGGCAGAACTCCGCCACCTGAGCTGGTTCCCTTGGCGAGGGTCAAATTCAGATCGATGGTGTAGGAGCGTGTGCCGCCGACTGCAGTACAAGCATAGGTCCCACGCCATAGTCCATCTGGCGAAGCGGGCGCAGGCGTGGACGCAGCCGCTGCATGGCCTCGCTCAGGTCTCACCCGAAACGCACCGCCCCTGGTCGCTGCAAAGACAAGCACGTTCTGCATACTGCCCGAGATGGTCAACGGCCCCGTAATGGGTGTCATGCCGCCGATCACGCAATTGAGAACTCCTTCGCCGCTGACGTTACCAGTATCGGAAACGACCACGGAGAAAGGGCTGGAGCTGCAGCCGGGGGACGCAAGCGTGCCGGTGCCGCGTCCATTGATGATCTGCAGGGACATGATGACCCGCGAGGCCGAGCCGCTGTAGCCTCCAACGTTGGTATTGCTAGTGTAGGCGCCGTCGTATTTGGTGGTGCTGCCAGGCGGCGACGCTCCGCTCGTAGGCGGAGGCTGCACAGGCGAAGTTGCCACGGCTGCTGTCGCCAGAGGTGCCGTCGTCTGGGGTCGAGTCTTCGCTTCCTCCTCCGACTTTTTCGCCTCGTCGAGTTTCGCCAACGCCGGTGCCGCTTCCTTCAGCAGGGCCTGCTGCTGAGCAGTATTCAGAAAGCCCGTCATCGGCTGATTGCGCGCTTTCTGCCAGGCCGAAATCATTTCGCGCGAGCGCGGCCCGAAGATGCCGTCGCTGCCGCGCGTGTCGAATCCCAACGAGGTGAGGGCTAGCTGGAGCCGCTCGCGAGCCGGTTGGTCGAGCCGCAAGGTTTTCTCAGCGGCCTCTGCCTCGGCGCGAAGTTTGAGTTCAGCTTCCGCCTTTTGGCGATCGGCTTCCGCTTTGGCGCGGTCAGCCTCCGCCTTCAAGCGCTCCTGTTCGGCCTGCTTCACGCTCTCGGCCTCGGCCGCTTTGCGCTGCGCACCCTCCGAGGCCTGGCGCAGCGCTGACTGCTCGGCTTCCGCCTTGCCACGCGCTGCCTCTTCAGCCTGCCGCCGCTCGGCCTCGACCTTGACCAAAGCCTCATCGGCCTGGCGCTTGGCCTCGGCCTCGGCCTCGGCATGCTTGCGCGCCTCCTGCTCGGTTTGGCGAAGGGCTGCGACCTCAGCTTCCGCCCGGCGTTGCGCGACTTCCTCGCCGTGACTGCCTGCCTTCAGCACAGCTACCTTCTGCTCAGCTTCCTGGCGGGCCTGTCGCACCCGCTCAAGCTCGGCGTCGGCCAATCGCTTGGTCTCGGCGTCGGCTTCTGCCTTTTGACGGGCTTCCTCCTCCTGGCGCCGCTTGTTGGCCGCCAGAGCATCGGCCCTGCGCCGCTCCGCCAGCGCCTGCTCCAACTCCTCCGCAGATAGAACCAGCGCTGCAGTGCTCGCGGTCGGAGGGACCGGTGCAGGCGTATTGGTCGCGAAACCGAAATATCCTGCAGCACCAAGTACGGCTATGACCACGGCACCTGCCAAGCCAATTACCGGCACTCCCATGTTCACACGGGCACGCCTTGTCCGACTTGCTGCACGAGCAAGACGGCCGGGCGAACGGGCAATCCGTGTCGCATCCAATGACGAGGCAAGCATTCGCCGCCATTCGGCAATGCTTTGCGGCCGGTCGGCCGAGGACACCGCCATCGCGGCGTCGATACCCTCCAGAAATCCAACACTGTAGCCTGCCGGCTGCAGATCGATCAGCGGCTGATACTCGTCCGCGAAAACGCGCTCGATTGCACTCGGGGGGCTCTTGCCGGTTATTGCGTGGTAGAGCGTGGCGGCCAACCCGTAGATGTCGGTCCACGGCCCCAGCTTCTTTGATGCAAATTGCTCGGCAGCCGCATAGCCCGGCGTGAAGATGGCCGTGAAGGTCGTCGACCGCCCGGCGAGCGCGGCGCGCGAAGCGCCAAAGTCAATCAGGGTGGGCTTGCCCTGCACGTCGATCATGATGTTGGCGGGTTTGATGTCGCGGTGCAGGAAGCCGGCGGCATGCACCTTCTCCAGACCATCGAGCAAGGGGAACAGGAGCGGTTCGATCACTGCCGCCGCCAATCGCTCCTCACGGATCAGCCGCTTGGCCAGCGTCTCGCCCTCGATCAGGGCCATCACCATGTAGGCCGTGCCGTTCGCCTCGAGGAAGTCGTGGACGCTGACAATCGACGGCGTGCCCTCCAACTTCTTGAGGGTGTTGGCTTCTTCAAGGAAACGGCTGCGGCCCCAGGCAAATTGTTCGGCAAGATCGGTCGAGATCGGCAGCACGGTGGTGCGGCCTTCGCGGAGGGCGACCGACGTTGGCAGGTATTCCTTGATGGCGACTTCGTGGCCGCCAGCCAGATCCAGCGCGCGATAGGTGATGCCGAAGGCCCCTTTGCCAAGGATTGCCTTCAGCTCATATCGACCCAACCGTGTTCCTGCGGGCAATCCGCCGCGGATATCGATGCGCACTTCTGCGCTTGCTTGGTTGAGATCGGGCATGATCGGCTGCCCTCCTGCTCCCAGGTCGACGATACCGCGACATCCGCATGGCCGCCCATGAGCCAGCCGTTCTCGCGCTCGGCAGCATTCGAGTCTACGCGAGCGTTGCTGGGCGCTCTGTGAACTAGGTCACATAGTGGCCGGCGTATTCTGTTGGCGTTGCCGCAAGTCAACGCCAAACCTGCGGCCCGGGGCATCCAGAAGGCTCCGGATGCGTTGAATGCCGATGCACAAGCCCTACAAGTGGCCGGTCTGCGGCGCCGAGGTGCCGGACCAGCCGATGCCGGTGCTGAAGCATCAGCTATCGCATGTGACGCGACGGCCGCGCGCGCAGGACCGGCCGAGGCGGGAGCGGGAGCGGCCGAAGCACAAGCCCAACGAGCAGCCGGTCGACCAGATATGGCAGCTGTGTGTACCGAATATTAGATTCGACAGTACTGATGATGGAGGCCGCCAAGAAGCGGTTGTGCTGTGATCGTCCCAAGAAGCTCGGTGGCTCGATGGAGCGGGGCGTCCTTGGCCAAGGCCCGGTGAGTCCGGAAGCCGTTGTAGTAGTCGGCATACGCGTTCAAGACTTGGCGCAGGTGGGCTTCGCCCAGGATTACGACATGGTCCAGACATTCTCGCCGGATCGAGCCGATGAGGCGTTCGACATGTCCGTTCTGCCAGGGCGATCGCGGTACTGTTGGTCTGTCGCGGATACCCATGGCCGCGAGACGTCGGGTTACTGGATGGCCGTACGAGGCGTCTCGATCCCGGATGAGATGCCGATGCGCCTGCTCCCAGGGGAAGGCCTCGGTGATCTGGCGGGCGATCCAGTCGGCCGTTGGATTGGTTGTGACGTTGATCCACACCAGCTGGCGTCGCCGAAGCCTGATGATCACCAGACCATAGAGCAACTTGAAGCCGGCCGTCGGCACGACAAACAGGTTGATCGCGCCGATGTGCGGCGCGTGGTTGCGCAGGAAAGTCTTCCAGCCTTGCGATAGTGGCCCGCGCCGCCGGACCATGTACTTGGCCACGGTCGACTGTGCGACCTCGAAGCCCAGCTTGAGCAGTTCGCCGTGGATGCGCGGCGCACCCCAAAGTGGGTTCGCCTGGCTCATTTCGCGAATGAGTGCGCGCAACTCGGCGGAGACCTACGGTCTGCCGACACGATTGCCTGACCGCCAGCGCCAGTAGGCGCGGAAGCCAAGGCGATGCCAGCGAAGGACCGTCTCAGGCCTGACGATGGCGAGGC
The DNA here is from genome assembly GCA_902825855.1 of uncultured Rhodospirillales bacterium. Lineage (GTDB taxonomy): Bacteria > Pseudomonadota > Alphaproteobacteria > Reyranellales > Reyranellaceae > Reyranella. The sequence goes on along the minus strand of CADECW010000167.1, from coordinate 3,711 downwards.
TGCCGGCGATCGAGGGGAACCAACGATAGAGCCAGACAAACAGCAAACGATCAATGTTCGTCAGGGCCGGTCGCCTGGGCATTCGCCGCCGAAGCACGTTGACCTGCTGCCGAAGGATCAGATTCTCTGCCTCCAGCTGGGCTCTCGACTTAAGGAGCGATGCCAGTAAGGCAAGCATCAACCGGATCAGGTCGGTCATCAGGCGGTGATCTTACGCAGTCTGTTCCCCGCGTCGACGCCGAATCGAATTATCGGTACACACAGCGGTTGGTCGCTGCAGATTTGGCGGGCCGACTTGCCGTGAATAGGCCACTGCTGCAACAGCTGACGACGTAGGGCGCATGTAGTTTGCGGGCGCGTACCTTTGCGACATTCGACGCAGGGGACGGGATGACGTTAGCGGACACTCGAAGGGAACTTGCGCGCGAGGTGCTCGCGGCCCTCCGAGCGCGTCTTGAGCTGGTCGCTGCTGCCGATCCTGGCGAGATGACCTCTCCATTGACTGTTCGCGAATCCCTGGCCTTTGTGCGGGCGCTGCATTGTTATGGTTTCGACGTCTTTAAGGATGAGTGAGCATGCCAAATGCTGACGCGCTGCTGGGCCACGCTGAGGAGCATGTCTCAGGGTCAGAGCGTCGCCCTCTGCCATAAATGGCTGTCAATCGACTTCCGCTATCCCCTGTTTGCGACCGAAGTCGTGCAGCCGTACAAAGTGTGTAAAGGGCTGCCTCCAACATGAGGGCGACTACGGACCGGTGTCGAGCATCGCCCGCGCTTCCCGGAGATCGAGCGTGTCGAACCCTTCAGTGAACCATCCGTAGGCGCGCGCGAGCTGGTCGTGCGCCCTGGCTCGCGATTCCGGCGCGGCGGACAGCCGTAGGAGCTGCGTCGCCGCACGCAGCACAAGCGATCGGGCACCCTGCGCCTCCGCGATCTCGACGGCCCGACGGCAGTCATCCGCAGCCTCCTCGGGCCGCTCGGCCGCCAGCAATGAGCTCTTCAGGAGGTGGAGATTGGCGTCCGCCCAGTGCTCATCGTTGCGCTCGACGGCCTCCATCGCGGCGGAAATCGTGCTGAGAGCGTCGCTGCGCCGGCCAGCTTGATGATAGAGCCCGGCCAGAAGGCAAAGATAGTACGGCAGCCTAATTCCGGCTCCGGTATCGCGCAGGGCCTGAACACCGCTGAATATCCCAGTGATGCCTTGCTCAAGGTCGCCTTGCTCGGCCGTCGCCCAGCCGAGCAAGACAGTGGCCCAGGCGCCGTAGTAGGCGAACTCGTGCTCGGTGCAGATAGCAAGGGCCGCATTGGCGTGATCGCGGACTTCGGAGGGTTCCCGCCGAAACTGATGGAGCATCGCAGCATAATCGAGCGCCATGGCGAGACTGAACGGATGGTCGAGCTGCCGCGCGATCCCGATCGCCTCCTGACTGATGCCCAGAGCCCGATCCGGATAGCCAAGATGCCAGTCGATATGGGCTGCATAGACGCATTCCATGACTTTTACGTTGAAGCCACGCAGGAAAGCGCGGGCGGGATTGCCCACGATCTCGATCTTTGAGCGGGCCATTTCCAGATGGTCGCGGGCAGATGCGTGCTTGCCCAGGTGGAAGAGGGTGAAGATCGAGCGGTTGTGGGCATCGGCCTGGACAACGGGATCATCGCCTTGCTCAACAAGTGTAAGGATCTCGGCGCCGAGCTCCCGCATGTGTCGAAGATCTCCGCGAACAAGAGCGAAAGTGCACAGACCCCCCAGCGCGACGGCAAGGTGGTCCCGATGCCCGAGCTGACGAGCCAGGTGCTCAGCTCTGGAGTAGAGTTCACCCACCTCGGGCGCGGCCTGGCCTTTGGTGGCAAGCAGGGGCGCAGTCAACGCACTCTGCACCTCGAGCTCGTGACGCAGCCGCCCTTCCGTCGGTGGCAGCTTCTCGATCATCGCCAGGGACTTGGTCAAATGACCAATCGCTTCCTTGTTCGCGGACCGGGCACTGGCGAGCTGCCCGGCTCGAAGCCACCAATCGGCCGCCTTCTCGGTCAGGCCTGCTTCCGTCAGATGGCGAGCGAGGAGCTCGGGCTGACGCTTGAGGAGTTCGGAGAATCGCGCTTCGAGGGCGGTGGCGATCCGGCCGTGGATCTCGGCCAGATGGCTTCTCAGGAGGGTCGCATAAGCCGCATCCTGGATGAGCGCGTGTTTGAAGACATAGGAAGTTTCAGGCGGCAGACCGCGTCGGATGATGAGACCGGACTGCACGAGCTTGGCGAGTCCCTCGTCTAGTGCGGAACCCTGCAGCGACGAAACCGCGGCCAGCAGCTCATGGTCGAATTCCCGGCCGATGCAGGCCGCCACCTGTGCCAGCTCTTTCACGGGTGCGAGGCGGTCGAGCCGGGCCATGAGCGAGTCCTGCAGTGTGGACGGAATGGCAATGGGGGGCAGGACGCCATTGCGCTCGAAGCGGTCGCCGGCATCCTGAAGCTGCCCGGATTCGACGACCGTCCTGGTCAGCTGTTCGACGAACAGCGGGACGCCGTCCGTCTTGTCCGAGATCTGCTTGAAGACATCGGGTGGTAGTGCCTTTCCGCCCGTGACTCGATCGATCATCGCAGTGACGTCGCTGCGGGCCAGCCGAGAGAGGGAGAGCGAGGTTACATGCGTATAGCCGGTCCACGGAGGATTGAACTCAGGACGGAAGGTGATCACCACCAGCGTCCGCAGGCGCTGCGCACGTTCGATGATCAGCCCCAGGAATTCGGCTGTGGACGGATCGATCCAGTGCGCGTCCTCATAGACGGCAAGGACCGGTTGCCGCTTGCAGAGCCCGTGGAACTGTTCGAGGAGAATCTCGATAGTTCGCTGCTTCCGTCTTTCCGGTGTCAGATCCGGGAGCCCTTTGGTTGGTAGCGAGAGCATTCCCGCAACGAGGGCCGTCGCTTCCTCGACATCCTGACAGTAAGGGCCGAGGAGGGCTCGGACTTTGGCGAGCTTCTCGTCAGGCGTGTCGTCGCGGCCGAATCCTGCCTCCCGTTCGAGCTGCCCGATCAGGGGAAAGAGCGCGCTGTTCGCGTGATACGGTGAGCAGAACAGGCTCAGTGGGGTGAATGGCTCCCTGGCCAGCCGTTCGCGCAGCGCCAGGACGAGCCGCGACTTGCCGATGCCGGGCTCCCCGCTCAGGAAAACCACCTGCCCTTCACCCGCCGTCGCCCGCTGCCAGCGGTCGAGCAGCAGAGACAGCTCGGCCGCACGACCGACGAACGGTTCCGGTCTCGGACCGCGAAACGCCTCGAACCGGCTTTCGGCTTGACCGGGCCCGAGCACGCGGAAGACGTTTACCGGCGAGGCCAAGCCCTTGATCGACTGTGCGCCCAGATCCTCGAACTCGAACAAACCGCCGAGAAGGCGCCACGTACCCTCGCTGATGACCACCTCATTGGGATCCGCGAGAGACTGAAGACGAGCAGCGAGATTCGGCGTGTCACCGATGACGGCCTCCTCCTGGGCCGCTCCCTCACCGATCAGGTCGCCCACGACGACCACTCCGGTGGCGATGCCGATCCGCGCCGCAAGTGCTTCCCGCGATGGCGTCGCGATGCGCCCGACCGCGTCCAGGATCCCGAGAGCCGCGCGCACGGCGCGCTCCGCCGCGTCCTCATGTGCTCTGGGCCAGCCGAAATAGGCCACTATTCCATCGCCCATAAACTTCGCCACATGGCCATCGAA
>CADECW010000166.1 GCA_902825855.1 uncultured Rhodospirillales bacterium | reverse complement strand
TCCGGAATGTCGAGTGCCACTGGGTGCGCAGCTCATTGAGGCCGAGCGCCCGTATCCGGGCGATCTCGGCCTCGAGCGCCTGTTCGCGATCGGATCGCATCGGCCCGATCAGCTGGCGATCCGATAGACCCGCTCACCGTCGACGGCCTTCTCGGTCACGACCGTGAGGCCCTGCTTCTTCTTGAGCGATCCCGAGATCGCACCGCGCACGCTGTGCAGCTGCCAGTCTAACGCCTTGGCGATCTGGTCGATGGTGGCGCCCTCGGCCCGCCGCAGCATCCCTTCCAGCCGCCCGAGCTTAGTCTTTGGGGTAGCGGCGGCCTGCACTGACGGTGTGCGGGCCTTGGGCCCCCGCGCGCTAGGCTTGGCGGTCGACTTCTTCTGTTTTGTCATGATGGGCTCCATGTGATCACCGGCTTGGCGCCGGCCCCAGCATGCATGCTTCCTTCGCCCACCTTCTCAAGCCGACAGGCCGATCATGGCATTGCGAAGATTGCCGCCGCACGATACTTCCATGGCTCGGTTGACCTGCGGTGGATCGCCTTCGGACGTTGCTGGCGACCACATGTTACGGCACTCTGTGGAAGCGATGGCTTCATCCAGGCCAACAAGCACAAGTGCCCAGCCTGCGGTGCCGGAAACGGACCAACCGGCGACGAGCGTGGGCCCATCTGATGCTGCGAGGATTGCGCTGCCGAAGAACCTCGCCCGATCATTGCAGTTTCTGAGTGACGACGATCTCGAGACGTTGCGGACCAGCGTCGGGACGGAGCTTGCGCGTCGCAGAGCGGTCCCTGTCGCTCAGCCGGCCGTTCAAGCAAGGAACTCGAGAGGCCGGAAAGGGAAGCACAATCCTGTGACTGCTGTACCTGCGGGGAGGGCAAGCCTGATCAGGGCCTCGTACCACGCCGGGATGAATCCGGCTGCGATCGCGCGTTCTCTTTGTGTGTCAATGGCCGTTGTGAACGAGGTCCTAAGTACAGAGCCTAAGACGAGACCATAGGATAAGGTCTGGATGGATTGTCATTTGCTCCTTCTTCGCTCGGCAACGGCCCGGCATCAAAATGGACATCCGGAAAGGGTGATCGGCTCGATCCGCCGAGAGTGCCTGGATCACATCGTGATCCTGACGAGAACCATTGAACCATTTGCGCCACGTGCTCAAGGACCACGCCGTAACGAAAGACGAAGGCCGTGCCCTTCCCGATACGCATCGTCAATGGCGACGATGCGATCGCGTCGGCTAACTAGCGCATCTTCGGTGCGTAAGCAGCGGCAAGCCGCTATTCTAGCGCACGGGTTCCGTCGGCCGTCTTTCCGACGACCACGGGAAGTTCAGGTATTGATCGCGCGTGTCGTAGCAGATGTTGCCGTACATCCTGAGATAGGACTGGCGACGCGCGACGTCACGCCAAACCGCTGCAGGATCGGCAAGGTCGGCTTCGTACTGCACCAGGTTGGAGGCCGACAGCGCGCTCGGCAGAATGTCCATGGCCTGCGGGATGCTGCGGCCCTCCAGCCAGTCGGCTGCATGTTGGCCGAGCGCATAGGCGAACACCGGCGTCTGCTTTCGCGGCAACCAAGCCATCGTTTGCTGGCGATGCTATCAGGCCAAGGGCTCGCTGTCCCTGGGACGCTGGCTTTATCGATTGAGAGCGGCAGGAGATCCACGGGCAGCGCATGTTGCGGCGTTCGTTTCCGCTCGTGCCCTAACCAACGAGATATGCAGCGGCGCGGGAGTAATATGCATTCTTGAAACGCGACAGATAGCTCCTGCCAACATTCACTCCAGTTACTACGCTCGTTGCGCGTGTGGAGCGGCGACCGACTAGGAGTCGATGATGCACGCGAATGATGTCTTACCCTTGTTGGGCTTTATCTTGATCCTATTGGGCGTTACGGTCGTAGCCGTCTTTAGCATGTGACGGATTGCGAGTAGGTCGCAAGCCTAGGCTTGCGGCAGTCCTGCGCAGTCAAGGCAGTCGACGAGTTCAATAGTTGGCATTGTGCAACTGTTGCACCTCAGTTCGCCGCCCGCCGGATTTTGTTTGTAAATGTGATCCCTATCATCGCGCCGCACATCGATTGAGCGCTAGGTACGATTGCTTTGGGGCTGGACCGGAGAGCGGAGGTCTATTGGGGGGCCTCCGTTCTTTTCTCTCGCGAACCATACGCCGCTTCCTCGCAACGAGAAGCCCGCCCAGCTTGGGGGACCGGGCGGGCGCAACAGCCCCGTGGCAGGCCTACATTGGGGAATAGGCGTGTGTGGAGAGGCTGCCTCGCATTGGCTAACACTCATGTCGCGGAAATGTTCGTGATCCGACCGTGCTCGGGGCGGCGTTCACAATTAGCAATCGTTAAGTTTAGACGTGGCTGCGCAGGGCGCTTACGTCCATCGTCGCCGAGGCGGTGGCAAAAACCCCGGCCTCGAGTGTTCTCTCTTAGGGTGTCTGAAGTGCCCGCCTGGTCCCCCTGGCGGGCTCGCTGAAGCTGTCGGAACTCGGGGAGACATCACGAGCGATGGCAGGTTCCGGGCAGCGGCTTCCCAAGCCGTATGGCCGGTAGGTTTCCCACACAATCTTACCGGTCCGCCTTGCCTGCCTGCTCCTGCCGGCCGGCGTGGGCTATTTCCTTCGCACGGCCTCCTTACGCTCTGGCGCTGGTCGCTCTGCGAGCAGGGAAAGTGGTGCGTCGCTCGGCAACGGTGGTATCAGGAATTGCGCAACAGTCGAGACTGGTCAGAGCACTGGTTTCCGCTCACGCGAGAAACCAAAGTCGGATGCCCAAAGGACTATGATCAAGACTTTGGTACTAGCCCGATTTTGGTACAGCATGCCTATCATTTGTTTAGGTACCGGAAGTCGACGGGAAAGATGTTCTCGCGGCGCCTGCCCCCCAATTGGCGTCCGGTTGACCCCGCTGGAGCAAGGCAGATCGAGCGATCTCAATATCTTGTGGGCAATGACCCCATGCCGATCGAAGGTCATTGCGGCAAGCCGATACACAGCGATCTCGGAAATGAGCGGCAAGAGCTCGCAGGCCAACGCGCTGACGAGCCAGGTGGAAGCTTCCAAACTCTGGAATTTTTTCCAGGCCAAGGCGATTCGTCAGACGATCGTGCGCACGGCCGCCGACGAGGCCGAGGCGATGTTCAAGGACAGTCCGCAGAACATTCCGCCGGCAATGAGCCCCAGAGCGAACGGTGGCGGCAGACCGCGCAGCGCTACGAGACCGAGCCGGAGACGGGCGAGGGTCGCAAGGAACTGTTAGCTCGCGCCAAGGCCAAGGAAGAGCATCGCGACAAGTCGCTGGCGGCCTACCACATGTTCGAGTACGCCTCGGCCGGCCTTCCAGCTGGCGATCGTGCTGGCCGGCGCCGCCGCGCTGACGTCAGTCGTCTGGCTGACCGTCATTTCATGCGGCCTGGGCGTGCTGGGACTGGGCTTCACGGTGCTGGCATTCGTCGCGCCGCACTTGCTCTACTTACCCTGAATGGCATGAACCGAAGGCCAAAACTCGACGCTCGTGGGCAATTGCATGCCGTCGTCGGTCTACAGAAATCGTCCTCCACCACGAACACGCGCTATTTCATGACGAGGTAGCCCCGCGTTGGATCAGGCGGAGGACGATTCACTCTCAGGAACTCTATCAGTTGATCTCGATGCGACGCGGCTGGGCCTGCTGAACTTTCTTGAGGGTTAAGGTCAGCACGCCATCGTTCAACGATGCCCCGATCTGCTGTTGGTCAATCATATGGGAAAGCGCGAACTGCCGGGTGAAGTGACCGACATTGTACTCGGTATAGAGCGGTTCCATGCCCTCGTACTTCGAGTAGTCAATCCGAGCCTCGATCCTCAGGGTGTCCTCCTCGACCTTGATGTCGATGTTCTGGCGATCGACGCCCGGTACCTCCATCACCACCAACAGGGCATCTTCGGTCTCGCGGATGTCCGTATTGGGCATGTAATAGCGAGCGGGGACAGTCTTCTCGCCTTTGCCCACCAGTTCCTTCTTCTCCTGGACTTCGAGTGGCTTGTTGTCGGCCATGGTCGTTCTCCTTGGATCAGGCGATGGAGATGGCGCGCGGCTTGTCGCGTTCGGCGCGCGGCAGGTGAAGGGCCAGGATGCCGTCACGGCATTCGGCCTTGATGCGGTCGGCATCGACTTCGATGGGCAGCGTCACCGCTCGGTCAAAGCGACCACCGCGCCGTTCGGTGCGATGCACGCTCGCCTGAGCGCCCTGGTCGATGGTCTTGGTGCCAGCGATGCGGATCGTGTTGCCTTTGACCTCGATGCGCAGGTCGTCCTTGCGGACACCCGGCACCTCGATAACCATCACGATGTCTTCGCCCTTGCGAAAGACATTCATGGGCGGGTAGCTGCCGCTGCCGCTGGGGCTCGCCTGCAGCCAGTTGCTGGATCGCAGCTGGTCCAGGGCATTCTGGAACTGGACCAGGGTTTCGAAAGGATCGGAGAAGTACAAAGCCATTTGAAAGCTCCTGCGGTATTGCCGTACGCAGGACCCGGCCGTGCGAAATTCAGGCCCTGCGCCAGCCAAGGGAAGGAAACGAACTACAGGCCTGGGAAAACCCTCGGGAATGGCATCGGGGGTGGGGATACATAGAGGCTGCCATCACACGTATTCCCTGGGCGGTTGGAGTCCGTCATGCCTTTCGCGCCGAACCGCAGGGGGCTCTCTTCGTCAGCCCCAGGCGAGGGGCCGTTCGCAACGATGGGCAAATGGGGTTGATAGTCGATTTGAATCATCACGTCCTCCTTGGAGCAACATGCCGAGACAAACATGCGGGCCCGAAAAACGGCGCTCGCGGACATCGATTTGGTTTTCTCTCATCAGGTTTCAAGGCCTCAGACACTGACAGGCCGTGAATACGCCGCGCTCTTCGCCACTCGATATTCCTGACTACTTTGCTCGGATTTCGGCCCGAACGGTAAAGCTTTAAAATAAAGGTCGGACCCTTGACGCCGCGCCGGCTTTTCCTAGATCGACTTCCGGCGGATCCGCAGGGGTCTGCCTCGCAAGGCCGGCCGCCCTGCGGGGGCCGGTCGCACCCATCGCTCAGGAGGAGGATGACAATGCGTCCCGACTTTGATTTTGCCCCGCTCTATAGGGCCACGGTCGGCTTCGACCGTATCTTCGACATGCTCGATTCGGTTGCGGGCCAGCCCAGCCCCGGCGGATACCCTCCCTACAACATCGAGAAGACCGGCGATGATGCCTGGCGGATCGTGATGGCCGTCGCAGGCTTTACCGAGGCTGAGCTTAACCTCACCCAAAAGGAGGACGAGCTTCTAGTCACCGGCAAGGGCCAGCCCGACCGGCATGAGGGCATCGAGTACCTCTACCGCGGCATCGGCGCGCGCGATTTCGAGCGCCGCTTCCAGCTCGCCGACCATGTGCGTGTTACCGGTGCGAAGCTGGAGAACGGTCTGCTGAAAATCGACCTTCAGCGCGAGCTGCCGGAAGAAAAGAAGCCTCGGGCAATCCCGATCGAAGGCCAACCAACCCAGCGGTCGATCACTCGGCAGTAGTAGACGGCGAAGGATCAGGGGCTCCGGCGCCTGATCCTTCCATATTTCAGAGGAGGTAGGGTATGACTGCACTGTCAGCCGCTTCCACGGGCGAAATCTGGAACCGGCTACCGCATTACGAAAACAGGCTCGATCCCCGGCCCATGGCGATGGGGGCGAAATTCTCGCCGCCGTCGCTGGCCCAGCTGGACCTGCCGCAAGGCAAGGTTCTGTTGGTCATGGACGACGCCGTTCTATCGCTCGACTTGCAGCGCTTGCTGCGCGATGCGGGTTATCGCGCCGTCGGCCCGGCCAGCACGGTCGACGAGGTTCAGCGCATGTTGCAGCGGGGCGATATCGATTGCGCAATCCTCGATCTCGACATCGACCGGCGCATGCCGCTGCCCGTCGCTGATCTGCTGGCGTTTGCTGATGTACCGTTTGTCTATCTTGCTGCGGGCGACCTTAGTCCGGTGCCGTCTAGGCACAGGCATCGTCCGGTTATTCAAAAGCCATTCAATGGCGATGTTGTGATCTCCGCCGTTGACAAGGCAATGGCGCGTCAGCGGGTCGCCAACGACAATCGGTGGGCAGCCGGCGGGTCAGTTGTTCCGTGGGCAAGAGTCTATCCGCAACTGTAGCACAAGGAGCCTGGCAGGCGGCTGCCCTTGGCCGTCTGCGGGCATTGCACCGATCCATGCCCTTTCTGCTGCCTAAGACAGACGACACCTGGATGGGCCGGCGCATCGACGAGATGAGCCGCGAAGAGCTGATTGCTGGCCTGAAGTGGGCCGCGCGCATCGTTCAGACGGCGGCGCCGAACGCTCACAGGCATCCGGGTGTCGATGTGAAAATTTCAGCATCCGCCACACGTGTCGGCCGGACATTCTCGTGGGCATTCATTCCAGCCGGTCAATTGTGGTCGAGCGATGACCGCGCTGCTATTCAGGAGCGCCTGAACAAGTTTTCTAAGCGGTGCGGTTTGGAGGGTGCCGTGGTGCGATTCGAGATGGATCGCCTTGAAGTGGAGGTGCCATGCCGATTGCAGGCCGAGCAGATCATCGCCTTGCAGGACTGGCTATCGACCGAGAAGGATGCATTGGACGTAAGCCAGGTGCCGTGACCTTTTCAGAGTAGCGAGCCGTGCCTTTCAAAACTGCAAGCTGCGCGAGGAATACGACGGAACGCCCGTCCAATTTGGGAGAGCGATGACTGGGCGGGCGGGTCTCTTGCGATCAGACCGGAGCAGGAGAACGAACGGGGGAGTGCTTTGCTCCAAAGTCAAATCCAGCACCGAGGAAATGGTTACACCGTCCACTGATATTTCGGCGAGTTTTCGGCTGAAATGCCAACGTCAAAATATGGTTGCTGATCGGCCACGTCGATATAACTCTACATTGTCCATGTAACCAAACTGCCCCCGTAGACGTAGGGTCCTCTTGGGAGCGTGACAATGAGTAAGCGCGAAGAGTTACTTAGGCAGGCACAGGAGGCTCGGTCTCTGGCAGCCAAGGCGCACCGCTTATCGAGAGGCGTGAACCGCCTCGAAGGTGCGCGGCTTCTTGAATACGCTCGGGAACTTGATGACAGGGCGAGAGCACTGGAAGCAGAAGCATTTGGGAACGACCTGTCTTTGCCGCGTGTCGGGCCTGTTGTCACCCGGCCCCAAGAGCAAGCACAGCAGCAGCAATCGGTCGACGCGGCCGATCCGGCTAGCGTCGAGAAGTAGCCGGACTAGAGGGCCGCTTCTTGGCCTTCTTGCCAACGTGTCGGCAAGGCTCTGGCGCGTGCTTCCTGAGCGCTTGATGACGGCCTGCAGAACTGGCTTGAAATCGGCGTCTGCATGTGACCCCCATCGGCGTGCTATTAACCCCTTTGACAAGAGCTGGTTGAGCAAAGGCATTGGCCCTCTGCCGATCCGGGGTTATTGCGGCAAAGCGGATTCACAGGTTGAGGCCAAGTGCTGATAAAGGTCGCATTCCCCAAACGCGAGCACCCCGATGGTCGGCTGCGACATCCTTCAAGGGCGTTAAAGACGATAAGTAAAGCTCGAACGCATCCAAGGCATTTCCGGTACGTCAGTGCCAGCGGTCGAGCACCTCGGTGGTGCTCGTTGCCTCAATCTGTTGCGCAAAGCGTTCGCGATAGAGCCTGATGAGAGCATTGTGGGTACCGTCGTTGGTACTGCACAGCGCGTCGGTGGGCAGCAGGAGATAGAAGCCTAGATCGATGGCCGCCATGACGGTCGCCAGCACGCAAACGTCGGTTTCGCCACCTGTGACAACCAGCGTGTCGACGCCCCGCCTGCGCAGCGCCGCTGCAAAGCCGGCGCGGCTGAAGAGGGAGTTCAGGCGCTTGTCGACCACCTTGGCCGGCGGCACCAGTTCTGCCAGCGGCGCCACAACGCCGGATCGACCCGATCGCGCATCAATTCGGGCCAGGCGGCGTAGTAATCCTGCCAGGATCCGCGGACCGGCTCCGAGTAGGCGGGCGGCGTGAACCGCGTGAAGATCGTTCGCTCGGCATAGCGGCTTGCGATCTGGACGACACAAGGCAGTACCTTGGGCAGCCAGGGCACGCCACGGAGTTTCCTCCGCGAAAAGCCGCTGCATGTCGATGCAGAGATGTCGGGTGCCTACGCCTAGGTCGAGGGCCGCGAGGGTGCCCATAAGTTCTCCGGAATTGGGTCGGGTCGACAAGCAACGCGGCCCGCCAGCCTCGGTTCGATGGCTCCGGTTCGAAACGGAACGGCAAGGTCGCTACGACGTTCGCGGGCATGGCAAGAACGGGTCTTGGTCGGCTACCGCTGGAGGACACGAAGACGGGCGACCTGACGATGGTCATCGAGTCTCCCCGCGGCAGCCGCAATAAGTACGATTATGATCCCAAATGCGGGGCCTTGGCCTTTCCGTACGACTTCGGTTTCTTCCCTCGACGCGGGTCGATGACGGCGATCCACTAGACGTGCTGTTGATCCTCGACACAGCCGTGCCGGTGGGCTGCATGGCGACCGGGCGGCCGATTGGCGTCATCGAAGTCGAGCAGAAGGAAAAGAAGGTCGGGTTGGGAGCGCAACGACCGCTTCATTGCAGTGGCCAACCATGCCCATCCATACCCATCACGAGATCACCCGTATCGGCGAGCTGCGCGAGCACCTCATCAGGGAGCTCCAGATCTTCTTCAGGCATTACGACGAAATGGAGGGTAAGAAGCTGCGCATTGTCGGCCGCGCCAGGCTACGGCAGGCGCGGCGCCGGCTCAGGACCGGCATCAGAGCTGTGAGCCGGCGCGCTCCAATGACCTCCTTCGGCGCGAAATCATTGCGCATAATGCTTTGATATTGCTCATTTCGTCTCGAGCCTCATGGTCAACTGGACGCCGATCGCGGGCAGACGCCGACGCTAAAACACAGCAAGGGGAGCGAGACGCTGATCGTTACGGGCGGGAAACGGATATCTGCGTGGTGGCGACGCTAATGGCAGCGGTCGATTTGGGCATTTACGTCGTGCTGCCCTCGGACGCTCTTTGCAGTGCCGCGATTTGACACGTGACGCTTTGATGAGGCTGTATCGTGAGCGCTCTACAAATCAGATCGAGACGACGACCACGGAAGTGATACTTTAGCACTGGAGGCTCTGATACAAGGACATCTTTTCTGTCGACTGCTTTAGCAACTGTAGGATACTCCAGCCTTCACGCCCTTGCTGGCCCACGGCATCAGTTCGAGGATGTCACCCAACTGGTGCTTGGGCTGCCCAATCAACAATGAGCGAAAAATCTCGGCAATTCCCAGCGCAGTTTAATAAGGCTCGAGCACATCGCAGCCTGCAAGTCGCTGCGACGGAGGCCGCGAGCGGCAGTACAATTGCTTTCCTGCAGCTCCTCCATGGTGCCGCTAGAGGCGGGGTTACCACATGGCCATCTTGGCCTGCAGATTGGCGTCCAAGGTGGAGAGGAAGTCCTCGGTGTTCTGGAAGAGATGGTTCTTGTCGATCAGAATCGCGAGATCCTTGGTCATTTTGCCGCTTTCGACGATCTCGACGCAAACCTTCTCGAGCGCATCGGCGAACTTCACCACGTCCGGCGTGCTGTCGAAGGTGCCGCGATAGCGGAGACCCTGCGTCCACGCGAAAATCGAGGCGATCGGATTGGTCGAGGTCGGGCGGCCCTTTTGGTGCTGGCGGTAGTGGCGGGTCACCGTGCCGTGCGCGGCCTCTGCTTCGACGGTCTTGCCGTCGGGCGTCAGCAGCAGCGACGTCATCAGCCCAAGCGAACCGAAGCCTTGGGCCACGGTGTCGGACTGCACGTCACCGTCGTAATTCTTGCAGGCCCAGATGAAGCCGCCTTCCCACTTCAGCGCCGAGGCGACCATGTCGTCGATCAGGCGATGCTCGTAGGTGATGCCTTTGGCGTTGAATCTTTCGGCAAACTCTTCACTGAACACCTTCTCGAACAGGTCCTTGAAGCGTCCGTCATAGCGCTTAAGAATGGTATTCTTGGTAGACATGTAGACCGGCCAGCCGCGCATCAAGCCGTAGTTGAACGAACTGCGCGCGAAACCGATGATCGAATCATCGTTGTTGTACATTGCGAGCGCCACGCCGCCGCCGGGAAAGTCGTAAACGTTGTGCTCAATCGTCGTGCCGTCGACTCCCTCGAACTTGATCGTGAGCCTGCCCTTGCCTGGAACCACGAAGTCCGTGGCGCGATACTGGTCGCCAAAGGCGTGCCGGCCGATCACGATCGGCCTGGTCCAGCCGGGCACCAGCCGGGGCACGTTCCTGCAGACGATCGGCTCGCGGAAGATGGTCCCGCCAATGATGTTCCGAATCGTGCCATTGGGCGAGCGCCACATCTCCTTGAGATTGAACTCCTTCACGCGCGCTTCATCGGGCGTGATAGTGGCGCACTTCACGGCGACGCCGTACTTTTGGGTCGCGTGCGCGGAATCGACGGTGACCTGGTCCTGGGTCTTGTCGCGGTTTTCGATGCCCAAGTCGTAGTATTTCAGGTCGATGTCGAGGTAGGGAATGATCAGCTTGTCTTTGATGAACTTCCAGATGATGCGGGTCATCTCGTCGCCGTCCATCTCGACGATCGGATTCTTCACCTTGATCTTCGGCATCGTCCCTTCTTTCGAGGTTAAAGTTTTTGATATGCGCAAGGCAAGCTCCGCCCCGCTCGCCACCAAAGGCTACAATATCGAGGCGGTGAGATCGGTTCTTGTCATTGTGGCTATCGTTGATGGTGCAGGTCGATAACGCCGTTCCCGCACTGCCAGTCCGGGTTTAACTGGCTATGCTCGATCGCTCCCACTGGCTGCGCTCTAGTGCGAACAACGCTGCTTCGATCTCCTGTATTCGCAGTCGGTGAGTTCCGTTGGCGGGTGCCTGCTGATCGAGAAGGTATTCGTCGTAGGCGCGGTTCATTAGCATGGAACGCTTGTCGTCGACCGACAAGTTGGGATCCCGGACGATGTCCATCGCTGAAAGCTGAGCCGAAGGCTCAAGAGGTGGTGGTGGAGTGACATCACCTCCTGCCATAGCATTGCCGTAGGTACCTTGAAGCCGGCGAAGACCGAGCCGGCCAAGTGTAGCGTCCGAGAATACCCGCCGTCTCTGGGCCCGCCCATCCCGCGCTGTTCTCGAGCGTACATCGTGATGGATGCTGTAGCGCAAGCCCTGTCGCTGCGCGTAGGCAACCGCCTGCTCCAAGGTCGGAAACTTAAGCTCTAGTTGCGCAAGGGGCTCGCTACCCCCCGTCCATCCCATCAGCGGCTCGATCGACGGCGCGCTGCGGCGGTCGAAGGTCAGATACCACTCCTGGGGTTGCGCCGGCGCCGACGTCATCGCTGACCGGGCTCGACGCTCGATGCGCGCCAGGGCATCGCAAGGGAACGCTGAAGCAGCAGCGGGTAGCCGAGGCAGCCCATTGTCGTTCGCCGGCGACTGGCTTGCCGAAGTGACAGTTCCGCTATGTTCTTCGATGTGCGAGGCGAGCTGACGGTGACCCTGGAGATCACGCACACTCATCGTAGGTCTCCTTTGATCTGGTTGGGTACGGGACCGGCCGCCGCTGGAGACCTCCCAAAGGGCGGCCTGTCTCCAAGGCTGCCGGCAAGTGGCGATGTAGGCGGCGAGATCGCCTCGTCAAGGGCCATGACGCCTGACTCACGTCCAAGACTTCCTTCTCGGTCGCAAGCCAGTCCTGTAGCGATGAACTGCTCCATCTGCAGCTGGCGAGGCAGTCCAAAGTCAAGGCGGTCCATCGCGAAGCGCACCAAAGCGTTGGCTTTCTTCTCTTACGGCTGTGGCCTTAAGCGCGGTTGCCTACTACTTAAAAGAAAGTGACCCCAGTTATGCAATCGCGTCTAAGCAAGGAAATCAAAGGCGCCGTGACACCGAAATCGATGCCACGTCGTTGTACTGGTCGACTTTGCAAAGGAGTGCCGGTTGCCTGCGGCGGCTGGGCAGAAAGGCGGATCGCCGAGGGATTCGGACAGCTTTCGTCACATCTAGGGAGGGCAGCTGCCCATTCGTGGCAGAAAGGCTTTTCCCTTAGAAACCACCAGTTGTTAAGGCTTATTCATCGCCGTGTGGCCGGGCGGTTGGCCGCCTCGACCACCATGTTCTTCATGGCCTTCTGCAACTT
>CADECW010000165.1 GCA_902825855.1 uncultured Rhodospirillales bacterium | reverse complement strand
GCTAGATCAACTCGGTCGAGCGATAGACCAGCCAGAATAGGCGGATGTCGCCTGCACCGGAAATCGTACTGGTCGTCGATGACGATGCCGCCGTCCGGGCGGCGCTGAAATTCGTTCTCGAGGTCGAGGGTTTCCGCGTCCATCTGTACGACAGCCCCGAAGCGGTGCTTGGCGACCTCGAGCTGCCTAAGCACGCGTGCCTCGTCGTCGACTACCGCATGCCCCGCATCGACGGCATCGAGCTGATCGAGAGGCTGCGCGAACGACAGGTGGCGTTGCCGGCCATCCTGATCAGTGCTCGCGTCAACAAGCAGCTTCAGCGTCTGGCCGAGCGCATCGGCCTGGTGGACGTGCTGGAGAAGCCGTTGTCGGATGCCGCCCTGGTCGACAGCATTCGCAGCGCCCTGGGCTACCGGCCTTGCCGGCCGACTACGTAGAATCCCTCAGGTGAAGACCTGAATGGCGGTCTCCCGGACTGAAGGACTACGTCGGAGTCAGCCGACGCCTTTCCAGGGAGACCACGATGCAAGGCCAAACCGCGACCCGGGCGACGAAATTTCCCGCAACAGTCGCTCTGCGCAGCCCGACGGCGACTGGCATCCAGATGATGCTCAGCAAGGGCGAGGAGCTGTTCGCCGAGGGCGACGAAGCAGAGTATTTCTACGAGGTCGTGTCGGGCGCCATTCGCTCCTACAAGCTTCTGAGCGACGGCCGCCGCCAAATCGATGCTTTCCACCTGCGGGGCGACATCTTTGGCGTGGAAGCTGGCCGCGAGCATCGCTTCTCCGCCGAGGCCGTGGGTGACGTACAGGTGATTGCCTTTCGCCGCAGCCGGCTCAGCGCCATCATCGAGGAGGACGCCGTCTTCCGCGACCGCATCATGACGGCGACCTTGCGCAACCTGCAGCGCGCCCAGGACCACATGTTGCTGCTCGGCCGCAAGACGGCTCAGGAGAAGCTCGCCACCTTCCTGCTCGACATGGCGGTCCGCCTGTCCGACGACGCCGAGCATTTCGATCTGCCCATGCAGCGTTCGGACATCGCCGATCATCTCGGCCTCACCATCGAGACGGTATCGCGAACGCTCACCCAGTTCACCCGCAGCGGATTGATCCAGCTGCCGCCGGCCGGCCGCTCGATCAGCCTGTGCAACCGGATGGCCCTGAAGAGCCTTGATGCCTGAAGCTTGCGGATTGGCAACGGAGGATACGATGAGCGAAGCGACATATCCGGCCGTCACGACCTGGATGATGCAGGCTACCGACGGCTGCCAGGCTTACCTGCAGGCCTGTCTCGGCTGGCAGCAGGAGCTGGCTCGTTTTGCCGATCTCAGGCTGGCGGAGAACCGTCGCAGCTGGGATGCGCTGATGTCCTCGCGCGACGTCGCGAGCGCGCTGAAGGTCCAGCAGGATTGGGCCTTGCAGGCTGCCAACGACTATAGCGACGAGGCCGCACGGCTTGCCCAACTCGCTACCAGCCTGTCGCTGACCGGGACGACTCCAGCCGTGCACGAGACTGCCACCGTGATCGCCTGACGGCCGTGATCCCGCCGTCAGGTGCCCTGGGGACCAGGCCAGTGGCCGGCCCCAGCGGGACGTTTTTGGGCCTCGCGCGACAACGCTGAAGTACCGGGCCAGGAGTGCCACGTGTACTCCAGATGGCGGATCATCTGGACCCGCCCGACCGCGCTGCATAGTGTGTGTCAATGCCAACGGCACGTCTCCTGGCGCTGTTCTTCGCGTGCTTTGCATCGATCGGATACGAGATCGCGCTGGCACGGTTTTTCGCGCTGTCGAGCTGGTCTGAGTACGGCTACTGGGTCATTTCGATCGCCATGGTGGGCTTGGCGGCCGGCGGCACGATGGCGGCGCTGGCATTGGGCCTGCTGGTGCGCCTCGCCCAACCGATCCTTGTTCTTCTGCCTGCGCTGATGATGGTCGCTGCCACCGTTGGCTGGCATGGGACGACAATCGTGCCCTTCAATCCCCTCGAGCTGCAGAATCGTCAACTGTGGGGGGCGCAGCTGGCTAACATCGCCGCATACTACGCGGCGCTGTTCCCGTTCTTCTTCCTGGTTGGCCTCTACATCTCGCTGGTCTTCGTTCTCCACGCCCGGCAGATTGGTCGTGTTTATGCCGCCGACCTGGCAGGTGCCGGGCTGGGCGCTCTGGCGGTGCTGGCATTGATGTTCGTAGTGCCGCCGTTTGAGCTCGTTGCCTGGCTCCTACCGGCACTGGCGCTCGCAGCCTGGCTTGAGGCGCGGATGCATCCTGCGTGGCGCCGCATTGCCCTACCTATCCTGATCGTCTTCCTGGCGTGCCAAGCGAGCGTCATGCTGCTGAACCAGGCCCGGGTCAACGAGTTCAAGGACATCTTCGCACCGCTCAATACGCGCGACAGTAAAGTGTTGGCCGAGATCCGCTCGCCGAAGGGCCTCTATCAGGTGGTCGACAGCTTCGTCGAACGCCTCGACACCGACCTCTCCAACAACGCCGGACGGCTGGGCGTGAAGGGTGTGCCGCGTACCTTTGGTCTCTACCGCGATGGCAACCGCATCGCCGGCCTGCCGCGCGAAGGTCAACCCGACACCGCTTACTTCTCCGCGACGCTCGATTCACTGCCCTATCGGCTGCGGCCGGGCGCGCGCGCCCTGATGCTCGGCGGTGCGGGCGGCTTCCGGGTCCACGAGGCCAGCGAAGCGGGCGCCTCGTCCGTCAACGTGGTCGAACCCGACACGGTGCTGCGCCGCGCCCTGGTTGCCGGTCTGGATTCGATGGCGCCGCCGGGGGCGGCAGAGGGCCGGCGCGTGCACAGCACGAGCCCACTGGCGGTGGCCGCGCTCCAGCGCGAAGCGCCCTTCGACGTCATCGACGTCACGCGCGAATTCCTTGCCCAATCGGAGACCAACCGCGTCGTGATGTCGGTCGAGGCGCTGACGGCCCTGATCGGCATGCTGGCGCCGGAAGGACTGCTCTCGTTGACCGTGTCGATCCGCGAGTTTCCGGTCTATGCCGTGCAGGCCATGGTCGCGGCCAATGCCGCTTTGCGCCGGGCCGGCATCGACGAGCCGGCGCGTCATGTCGCCATCTACCGTTCGGCCTTCAACTTGCGGGTGCTTGTGTCGCCGAGCCCGATGGAACCGGCAACTCTGGATGCTATCCGGCGGTTCTGCGCCGAGCGGTCCTTCGACATTGTCCATCTCGCTGGCCGCGATCTCGCGGGCGTCCGCATCTACAACAGCCTGGAGCTCGTGACCTTCGGCTTTACGGACAAGCCTGCCACCGGCGGAGCCGACCCGCTGCGGCTGGAAGCGGCCGCCGTGCTGACCGGCGAGGCGTCGCCATTCCATGGTTTCATGAACCTCCGTCCGCCGACGCTCGACCGGCCTTTCTTCACCGGCGTCCTGCCGCTCGCACGCCTGGGCACGATCCTCGAACGGGTGGAACTGGTGCCGCGGGAGGAACTCGCCTGGCTGGTGAACGTGGCCGTCCTGCTGCAGGCGCTTGTGCTCGGCCTCGCCGTGGCGGCGCTGCCTCTCCTTGTGCCGGGCTCCTTCAGCCACATGGCAGGACGGCAGTTCACTTCGGTGCTGTGCTACTTCGGGGGCCTGGGTGTGGGCTTCCTGGTGCTCGAGATCTACCTGATCGAGAAGGCCTCTCATTACCTGCACGACCGCACCTTTGCGTTCGGATTCGTGCTGGCTGTCATGCTGGTGTTCGCCGGCGCCGGAAGCTGGTTGAGCCAGCGCCTGACGGCGTTGCCGCAGCGCGGCGTGGTCCTCGCCGTGCTGGGCGTGCTGGCATGGATCGGTCTGGCAGTAGCCGGCCTGGATCCGCTGCTGGCGGCGACGGCCGGCTGGCCGCTCGTCCTACGCTTCCTTCTGCTGCTGGTGATGATCGCGCCGCTCGCGGTCGCACTCGGCATGCCGATGGCGTTGGGGCTCGGCCGGTTCTCCGGGCGAAATCTCGCCGTGCTACCCTGGGCCTGGGCGATCAACGGCGCGGGTTCGGTGATCGCCACCCCGCTTGCCAACCTCCTCATGGTCGAGTTCGGCTACACGGTGCTGCTCGGTCTCGCCTTCGCCCTGTACGTGGTGGTGGCCTGCGGGCAGCCGGGCAGCGACCTGACGGCGCGCTCGATGGGCTTCTTTCAAAGCAGGCGATGGGGCATCCTGCGGGCCGACAAGTGAACGGGGGAACGGCGTTCATGAAGCTTGGTCGTCGTGGGGTCGTGACGGGGCTGCTGGCCGCGCCTGCAGTTGCAAAGGCAGGACCCCAACCCTGGACGTTCGATGCCTACTCGCGAGCCATGGCGGCGAGCGGCCGGCGTCAGGTGATCAAGGCCGAGGAGTGGAAGGTGGCCATAGCGCGCAAGCCGCGCATGCTCGCCACCATCCAGTTCCTGTTGACGCACCATTTCGGCAATGCCGATCCCGAGATCATGCGCGCCTTCACCGAAGTGCCGCGCGAATATTACCATTACCGATATGACGAGAAGGTCGATTTCGCTGCGGTTGCTTACGAAGATGAGTCGAAACCCTGGCGAATCGGCCTGGGCTCGGCGCTGTCGGATTATCGCGGGCAGGCCTACATGACCCAGCTCTGCCAGCCCAAGGCGGGCGACCGCGCATTGGAGGTCGGCACCGGGTCGGGCTTCCAGATCTCGATCCTGTCGCGCATCGTCGAACGGGCCTACTCGATCGAGATTATCGAGCCGCTGGGCAATGCGGTGGCTCAGATCTTCAAGCCGCTGGGCTACGAAAATGTGGAGACTCGCGTTGGCGATGGCTACTTCGGCTGGCCCGAAGTCGATGGCGGCTTCGATGTCGTGATCGTCACCTGCGTCGCCCCGCACGTGCCGCCCGCCCTTCTCGAGCAGCTCAAACCGGGCGGCCGCATGGTCATTCCCATGGGCCAACCCTTCAAGCGCGAGCAATTCCTCTATGTCTTCACCAAGGACGAGGACGGCACCGTCTCGTCGCGCAAGGATATCGGCATCTACTTCATACCGATGACCGGCGCCCTGCAGTCTGCCAAGCGCTGAGCACGATACGAAGCTGCAGGCCCGTAGCGCGCGGGCTCTAGTTGCCGACCGCGTCGGTAACGCACTTCTTTGCAAAGCTTGTCTTGGCAGCACCGTTGAGTTTCTTGTCGACGGCCGACGACTCGCAGGCTTTCTCGGCGTCCGTCTCACATTTCTTCATGAAGCTGGTCAGGGCGGCACCAGCGAGTTTCTTCTCGCTTGCCTGCGATTTGCACGTTGCCGGTGTCTGCGCAAGTGAGCTGCCGGATAGAAGGCAACCTACCACCACTATCGGAAGAACGCGCATGGGCTTCTCCAAAAGTTGGTCCCGCGCGTCGCGGGTGATCGTGATCGGACACCCAATACGGCCGCAGCGCAATACCCTCGGCGGCTTATCTCTCGATCTGCCGGCGCCTCGCAGGTCGGCGGTCTTCCCGCTCGGCCGGGACGTGAGAAACTAGCCGGCCCTCGCCGGAGCACTGCCGAAGGCCAGGATCTCCGCCATCTTCTCTATCTCACTGGCGTCGTCCCAGCCCTTGCCGGGGGCCAGGATGTAGCGCGCCAGGAAGTAGCCGATGTGCAGGCAGTGGATCGCCCGCGCCAGCACCTCGACGTCGATCTCACCACGGATCGTGCCATCGGCCTGCATGCCGGCCAGCCCTTCGGTCATGGGTTGCCAGATATGCTGACGCCACAATGCTCCCACGGCCTCGCGCAGCGAGTCGTTCTGTACCAGTTCGACCAGCACCGTACGCGCCAGGCCGGGATTGCGCGCGACCACGCTTAGGCGATCGGCCTCGATCGCGGTGTAGAGGCCTTTCAGGTCCATGCCGGCGGTCTTGAGCAAGACAGAGAACTCCGCCCAATTGCGTGACATGCCGATGCGCAGCAGCAGGGGAAACAGCACCCGCTTCACCAACTCATCCTTGGACGGGAAATAGCGGAACAGCGTGCGCTCCGTCGTCTTGGCGCGGCGGGCAATCTCCGACGTCGTCGTGCCGTCGATGCCCCGCTCGCCGAGAAGCTCGACGGCGGCGTCGATGATCGCCTGCTCTTTTTCGCTGGCAGGGGAGAGGAACTTCTTCGTCTCCTGCTCGAGGTCCTTAAGCGAAAGCCTTGTTTTACGGGCCATTTGGCCTCCATTCCCAACTTCGATGCCGAGTATAGTACGCACTTTACTTTCTCAGCAACGAGTATAGTATGCACTATACCTGAGTGAAGCGAGACCGGCGCATGACCCACCCACCACCCACGATGGTTCTAGCCCTGCGGCTGCTGGGTGCTGCCGAGCGCCTGCGGCGTCGGCCGTCGACCCGGCCACTGGAAGACCGCATCGCCGCACTTTGGCTGCGCTTCGTGGCATGCCGGATCCGGCCTGCCGCCAAGGCCGTCACCGTGCTGATGGACAGGAGAGAATCATGAGCCGTTCCCGTATCTTGCTGGCGATCAGTGCGCTGCTCGCCGCAACGGCGTGCAACGAGGACAAGCCCAAGGTCGCCGAGGTGCGGCCGGTGCGCACCCTGGTGGTCGACGTCCGACCGGTCGAAGACGCCCGCCGCGCGGTGGGCGAAATACGGCCCCGCCACGAGAGCGATCTCGGCTTTCGCGTTGCCGGAAAGGTGCTGGCGCGTAAGGCCGATGTCGGCGTCACGGTGAAGAAGGGCGATCTGCTGGCGCGGCTCGACGACCAGGACCATCGCAATCGCCTGAAGTCGGCGCAGGCCGACATCGTTGCGGCGCGCGCCGTGCTGGTCGAAGCGCAGGCCGCCGAAAGCCGCCTGCAGCAGCTGCTCGCCTCCGGCGCCACGACGCGGGCCAACCACGACGTGGCGCAGCGCAACCTGCGCTCGGCTGAAGCCAAGCTAGATGCCGCCCAGGCCGCGTTCGACCTGGCGCAGGATCAGCTCGCTTATTCCGAGCTGCACGCGGAATTCGACGGGATCGTCACCGCGGTCGGAGCCGACATGGGCCAGGTGGTGACGGTCGGCCAAATGATCGTGCGGCTGGCCCGACCCGATGAGAAGGACGCTGTCTTCGCCATCGCCGAGGCGGCCCTGGAGGAGGCGCAGTTGGCCGTCGGCCATCGCCAGATGACCGTGACCTTGCTCAGCAATCCCGGCCTCGGTGCCGAGGGTGTGGTGCGCGAAGTGTCGCCGGCGGCGGACCCGGCGACGCGCACCCATCAGGTCAAGGTGACGCTCGCCAATCCGCCGGAGCAGATGCGTTTCGGCAACAGCGTCGCCGGCCGCCTGCGCATCACCGCCGAGCCTGTCGTCGTGCTGCCGGGCAGTGCGCTCTACGACAAGGCCGGCAAGCCTGCCGTGTGGGTGGTCGATCCTGCCGACGGCAGCGTCGTGCTGAAGCCGGTCAGCGTCGCCCGGTACGAGGCCGACCGCGTCATCGTTTCCGAGGGCCTGGTCAAGGGTGAGATCGTGGTGACGGCGGGCGTCAACAGGCTGCGCGAGAAGCAGAAGGTCCGGCTGATCGAGGAGGCATCGAGATGAGCCGTTTCAACCTCTCCGACTGGGCGCTGCGCCACAAGAGCCTGGTCTTCTACTTCATGGTGATCGCCGCCCTCGCCGGCGTCTGGTCCTATGAACGGCTGGGCCGCGAGGAAGACCCGCCCTTCAGCATCAAGACCATGGTGGTGAAGACCGTGTGGCCCGGCGCCACTGCGACCGACACGGTGCAGCAGATCACCGACCGCATCGAGCGCAAGCTCGAGGAGTTGCCCTACCTCGACTATGTGAAGAGCTACACCAAGCCCGGCGAGTCCGTAGTCTTCGTCAACATCAAGGACACGGTCGACGCCAAGGCGGTACCCGGCCTGTGGTACCAGGTGCGCAAGAAGATGGATGACATCCGCGACACCTTTCCCTCTGGTGTCGTGGGTCCGTTCTTCAACGACGAGTTCGGCGACACCTATTCGCTGATTTTCGCGCTGCTCTCCGACGGCTTCCGCCACCGCGAATTGCGCGACCAGGCCAACCGGCTGCGTGCCGAGCTTCTGCGCGTGCGCGATGTCGCCAAGGTCGACCTGGTGGGCGTGCAGGACGAGAAGATCTACCTCGAATTTTCGACCCAGCAGCTCGCCGCGCTCGGTCTCGACGGCGGCGCGTTGATCCAGGCACTGCAGACGCAGAATGCGCTGGTGCCGAGCGGCGGCGTCGATTCCGGCCCCGAACGCATCGCCATCCGCGTTTCAGGCGAGTTCACCTCCGAGGCGAGCCTCAGGGCCGTGCATTTCCGCGTCAACGACCGTTCGTTCCAGCTGGCCGACATCGCCCGGATCAAGCGGACCTACGTCGACCCGCCGCAGCCGATGTTCCGCTACAACGGCCAGCCGGCGATCGGGCTCGCCTTGTCCATGGCCCCGGGTGGCGACGTGCTGGCGCTCGGTCGCAATGTGAAGCAGCGCATGGCCGAACTGGTCGCGGACCTGCCGCTCGGCGTCGACGTCGAGCTGGTGGCCGATCAGCCGCAGGTCGTGACTCATGCGGTGGGCGAGTTCACCAAGAGCCTGATGGAGGCGGTCGCCATCGTGCTGGCGGTGAGCTTCCTGGCGCTGGGCTGGCGGCCCGGCATCGTCGTCGCCATCGCCATACCGTTGGTTCTCGCCATTACCTTCGTGGTGATGAAGATCACCGGCATCTCGCTGCAGCGGATCTCGCTCGGCGCGCTGATCATCGCGCTCGGGCTGCTGGTCGACGACGCCATGATCGCGGTCGAGATGATGATCACCAGGATGGAGGAAGGCTACGACCGCATAAAGGCCGCGACCTTCGCCTACACCTCGACCGCCTTCCCGATGCTGACCGGCACATTGGTCACCATCGCGGGCTTCGTGCCGGTGGGCTTTGCCCAGAGCGGCGCCGGCGAATACTGCTTCTCGCTGTTCGCGGTGGTCGGCATCGCGCTGGTCGTGTCGTGGCTGGTCGCCGTGCTGTTCACGCCGCTCACCGGCGTGATGATCCTGCCCGACAAGCTGAAGTCGAAAGGAGGGCACGGCCGCAGCCGGTTCTCGCATCTGTTCCATCGCAGCCTCGATCGGGCGCTGCGCCATAGATGGTTGGTGCTGGGCGTGTCGGCGGCACTGTTCGCGGCGGCGCTGGTCGGCATGCGCTTCGTGCCGCAGCAGTTCTTTCCCAAGTCGGATCGCCCCGAGTTGCTGGTCGACCTCACCTTGCCGCACAGCGCCTCGCTGCAAGCCACGCAGGAGGCGGTGGCGAGGGTCGAGAAGATTCTCAAGGCCGACCCCGACATCGACTACTGGAGCTTCTATGTCGGATCGGGTGCGATTCGCTTCTACCTGCCACTCGACGCCCAGCTCTCCAACAACTTCTTTGCCCAGGCCGTGGTCGTCACCAGGCACCACGAGATGCGCGGCCAGGTCCTGGAGCGCATCGAACGCGCCTTCGCCAACGAGTTCCACGACCTGATGGCGCGGGTGACGCCACTCGAGCTCGGGCCGCCGGTCGGCTGGCCGCTGAAGTTCCGCGTGAGCGGCGCCGATCCGGTCAAGGCGCGTGAGCTGGCGCGGTCGTTCGCCGAGCTGCTCGGCCGCCACCCCGACACGCGCAACATCAACTACGACTGGAACGAGGAGGCCAAGGTCATCCGCGTCGAGGTCGACCAGGACCGCGCGCGGCTCCTCGGCATCTCCTCGCAACAGCTCGCAGCCGCCATCAACGCGGTGCTGTCGGGCACGCGCATCACCCAGCTCAGGGACGACATCTACCTGGTCGACATCGTGGCGCGTGCGCTGCCGGAGGAGCGGGCGCGGCTCGACACGCTGCGAAACCTGACGCTCGATGCGCCGGGCGGGCGCAACATCCCGCTGGCCCAGATCGCCACCATCTCCTATGCGCTCGAGCCGCCGATGATCTGGCGCCGCCAGCGCCTTCCCACCGTCACGGTGCAGGCCGACGTGGCACAGGGCGTGCAGCCGGTCACCGTCGCCCGCCAGCTCGAGGGCGACGTCGCCAGGTTCCGCGAGGGCCTGCCGCCGGGCTACACGGTCGTGCTGGGCGGGGTGATGGAGGACAGCGCGAAGGCGCAGAAGAGCATCTTCGTCGTCGTGCCGGTGATGCTGTTGTTGATGGCCACCATCCTGATGGTCCAGCTCGGCAGCGTGCAGCGCCTGGTCCTGGTGCTGATGACCGCACCGTTGGCGCTGATCGGAGTCGCCGGCGCCTTGCTGCTGTCAGGTGCGCCGATGGGCTTCGTCGCCATCCTGGGCGTGATCTCCCTGATCGGCATGGTGATCCGCAATTCCGTCATCCTGATTGCCCAGATCGACCAGCAGATCGCGGCAGGCGAGGATCCGTGGACGGCGGTGATCGCCGCCACCGAGCACCGCCTGCGGCCGATCCTTCTGACGGCCGCCGCCGCGATCCTCGGCATGATCCCGATTGCGCCGACAGTGTTCTGGGGGCCGATGGCGTATGCGGTGATGGGTGGCCTGGTGGTGGCGACGCTGCTGACGCTGGTCTTCCTGCCCGCCCTCTACGTTGCCTGGTTCCGCATCCAGCCGCCGCAGCCGGCAACGCTGCCGACAGCTGTCGACCTGCCGGGAGCCGCCCATGCGTGAGGTCCGCTTGCGCAAGGCGCTGCTCGTCGCCAACGCGATCTTCCTGCTGGTTGCCTCGACCGGCGGTATGATCGCCGACCTCGCCGGCGCCTTCGCAGGCATTGGCCCCCAGAGAGGCGTTCTCGGCCCCGCGCCCTACGCCGCCATCGGCTTCGTCGAGGCGCATGGCCTCGCCTTCATCATCGGTGTGCTGCTGTGGCGCGCGGAGCCAGCGCGGTCCTGGCACCTTACGGCCTCCGGCGTGCATATCCTGCTGGGAACGTCGAATCTCGTCTTCTGGCAGATCTTCGTTGCCACCGACATGCTGGCGATGGGCTGGGTGACGACAACGCTGCATTGGCTGTTCGTCGCCCTGCATCTCGCCGCAGCGGCTACATATAGCCGCCGCGGAAGCTGATCAGGGGTTCCTTGGTCGAGGCGCTGTAGGCGACGACGCGTCCCAGGGCGATGACCGTAGCGTGGCGCTCGATCAATTCGTCGAGCTGGCAGTCGATCACGCCGACCGAGTCGACCAGCGTGGGTGCGCCGGTCTTGAGCTCGGCCCAGGCGCCGGGCAGGAACCGGTCGGCGCCCTTGAGCGAGCCCTGGCCGCCGAATTCCTTGACCAGGGCGTCGGCGCCTTTGGGCACGTAGTTTATGGCGAAATGGTTGGATTGCCGAACAGCGGCCAGCGCGGACGTCGTCAGGCCGATCGAAACCATCATCATTGGCGGGCTCGCGGTCAGATGGGTGGCTGACAGCGCCAGGAAACCAGCCGGACCGTCGGCTCCCCTGGCGGTGACGATGGCGACGCCGATGGCGCGGCAGCCAATCGCCTTCCAGAAGGTCTTTGCGTCGATCTCGGCATCCATGCGGTACTCCTGTGCTGTCGGGCGAGCTTAGGCGGGTTAAGGTGCGCCTGAAAGGGACGGGGCGGATAATGGTCGCGGAGCTTACGCTTTTTCATGGCTGGAGATCGTCGGCGTCGCGGCGCGTGCGCCTGTGCCTGGCCGAGAAGGGTCTCGCCTTCGAGAGCAAGGTGGTCGACCTCGTGAAGGGCGAGCACCATTCGCCGGAATTCCTCAAGCTCAATCCCAACGGCGTCATTCCGCTGCTGATTCTGCCGGATGGCCGGGCGCTCTATGAAAGCGGAACGATCTGCGAGTATGTCGACGAGACCTGGCCGGATCCGCCGCTTCGGCCGGCCGATGCCTATGGGCGGGCGGAGATGCGCAACTGGATCCGCCATGTCGACGGGCTGATCGGCAACCTGATCATCTTCAACTGGGTGCATGGCATGGCGCAGGTCGCCCAGAAATGGACCGACACCGAGCTCGCCGAGCGGCTTGCCCGCGTGCCGAGCAAGGAGCGGCGCGAGGCCTGGCTGCGCACGGCACGCAAGCCCTACACCGAGGAGGAACGGGCGGAGGCGCGCGACAAGCTCAAGACGGCGCTGCTCGACCGCATGGAGGCAGCGATCGGTCCGAGCGGCTGGCTGGTCGGGGATCGCTATTCGCTGGCCGACATCGGCGCGGTACCGTTCGTCAAGCGAATCGACGAGGAGATAGCGCCCGACGAGATGTCGCGGGCGCGCCATCCCAAGGTGGCGGCGTGGTGGGCCGCCATCCAGGCCCGCCCCGCCTTCGCCGCCGCGCGCATCGAAGCCTTCACCGGCGGCGGCGACTGAGCCTCAGAAGATATTCAG
>CADECW010000164.1 GCA_902825855.1 uncultured Rhodospirillales bacterium | reverse complement strand
ATCGTCAGCAAGATCTGGACATCAACCGCCGGCAAGGCCCGGGGAGGCGTCGGCTACAGCCGCGGCGCTTTGTACTACCTGCTCCGAAACCAGATCTATCTGGGTCGGATCGCGCACAAGAACGAGTCCTACGACGGTCAGCATGCGCCAATCATCGACCAGGCTTTGTGGGATCAGGTGCAGAGCTGTCTCTCCGCCAACCGGCCTGGACAGGGTAGGGTGCGATCGATGTCCAGCCAAAGCCCGCTAGCCGGCCTTCTCCATGATGACCGTGGCAACGTGATGAGCCCAAGCCATACCAAAAAATCGAACGGACTTCGGTATCGGTACTACGTGAGCCAGGCGCTTCTGCAGAACGATCGTCGAGGCGCCGGCACCGTGAGCCGGATACCAGCCGAAGCCATCGAGCGGCTGGTCGAAGCCGAGATCAGGCGGCGCTGGTCAGCGAGCCTCGATCAACTGAAAGTGCAGCCCGCCGAGGTCACCTTGGTGCCAAGTGACTTCGTCGAGAGGGTTATCCTCTACAAGGACAAGGTTGAGATCGTCATGTCCGACGAAGGACTGAAGAAGTTGGCTTCACACGATGGTCCCACTGCCTCGGCTACTCGACCCCAACAGCTGAAGACGCTCGTTGTGCCTTTGCAGCTTGTACGTCGCGGCCGCTCCGGTAGGTTTGAAAGACCGGACGGCACAGTTGCCGACCAGACCGGCGGGCCAGACGCCGCATTGGTGAAGGCAATCAGCCGAGCCTACTATTGGCTCAGGCGTTTCGAGCGGGGAGAAGTTGCCTCGTATCATGATTTGGCTCGGGCCGAGGGCTTCACCCCGGGGTACGTCAGGAGCGTCATGCAGTTGGCGTTCCTTGCACCGACATTGGTCGAGGCATTTCTGGATGGTCGACGGCAGTTGCGCGGTGGTCTGGTCGAATTGTTGAACGACGGTTTGCCGCTCAGCTGGGAGCAGCAGCGCGCATCTTTGTGAAGTGCTGTCGGGACGCAGCGATCCGAGGTCCCGCTACCGACACTACCATCTGGACGCCTGGAGAAAATTCTCCGAATCCGCGCCAAGTAGGCCAATTTCCAGCTCGGTTTGTGCGCTTGTAGTGTCGGTAAGGATCGGAAAAAGCGCCGGCGCCGCGACACTTTTCTGAGTGTCTCTCCGCGGAGAGGACTACTGGCGGGTGGTTGGCTGGGGGACCAGGATTCGAACCTAGACTAACCGGGTCAGAGCCGGTTGTTCTACCGTTAAACTATCCCCCAAGCGGCCGCCGGTGCTGGGGCCCGTTCGGGCAGGCCGCCGATTTAGCGACGATGACCCCACTTGGCAAGGTGGCACGTCGCCGGCATTTGGCCATCGCCGCCGTTGATCCCGGCTTTCCGGTGCGGGAGGCCGAGCGTGCATGCCTGGGTGTGGCGATCTCGCAGCCTCTCGCCCGCCAAAA
Source organism: uncultured Rhodospirillales bacterium (assembly GCA_902825855.1). Taxonomy (GTDB): domain Bacteria; phylum Pseudomonadota; class Alphaproteobacteria; order Reyranellales; family Reyranellaceae; genus Reyranella. The sequence goes on along the minus strand of CADECW010000164.1, from coordinate 10,992 downwards.
AGCCCCGTCCCGAGGGTCTCGCCCCGGCGTCCGGTGTGGGTTACCATTGCGTGCAAGGAAAGAGTTCCAGATGGCCGGGGAATCCACTCCCCAAGCAGGGGGCAACAGAGGAGGCTGGCACAGCGGTCGTTTTGCGCACACTTTCGCCGCCATCGATCTCGGCACCAACAACTGCCGGCTCCTGGTGGCCCGGGCGTCGGTCGACGGCTACGAAGTCATCGACGCCTATTCCCGGCCGGTCCGGCTGGGCGAGGGAGTGGCAGTGAACGGGTCGCTGTGCGGCGAAGCGATCGAGCGCACCTTGCAGGCGCTGGGCGTCTGCGCGTCCAAGATCGAACGCCATCGCGTCAGCCGCGCCCGCCATATCGCCACGGAAGCCTGCCGCCGCGCCTGCAACGGCGAGGATTTCCTCGCCCTGGTGAAGGTCCGCACCGGCCTCTGCTTCGAGGTCATCCCGCCCGCCGAGGAAGCGCGCCTCGCTCTGGCGAGCTGCGAGAACCTGCTCGATCCCGAGATCCCCTATGGCCTTTTGATAGACATTGGCGGCGGCTCGACGGAAGTGAGCTGGATCAAGGTCTTCCGCCGCGCCGATCGCCTGGGCGGCGTCGCCACCGAGCTTCTGGCCATGACCTCCGTGCCGTGGGGTGTCGTCACTCTCACCGAGTCGTGTGTCAGGGGTCAGCCGCGCGAGCAGCCCGTGACGCGTGCCTGCTACGACGACATGGTCGAGCGCATCCGCACCGACCTGCGCCCGTTCTGCGCCAGGCACGATATCGGCGGCGCGATCGCCCGCGGCGAGGTCCAGATGGTCGGTGCGTCGGGTACCGTGACGACGGTGAGCGCCCATCATCTCGGCCTGAAGCGGTACAACCGCACCCTGGTCGACGGCTCGCGCATCGGCCGCGATTCCATCCTGCGCATCTGCGACCAGCTGTCGGAGAAGTCCGTCGTCGAACTGACCGACATGCCCTGCATCGGCAACGAGCGCGCCGATCTCGCCCTGGCCGGCGGCGCGATCCTCGAGGCGGTGTGCCGCCAGTGGCAGGCGCCGATGGTGCGCGTGGCCGATCGCGGCCTGCGCGAGGGCGTGCTGATGGACCTCATGCGCCAGGCCGATCGCGAGGCAGATCCATTCCGCTGCCGTGACTCGTAAGACCAGCAAGCCGACCGGACGACGAGCCACCGTGCGCGTGAAGACCGCGCGCGGTCGCACCGTCTCGTCACAGCGCTGGCTGCAGCGCCAGCTCAATGACCCCTACGTTGCTGAGGCGAAGAAGCGTGGCTACCGCTCGCGCGCCGCCTTCAAGCTGCTGCAGCTAGACGACCAGTTCCGCTTCCTGAAGCCCGGCGGCCGCGTCGTCGACCTGGGCGCCGCGCCGGGCGGCTGGACCCAGGTCGCGGTCGAACGCGTGAAACCCGGAAAGGCTGGAGGCGTCGTGGTCGGCATCGACCTGACCCCCATCGAGCCGATCGCCGGGGCCACCGTGCTCGCCAAGGATTTCTACGACGACGATGCGCCGGCCGTGCTCGAGGAGCTGCTGGGCGGGCCGGCCGATGTCGTGCTGAGCGACATGGCGGCCGCTGCCACAGGCGAAACCCAGGTCGATCATCTCCGCATCATGGGCCTGGCCGAGGCGGCGCACGACTTTGCCTGCCAGGTCCTGAAGCCTGGCGGCAGCTTCGTCGCCAAGGTGCTGCGCGGCGGCACCGAGCGCACCTTGCTCGACCGCCTGAAGCGGGACTTCGCCAAGGTGCGCCACGTGAAGCCCGAGGCAAGCCGCGCCGATTCAGCGGAGATGTATGTCGTGGGAACAGGCTTCCGCGGCTAGTTTCGTGCCCGCACGAGGGGCTGGACGACCGACTATTTCCACCGCACGCAACCCCTTGCGTCCGCCGCCGCTTAGTGTACAAAGCGCCGCCAACCCGGCGGCCGCCTTCTTCAGGAGGGACGGGCCGCCGTTTTTGTTTCTCCTCACGGAGGTTGGCATGAAGTTTCAGGAAGCGCTCACTTTCGATGACGTCCTCCTGAAGCCTGCCGCCTCGGCGGTCCTGCCCAACCAGACAGACACGCGCACCAGGCTCACGCGGACCGTCGAATTGCGCATCCCGCTGATGTCGGCGGCGATGGACACCGTCACCGAGGCGCCGATGGCGATCGCCATGGCCCAGGCCGGCGGCATCGGCGTCATCCACAAGAACCTCGACGCCGAGGCCCAGGCCAACGAGGTGCGCAAGGTCAAGAAGTTCGAATCCGGCATGGTGGTGAACCCCGTCACCATTCACCCCGAGCAGTCGCTGGCGGATGCCCTGGCGTTGATGACGCGGCACGGCATCTCGGGCATCCCCGTGGTCGAGAAGAACGGCAAGCTGGTCGGCATCCTGACCAACCGCGACGTCCGCTTCGCCACCGACGACAAGATGCCGGTGAGCGCGCTGATGACCAAGGAGCGCCTGGTCACCGTTCGCGAAGGCGCCACCACCGACGAGGCCAAGCGGCTGTTGCATCAATACCGCATCGAGAAGCTGCTGGTCGTCGACAAGGACTACCGCTGCATCGGCCTGATCACGGTGAAGGACATCGAGAAGGCCAACAAGTTTCCTGGCGCCAGCAAGGACGAGAAGGGCCGCCTGCGCACCGCGGCCGCGACCGGGGTCGGCGAGGACGGCCTGCGCCGCGCCCGGCTGCTGATCGACGCCGACGTCGACGTGATCGTGGTCGACACGGCGCACGGCCATTCCAAGGGCGTGCTCGAGGCGGTGACGCGCGTCAAGAAGCTCAGCAACTACACCCAGGTGATGGCAGGCAACGTCGCCACCGCCGAGGGCGCCAAGGCGCTGATCGATGCCGGCGCTGACGCCGTCAAGATCGGCATCGGCCCGGGTTCGATCTGCACGACCCGTATGGTGGCGGGCGTCGGCGTGCCGCAGCTGACCGCCATACTGGAAGCGTCGGAAGTCTGTCATGCCGCGGGCGTGCCGGCGATCGGCGACGGCGGCATCAAGTACTCGGGCGATCTCGCCAAGGCGATCGCGGCCGGCGCCGACTGCGCCATGATCGGCTCACTGCTTGCCGGAACTGACGAAGCGCCGGGCGAGGTGATCCTCTACCAGGGCCGCTCCTACAAGTCGTACCGCGGCATGGGCTCGATCGGCGCCATGGCGCGTGGCTCGGCCGACCGTTACTTCCAGCAGGAAGTCGAAAGCTCGCTGAAGCTGGTGCCCGAGGGCATCGAGGGCCGCGTGCCCTACAAGGGACCGGTCGGCAATATCGTGCACCAGCTGGTCGGCGGCCTGAAGGCGGCCATGGGCTACACCGGCAACGGCACCATCAAGGACATGCAGAGCAACTGCCAGTTCCTGCGCATCACGGGCTCGGGCTTGCGCGAGAGCCACGTCCACGACGTGGAGATCATGCGCGAGGCACCGAACTACCGCGGCGGCATGTAGCCTGGCTGCGAACGAGGAGCGCAGACGGGCTGCTACCGGCGCGCTTCCGGCAGAGGACGACCGGCAACGACGTGCCACACCCGGGTGGGGCCGGCACCTTTGACGTCGATCGTGCCGCGGTCCTCGCAGGCGAACGCTTCCTTCACGAGGCGCCAGGTGCGCTCGGTGATCTGGATCGTGCCGGGGCGACCTTGCGATTCCATGCGACTCGCCAGGTTCACCGATTCGCCCCACAGGTCGTAGATGAACTTCTTGCGGCCGATCACGCCTGCCACCACGGGTCCCGAATTGACGCCGATGCGCAACGCGAGCTGCCTTCCGCCGAACGATCGCGCGGCCACCGCGGCCTGCATGTCGAGCGCGAGTTGGACCAGAGCGGTGGCATGGTCGGCGCGCCGCCGCGGCACACCCGCCGCCACCATGTAGCAGTCGCCGATGGTCTTGATCTTTTCGAGGTCGTACTTCTCGACCAGCGAGTCGAAGCACTGGAAGACGTCGTTCAGCAGCTCGACGAGGCCAAGCGGCGTCATGCCGGCCGCCATGGGCGTGAAGTCGACGACGTCGGCGAACAGGATGCTGGCATCGTCGAACTGCTCGGCGATGGTGCGCGGTCCGACTTTCAGCGTCTCCGATATCTCGCGCGGCAGGATATTCAGGAGCAGCATCTCGGAGCGCTCCTGGAAATAGTTGCGCTGGCCGACGAAGGTGTAGAGCAGCCCGAACACCACCAGGATGACGGCGCCGATATTGAGCACGAAGAACCACCGGATGAGTTCTTCGGGCAGGCCGGGTGGGGCGAGGTACGGCTCGACCAGGACGCCGATCACCAGCAGAAGGACAAATCCCACGATCCACAGCAGGGTCTTTCGCAGTTCCTCGACCAGTAGCGAACCCAGCGGACAGAGCGCCGCCCACAGGATCACCGCGCTCGATGACCGGAAACCACCCAGCGCCAGCATCACCAGGAACGGCAGCAGCAGGATGAGCAGGAGCTGGCTGAAGCGATAGATGCCGAGATTGCGCGTCCAGGCGAACAGGGCGGTGTTGAGAGGCGTGAACAGCGAATAGAAGGCGGGAATCGCCGCCGCGATCGGCGCGCCGGCGGCGACGTAGATCAGGCTCCAGCCGATCGTGAGTGGCAGGGTGCCGGCACACAGTGCAACCGTCAGCCGCTTTTGCAGCAAGGTCTCCGAGCTGTCGTCGGGAGCTGCGCCGACTTGACCCGCCCGATCGAGCAGGCGCTGCAGCCAGGCTCTCACCGCAGCTTCTCCGCCACCAGCCCTGCGATCAGGCGGTTGCCGGGTTCGTTCATGTGCCAGGTGACGTAGAGATTTCGCGGCGCGCCGGTGGCGGCCAGTGCGGCGAAGCTGTCTACGGTAGCGAGGCCGTTCTTCGCCGCGCAGTCGAGCAGCGCTTGTGTCATGTGCCGCTGCGTGGCGGCAAAGGCGGGGTCGTCCCACACCACGGGATCGTACTCCGCCAGGACGATGACCTTGGCGCCGCTCTGTTTCTGCAGCTCTGCCAGGCGCTGGGTCGCCAGGCAGGAGAGACGGTCGCCGGTGCCCGGCGCCTGCGCGCGCTTGTGATCGCCGTACCAGTCGTGCAGCAGGTCGAGCCGCCGCAGGATGAAGTCGAAAAGTTGGCTGTAGCCCAGCGTCCACTGCCAGAAGGAGAGCGTGCTGGCCGGATCGACGCGCGGCGGCACCGGCACGCCGCGCAAGGCAAGCCTGCCATCCTCGATGACGAAGTAGGGCTTGTCGGCGCTCCACAGGCGCCGCATCTCGGTGCGCCTTATGTCGTCGGCGATGAAGCTCACGACGATGACGGCGGGCTTGTACCTGGCTGCGAGTTGCTCGGCCCGCAGCACGATCTGGTCGAAGCCGTAGCCGCTCACCCCGGCGTTAAGCACGCGCCGCCCGGTCAGCTGCTGCAGCTGCGCCGGCCAGGTCTGGCCGTCCTCGACCTCGTCGCCGTAGGTGAAGGAGTCGCCCACCGCCAGGATCGGCGCTCCGGCAACCTGCTCACCGGTGCGCCGCAGCCCGTCGGCCTCGATGGTGGTGCCCGGCGCGACATAGCCGGCGCGCGGCACATGTCCCAGGTCGGGATCGTGCACGTAACGGCCGGCGTCGCGCTCGGCGAGGACGCTGCGCGCCGTGAGCACAAAGTTGGGATAGGCGAAGAGATATCCCCAAGTTGACGCGCGGACTGCAAATTCCAGCGACACCAGGCCCATAAGGATGGCGCAAAGCACCAGCACGCTGCGCCGAAGCCACTCGCTTCTCGAGGAGGGACGTTGCGCGCGGGGCATATTCATCGTAGCGGCAGGGACACAAAGGAAGGATCGACGTGACGCCGGGCGCGCGGGTGGCCGCCACCATAGAACTTCTCGACGAGATCGTCAGCCATCCTGACCGGCCGGCCGACCTCGTCGCCAACGCCTACTTCCGCCAGAGACGCTACATCGGCGGCGGCGACCGTCGTTCCGTGTCCGAGCGCGTGTGGGGCATCCTGCGGCGCTGGGGCCAATTGCGCTGGTGGCTGAAGCGCACGCAGCACCCTGCCGACAGGACCGACGCCCTGCCGCGCGGCATCGTCACCGCCGACCTGATGGTGGTCGACAGTCTCGCGCTGCGCGACGTCGAGGCGATGTTCGACGGCGGCCGCTATCGTCCCGCACCGCTCGACGAAGCCGAGAGCCGCGCGCTCCGCCAAATGGAAGGCCATTCGCTCAGCCATCCCGAGCAGCCGGACTGGGTGCGCCTCAACGTGCAGCAATGGGTGGCGCCGCATCTCCAGGAGGCCTACGGCGAGGCGTGGGGCCGCGAGGTCGCTGCGCTGGAGACGCCGCCGCCGGTCGATCTGCGTGTCAATCGCCTGAAGGCCACCGTCGCCGAGGCGCAGGCCGCGCTCGCGCGCGAGGGCATCGAGACCGAGCCCATGCGCTACGCGCCCGACGGCCTGCGGCTGAAGCGCCGCCTGTCGGTGGTGGCGGGCGAGGCGTTCCAGAACGGCCTGGTCGAAGTCCAGGACGAGGGCTCTCAGCTCGTCGCCGGCCTGGTCGACGCGCGGCCCGGCATGCAGGTCGCCGACTACTGCGCCGGTGCCGGCGGCAAGACGCTGGCCATCGCCGCCGGCATGAACAACAAGGGCCGCGTCGTCGCCATGGACGTGCTGGAGAGCAGGCTCGACCGCTCGGCGCAGCGCCTGCGTCGCGCCGGCGCCCACAATGTCGAGCGCCGCGCCCTCGACGGCGACAACCGCAAATGGCTGAAGCGCCAGGCCGGCGCCTTCGACCGCGTGCTGGTCGACGCGCCCTGCACCGGCACCGGCACGTGGCGCAGGAATCCCGACGGCCGCTGGACGCTTCGGCCCGAGGACCTGGCCGAGCTCGTGCCGAAGCAGGCCGCAATCCTCGACGCCGCGGCGCGACTGGTGAAGCCGGGCGGCGGCCTGGTCTACGCTACCTGCTCGGTGCTACCCGCCGAGAACGAGCGACAGATAGAAGCCTTCCTCGGGCGCCACCGCGATTTCGCCGCCGTGCCCGTGTCGGATGTCTGGCGCGATGCCATGGGGGCCGAGCCGCCGTCCGAGATCGGCGGGCCGTACCTGCGCCTCTCGCCGCTGCGACATGGCACCGACGGCTTTTTCGCCGCCACCCTCGTTCGTCGATCCGACCGGAGCCTCCCCGAGGGCGGCGAAGTGGAGGAACCTGTGCTGTCGGCGCACCAACAAGACAACGTCCTTGCCTCGGACGATTCCGCGCGGGATGGCGAAAAGTCATGATCCGCATCCGACGTGCCGACAGGAAGGACGCCGCCGCCATCGGGCGTGTCCATGTCGAGACCTGGCAGGCGACCTATGCCGGGCTGCTGCCCGACGCGATGCTGGTCGGCATGTCGGACGTTCGCCAGTCGGCCTACTGGTCGCGCGCGCTCGCCGATCCGCGCGAAGCGCGCGGCGTGTTCGTGGCCGACGACGAGGAGATGGGCGTGGTGGGCTTCGGCAGCTGCGGTGCGGTCCGCGACCCGCCGGAGGGCCTGAGCGGACGCGAGATCCGCGTCGGCGAGATCTACACCCTCTACGTCGAGCCTGATTTCCAGAATCGCGGACTGGGCCGGCGTCTCCTCGACGCCATGTTCCGCCAGCTGCGCGCCGACGGTTGCGACACCGCCGTGCTTTGGATGCTGGCCGAGAACCCGACGCGCTTCTTCTATGAGGGGCTGGGCGGCGAGCGGGTGGGAGAGCGCGTCGACACGCTGGGCGGTGTCGACGTCGAGGAAATGGCCTTCGTCTGGTACGATCTCGAAGCGCCGCTGGTACGCCGCAAGCTTGCGACGGAGGAGTGAGAGATGATGCTTCTCTCCGACCCGTCGATACTCGATAGCCTGGGCATCCTGCTGGCGGCCGTGGGCGGGTCCGGGCTGGTCGCCCTGTTCATCTCCCAGCCGTTGCGCCCCGCCATGAAGCGTGTCGTGGCATCGACTTGCGCCGTGATGGCGGTCGCCGGCGCTCTGCTGATGGTGCAGGCTGGTTTGCTGCGCGACGCCGATCGCAATCTCAATCCAGCGCAGCAGGCCGAACTCGCCAAGGCCATGAGTCGGTTCCCCGATGTCAGGTTCGAGGTGGTCGCGGTGCGCAACGACGCAGAGACCCTTTCGCTGGCATCGAAGGTAGTGGATGCGGTGAAGACGGGGACGGGCGCAGCGCTGACGCTCGAGGCGCGACCGGGGGAGCAGAAGGGTGTGTCCCTCATGCTGCGCGACAGGCAGTCCGAACTCGGCCGCGCCGTCGGCGCCACGATCGGCCGCGCCTTCATGGCCGCCCGCGTCGCCTCGATCACCGACGACGAGCCCGAGCTTGACGACCGCACGGTGCGGATCATCGTCGGCGAGAAACCCTGAACTTTGCCGCAAATCAGTTAGGCGCAGTTGCCTCCCCAACCCTTCGCTGGGGAGGCAGTGCGCGCAGTCAGCGTCCGGCGTCGCTGACGGACGGCCCGGCTACCCACCGGCAGCGATCCGCCAGTGGGCGCAGCGGAGGCTCGGCCCCGCCCACGGCGAACGTGAACAGGAACGGCACCGACAAGGGCCGCACGACGGCCAGGCGCATCTCGGCCTTGCCGTACAGGTCGCTCGCGAATGCGACGGCGCGATCGCCGGACAGTTTCAGGCCACTGCCGTCGCCGCTCGGTTGCCAGGAGCCGGTGACGAAGCGACCGCGATCGAAGCTTGTCGCTACGGTGACGGCCCATGGCCCCAGACGCAAACCGTCGGCGTCCATGTAGACGATCGTCCCGCTCTCGAAGCACTCGACGCGCAGGCTGGCCGGACGCTGGCGTCCGCGTTCCTGGGCGACGCCGAACAGCACGGCCGCCGGACCGCTGGCGCCGGTGAGGTGGTTGCGCGCCTCGACCGGGATCCACGTCGCACGGCCGGCATCCAGGGAAGGCAGGGCGGCCGGCTGTTCCGGCTCGCCAGGGTCGGCATTCGCCGCACCGGCCCACAGGGCCAGCGCCACGGCAAAGGAGAAGGCTTTCTTGTTACGTTGCATGACAGCACCTGAAACTTCGGCAATAAAAAAGCGGCCCTCCGGCCGCCGCATGCGCAACGTGAGCGAATGCTAGCCGGAGTAGGTGAAGCGCGGGACGCCGGTGCAAAGCGACATGTCGGCACAAATCGCGAACGACATGCCGGCACCGATCGTGCCGGCCGCCGCAGCGGGTTGTCGGTCCCTTACAAAGAAGCTGGTTGCAGACATACCGCGCACATACACCCAGCCGTGCAGCTTGCCAAGGGGGGCGATCAAATTGAATCCAACTGTTGCCGACTCGGCACACAGCGACGGCGGCGGTGTTCAAACGACACTGACAAGCAAACGTCCCGACGCGCACTCAGCGTGAGGTGATCGCAGGTGTCGCGTGGCGTATCGGAGCGCTGCGGAGAAGCGTGCTCCGGCAAAGGTTTGGCAGAGATTCCCCCGTTGAATGGTGTCCCCGCGTTCCGTATATCCCCCCATGGCCGACCGTTTGCTGATCGTCGATTTCGGTTCTCAAGTCACCCAGCTGATTGCCCGTCGCCTGCGTGAGGCCGGGGTCTATTGCGAAATCCACCCTTTCCAGTCGGTCGACCAGGCCAAGCTGAAACAGTTCGACCCCAAGGCCATCGTGCTTTCGGGCGGTCCGGCCTCGGTGATCGAAGGTCAGGCGCCCTCGGCCGATCCCGCCATCTTCGCCGCCAAGGTGCCGGTGCTGGGCATCTGCTACGGCGAGCAGACCATGGCGCAGCAGCTCGGCGGCTCAGTCGAAGCCGGCCATCACCGCGAATTCGGCCGCGCCGAGCTCGAGGTCAGGCAGCCGTCGGCGCTTTTCGACGGCGTCTGGCGGCCCGGCGACAGGAAGCAGGTCTGGATGAGCCACGGCGATCGCGTCACGCGGCTGCCGCCGGGCTTCAGCGTCATCGCCACCTCGGAGAACGCGCCCTTCGCGGCGATCGCCGACGAGGCGCGCAAGTACTACGGCGTGCAGTTTCACCCGGAGGTGATGCACACGCCCGATGGCGCCAAGCTTCTGCGCAACTTCGCGCTCAACATCGCGGGCTTCAAGGGCGACTGGACGATGGCTGCCTTCAAGGATCGCGCCATCGCCCAGGTCCGCGCCCAGGTCGGCAAGGGCAAGGTGATCTGCGGCCTGTCGGGCGGTGTCGACTCATCGGTGGTGGCGGTGCTGCTGCACGAGGCGATCGGCGACCAGCTGCAGTGTGTGTTCGTCGACCACGGCCTGCTGCGCCTCGACGAGGGCGAGCAGGTGGTGCGCCTGTTCCGCGACCACTACAACATCCCGCTGATCCACGCCGATGCCTCCGAGCAGTTCCTGACGGCGCTCGACGGCGTCACCGATCCCGAGGCCAAGCGCAAGACGATCGGCGCGCTGTTCATCGACGTGTTCGAGGCCGAAGCGAAGAAGATCGGCGGCGCCCAGTTCCTGGCCCAGGGGACGCTCTATCCCGACGTGATCGAGTCGGTCTCCTTCACCGGCGGCCCGAGTGTCACGATCAAGAGCCATCACAATGTCGGTGGCCTGCCGGCCAGGATGAACATGAAGCTGGTCGAGCCGCTGCGCGAGCTGTTCAAGGACGAGGTGAGGGACCTCGGCCGCGAGCTCGGCCTGCCGGCCGACCTGGTGAACCGCCATCCGTTCCCGGGCCCCGGCCTCGCCATCCGCATTCCCGGCAACATCACGAGGGACAAGCTCGATCTCCTCCGCCAGGTCGACGCCGTCTATCTCGATGAGATCCGCAAGGCCGGACTCTACGACGAGATCTGGCAGGCCTTCGCCGTGCTCCTGCCGGTGCGCACCGTCGGCGTGATGGGCGACGGCCGCACCTACGACCAGGCCTGCGCGCTGCGCGCCGTCACTTCCACCGACGGCATGACGGCCGACTATTATCCGTTCGACCACGCATTCCTGGGCCGCGTCGCCAATCGCATCATCAACGAGGTGCGCGGGGTCAACCGGGTGACATATGACATCACGTCGAAGCCGCCGGG
>CADECW010000163.1 GCA_902825855.1 uncultured Rhodospirillales bacterium | reverse complement strand
GTGGGATTCGAACCCACGGTACGCTTGCACGCACAACGGTTTTCGAGACCGTCCCGATCGACCACTCTGGCACCTCTCCGGGGCCCCGCTTATAAGAGGCCGAATCTTCCGGGGCAACCGCGGCGTCTTGGACGGCGGATCCGGGGCAAACGGCCTGATTTTCCAAGGTTTCTGCCGTTGACTTGGGGGGCTTCCTGCGTATATTCCGCCCTCCTCCGGCGGGTCGGTCAGGCCCGCCGTGCTGTTTCATGCCTTCCGGCATTTTGGGCCTGGGCCTGCAATTCCCCCTATCTATTGGGGTGGGTAGCGGCTCCGTCCGGGTCCGGGGGCCTCAGTCGGGTGTCATCATGATCGCCGTTATCCGCACGGGTGGAAAACAATACACGGTCGCCGCCGACCAGGAGCTCACGGTCGAGCGCATCGCCGGCTCGGCCGGCGACAAGGTCGAGTTCGACGACGTGCTGATGGTCGGCGAGAAGGTCGGCGCGCCGACCGTGGCCGGCGCCAAGGTCGTGGCCTCGATCGTCAAGCAGGCGCGTGGCCCGCACCTGATCGTCTTCAAGAAGCGGCGCCGCCAGAATTCGCGGCGCAAGAACGGTCATCGTCAGGACCTGACGGTGGTCAAGATCGAACAGATCGTCGCCTGAAGCATTCAAACCATCGGGGCGGCTGGAGTAATTCGTCATGGCACACAAGAAAGCAGGCGGCTCGTCTCGTAACGGCCGCGATTCGGAGAGCAAGCGGCTCGGCGTGAAGCGCTTCGGCGGCCAGAAGGTGCTGGCGGGCAACATCCTGGTGCGTCAGCGCGGCACCAAGATGAACGCCGGCGACAATGTCGGCGTCGGCCGCGACCACACGCTGTTCGCCACCGCCGACGGCGTCGTGTCGTTCCGCAAGCGGAGCGGCGGCAAGGTCGAGGTCAACGTGCGACCGGCGCCGGCGCTCGCCGCCGAATAGCCGTTCCCGATCGATCGGAGTTTGAAGGGGAGCGGCTCGCCGTTCCCCTTTTTTCGTTTCCGGACCCCAAGCCATGAAATTCCTCGACCAGGCCAAGATCTACCTCCGCTCCGGCAACGGCGGCGCCGGCTGCGTGGGATTCCGGCGCGAGAAGTTCATCGAGTTCGGCGGCCCGGACGGCGGTGACGGCGGCCGCGGCGGCGACGTCATCCTGGAATGCGTCGACGGCCTCAACACGCTGATCGACTACCGCTACGCCCAGCACTTCAAGGCCGAGACCGGCCAGCACGGCATGGGCAGCCAGCGCACCGGCGCCAAGGGCAAGGACATCACGCTGCGCCTGCCGCGCGGCACCCAGGTGTTCGCCGAGGACAACGAGACCCTGCTCGCCGACCTCACCGAGATCGGCCAGCGCATCGTGCTGCTGAAGGGCGGCGACGGCGGCTACGGCAACCTGCACTACAAGAGCTCGACCAACCGCGCTCCGCGCCGCGCCGACAAGGGCTGGCCGGGCGAGGAGCTGTGGGTGTGGCTGCGCCTGAAGCTGATCGCCGATGTCGGCCTGGTCGGCCTGCCCAACGCCGGCAAGTCGACGTTCCTGTCGGCCACCTCCAATGCGCGCCCCAAGATCGCCGACTATCCCTTCACCACGCTGCATCCCGGCCTCGGCGTGGTGAAGGTCGGCGACCGCGAGTTCGTCATGGCCGACATTCCCGGCCTGATCGAAGGCGCCAGCGAAGGGGCGGGGCTCGGCACGCGTTTCCTCGGCCACGTCGAACGCTGCCGCGCGCTGCTGCACCTGGTCGACGGCACGCAGGACGACATCGTCGGCGCCTACAGGACGGTCCGCGCCGAGCTCAAGGCCTACGGCGGCAACCTCGCGCGCAAGAAGGAGATCGTGGCGCTCAACAAGACCGACGCCATGACGCCCGAGGACATCGAGGCCAAACGCGCCCTGCTCGCCAAGGCCAGCCGCAAGACCGTGCACGTCATCTCGGGCGTCTCGGGCCACGGCGTGCAGCCCCTGCTGCACGAGCTGATGAAGCTGGTCGAGAAGCAGCGCGATACGTCGAAGGAAGCCGCGTGACTCCCCTCACGGGCGTTGCCTTGAGAGAGGCAAGGCGGCTGGTCGTCAAGATCGGCTCCTCGATCCTGGTCGACGAGGCGCAGGGCGAGATCCGCCGCGACTGGCTGCTGGCGCTGACCGACGACGTCGCCCGCCTGCACAAGGCGGGCTGCGAAATCGTGCTGGTCTCGTCCGGCGCCATCCGCCTCGGCCGCACGCACTTCAAGCTGCCCGCCGGCCCGCTCAAGCTCGAGGAAAGCCAGGCCGCCGCCGCCACCGGCCAGATCCAGCTCGCCCACGCCTACCAGGAAGCGCTGGCGCGGCACGGCATATCGGTGGCGCAGGTGCTGCTCACGCTCGACGATTCCGAGGAGCGCCGCCGTTACCTCAACGCCCGCCAGACCATGCGCACGCTTCTCGGCATGAAAGCCGTGCCGGTGATCAACGAGAACGACACGGTGGCGACCGACGAGATCCGCTTCGGCGACAACGACCGGCTGAGCGCTCGGGTCGCCGAGATGATCTCGGCCGACACGCTGGTGCTGCTGTCGGACATCGACGGCCTGTACACCGGCGATCCGCGCAGCGACGCCGCCGCCGTCCTCATTCCCGAGATCCGCGAGATCACGCCCACCATCGAGGCGATGGCCGGCGCGGCCGCTTCGGAGCTCAGCAACGGCGGCATGGTGACCAAGCTGATTGCCGGCCGCATCGCCATGGCCGCCGGATGCCGCATGGCGATCGCCGACGGTCGCGGCGTCGGCGCGCTGGGCAAGCTCATGGACGGCAAGGCGCGCTGCAGCTGGTTCCTGCCGGAGGGCTCGCCGCTTTCGGCCCGCAAGAAGTGGATCAAGGGCTCACTCAAGACCGCCGGCGCCCTCACCGTCGATGATGGTGCGGTGCGCGCGCTGTCGGCCGGCAAGAGCCTGCTGCCGGCCGGCGTCACCAGCGTCGACGGCGAATTCCGCCGCGGCGACGTCGTCGACGTGAAGGACCGGCTCGGCCGCCTGCTGGCGCGCGGCCTGGTGGCCTATGCCGCCGACGACGCCCGCCGCATCGCCGGCCGCAAGAGCGCCGAGATCGAGCACCTGCTGGGCTTCCGCGGCCGGGACGAGATGGTCCATCGCGACGACCTGGTGGTCGAATAGGGCTATACTGGAGCGGCCGATGAACGTTCAGACAAAGCCCGCCGAAGACGCCGCGGCCATCGTCGCCGAACTGGGCCGTCGTGCGCGCGAAGCTGCCGTGGCGTTGCGCAACGCCTCGACCGAGACCAAGAACCGCGCGCTGGCCGATGCCGCCCGCCTGATCCGCGCCGAGAAGGCTTCGATCCTGGCCGCCAACGCCAAGGACGTCGGCGCCGCCAAGGCCGCCGGCATGACCACGGCGCTGCAGGATCGCCTGCTGCTGAACGATGCGCGCGTCGAAGGCATGGCCAAGGGACTCGACGACATCACGGCCCTGCCCGATCCCGTCGGCGCGGAGATCGAGAACTGGACGCGGCCCAACGGCCTTTCGATCAGCCGCGTGCGCGTGCCGATCGGCATCATCGGCGTGATCTACGAAGCCCGCCCCAACGTCACCGCCGATGCCGGCGCGCTCTGCGTCAAGTCGGGCAACGTCGTGGTGCTGCGCGGCGGCTCGGACAGCTTCCACTCCTCGCGCGCCATCGTCGAGTTGCTGCGCCGCGCCCTGAAGGATGCCGGCCTGCCCGAGGACTGCGTTCAGCTCGTGCCCACCACCGACCGCGCCGCGGTCGGCGAAATGCTGCGCGCCACCGGCTGGCTCGACCTCATCGTGCCGCGCGGCGGGCGTTCGCTGATCGACCGCGTCACCGAGGAAAGCCGCGTGCCGGTGCTGCGCCACTACGACGGCATCTGCCACGTCTATGTCGACCGCGACGCCGACATCGCCATGGCGACGGACGTCGTGGCCAACGCCAAGATGCGCCGCGTCAGCGTCTGCGGCGCCGCCGAGACGCTCCTCGTCGACCGCGCCGCGCTCGATACGCATCTGCTGCCGGTGCTGTCGAAGCTGCACGAGCTCGGCTGCGAAGTCCGCGGCGACAGCGAGGTGCGGAAGCGCGATCCCAGGGCCACGCCCGCCACCGAGAAGGACTGGCGCACCGAGTACCTGGCGCCGGTCATCTCGGTCGCCACGGTCGACGGCGTCGACGGCGCCATCCGGCACATCGCGACGTTCGGCAGCCAGCACACCGAATCGATCATCACCGGCAACGAGGCGACGGCCCGCCGCTTCCTGGCCGAGGTCGACAGCGCCATCGTCATGCACAACGCCAGCACCCAGTTCGCCGACGGCGGCGAATTCGGCCTGGGGGCTGAGATCGGCATCTCGACCAACCGCATGCATGCGCGCGGCCCGGTCGGCCTGGTCGAGCTCACGACCTACAAGAACGTCGTGCGCGGCAAGGGCACAACGCGCCCATGAGGCCCTGCCTTTCACATTCCTCCCCACGCATGGCGCGGGTGAGGCGTACGTCATCGTGACCTCTGCCCTTCATCCGATGCCGGGCGTGCCGCGGGACACGACGCGCCGCATCGGCCTTCTCGGCGGCTCGTTCAATCCCGCGCACGAGGGCCATCGCCATATCGCGCTCGAGGCGTTGAAGCGACTCGGGCTGGACGAGGTGTGGCTGCTGGTCTCACCGCAGAACCCTCTCAAGACGGACGACGGCATGGAGCCGCTGGCCACGCGCGTCGCCCGCGCGCGCCGGATCGTCGGGCGCCATCCCCGCATCCGTGTCGACGCGCCCGAGCTTGTGCTGGGCACGCGCTACACGCTCGACACGGTGCGGGCGTTGCGCCGCGCCTATCCGAAAGCCCGCTTGGTCTGGCTGACCGGCGCCGACATCCTGCCCCAGTTCGCGCAGTGGCGCGGCTGGCGCGAGCTGTTCGCTTCGATACCGATCGCGGCCTTCGCCCGCCCGGGATGGAGCTATCCGGCGCTGAGTGCGGCAGCCCCGCGCGCCTTTGCACGTTACCGGCTGGACGCGAGCCATGCCCGCATGCTCGCCTCCCGCGAGCCGCCGGCCTGGTGCTTCATCCCGAGCCGGCTCGACAGCCATTCGGCCACGGCGATCCGCGCCGTGCGGCCGCGCAAACGAAAAGCGAAAGGACAGACCATCCCCGACAATTCACCCGACAGGGGGCGCCAGCTTCCTGACCGAAGCAAGGACGCCGAGGCGCTGCTGGCGCTGGTGCGTCGTTCGCTGGACGACGACAAGGCCGAGGACGTCGTCGTCATCGACCTCAAGGGCAAGTCGGCCTTCGCCGACTACATGGTGATCGCCTCGGGCCGCTCGAACCGCCAGGTCGTGGCGATCGCCGACCATCTCGCCGACAAGCTGAAGCAGGCCGGGCACGGCTACACCCCGGTCGAAGGCAAGCAGGGCGGCGACTGGGTGCTGGTCGACGCCGGCGACGTGGTGGTCCACGTCTTCCGCCCCGAGCCGCGCGCCTTCTATGCCCTGGAGAAGATGTGGGCGCTGGAGACCGAGGTCGCCGCCAAGCCCAAGGCGGCGCGCGCCCGCCGCGCGAAGAAGCCCGCGTGACACCCTTGCGGATGACGCCGGCGTGAAGCTGCTGATCGCCTGCATCGGCCGTTCCGGCCGCGGCCCCGAGCGCGATCTCTACGACCACTACGCCAACCGCATCCGCTGGCCGCTCGCGCTCCGAGAAGTCGAGGAAAAGAAGAAGCTGCCGGCCAGCCAGCTCATGCTGCGCGAGGGAGAACTGCTGCTCGAGGCAGCCCCTGCCGGCGCCACGCTGCTTGCCCTCGACCGGCGCGGCAAGGTGCTCGACAGCCAGGCCTTCGCCGACCGCCTCGCCCGCTGGCGTGACAATTCGGTGTCGGATCTCGCCTTCCTGATCGGCGGCGCCGAAGGCCATGCCGAGCCCCTGTTGAAAAAAGCCGATCTCGTACTGTCATTTGGCGCAATGACCTGGCCGCATCTGCTGGCCCGCGCCATGCTCGCCGAGCAGATCTACCGGGCGCAGCAACTCTTGGCCGGGCACCCCTACCATCGGGCATAGTAATGAGCGTCGATTTTGCCTCTGTTCTGACGAAAAACCGGGGCTACATTGGGGCCATGCGCATTCTCGCCAACCGCCTTCTGGCCGGCCTCGCCGTCATCGCCCTGACGGGTGTTTCGGTCGCCATGGCCCAGACCGCGACGCCAGCCGACAAGCCGGCCGTCAAGCCCGTTCGAAGCATCCCCTACGTCTCGATCACCGGCGACGACGGCCGCCAGCGGCACTACGAGACCAACGCCATCCCCCTGCTGTTCAACAAGGCCTGCTTCGGCTGGCGCATGTATCTCGGCGGCCCCAACCGCGTCGTATCGCTGAAGGAAGTCCTGACCACGTCGCAGCCTGCCGAACAGGTGATCGCCGGGCCCGAGACCGAGGTCAGCGCCGACAAGACGCGCGCCACGACGCGCATGTTCGAGACGGTGCAGGACGGCGTGCTGCAGCGCTCGTGGTGCATCATCCCGGGCGATCCGCCGGGCACCTACACCTACGACATCACGATCGACGGCGAGCCGCGCGGCGAGTTCGTGTTCTGCGCCATCGAGGTGCCGAACCAGGATCTCAACACCGACCCGCGCGACCTTTCCTGCCCCAACAAGTTCAACGCGGTGGAGCGCGCACCGACGCGTCCCGGTTCGGCGTCCTGATGGCTTCGCGTCCGCGTCCGGCGCTTCTCTGCATCCTCGACGGCTGGGGCCATCGCACCGACCCGTCCTACAACGCCATCCTCGACGCGCGTACGCCCAACTACGATCGCATGATCGCGACCTGCCCGCAGGGACTGATCGACGCTTCCGAATCCTTCGTCGGGCTGCCCAAGGGCCAGATGGGCAATTCCGAGGTCGGTCACATGAATCTCGGCGCCGGCCGCGTCGCCGTCCCCGAGCTGCCGCGCATCGACAACGCCATCGAGGACGGCTCGTTCGCCAGGCATCCGATCCTGGCCGAGCTGATCTCGACCCTGAAGAAGAGCGGCGGCGCCTGCCACCTGCTGGGCCTCGCCTCGCCGGGCGGCGTGCATTCGCATCAGGATCATCTCGTCTTCCTCGCCAACCACATCGCGGGCGCAGGCGTGCCGGTGTGGATCCATGCCCTCCTCGACGGCCGGGACATGCCGCCGCGCAGCGCGCTGGAATGCCTGCAGGCGATCGAGGGCGGCCTGAAGAAGGACCTGCCGATCGAGTTCGCCACCGTCGCCGGCCGCTACTACCCGATGGACCGCGACAAGCGCTGGGAGCGCGTGACGCTGGGCTACGAGGCCATCGTCGATGCCGAGGGCGAAGCCGCAGGCACGGCGAAGCAAGCCGTCGACAAGGGCTACGCCGCCGGCCAGGACGACGAGTTCGTGAAGCCCACGGTGATCGACGGCTACCGCGGCATGAAGGACGGCGACGGCCTCCTGATGTTCAACTTCCGCGCCGACCGCGCGCGGCAGATCCTGACGGCGCTGCTCGATCCGCGCTTCGACGGCTTCAACCGCTCGCGCGTGGTGAAGTTCGCCATGGCGGTCGGCATGGTCGAGTATTCGGCCGCACTCAGCCCGTTCCTGAAGACGCTCTATCCACCCGAGACCATCAGGATGGGCCTGGGCGAGACGGTGTCGAAGGCCGGGCTGAAGCAGCTGCGCATCGCCGAGACCGAGAAGTACGCGCACGTCACCTTCTTCTTCAACGGCGGCGAGGAGCGCGTGTTCGATGGCGAGGAGCGCATCCTCGTGCCATCGCCCAAGGTAGCGACCTACGATCTGAAGCCCGAGATGAGCGCGCCCGAGGTGACCGACAAGCTCGTCGACGCCATCGGCTCGGGCAAGTTCGACCTGATCGTGGTCAACTACGCCAACAGCGACATGGTCGGCCACACCGGCAACCTGCAAGCTGCCGTCAAGGCGATCGAAGCGGTCGACACCAGCCTCGGCCGGCTGATGGACGCGGTGAAGAAAGCGGGCGGCGTGATGCTGGTCACCGCCGACCACGGCAACGCCGAGCAGATGTTCGACGAGAAGACGCACCAGAAGCACACCCAGCACACGTTGAATCGCGTGCCCGCGCTGCTGTTCAATGCTCCCGCCAAGGTGCGTTCCCTGTCGGACGGAAAGCTGGCCGACGTTGCACCCACCATGCTGGCACTGATGGGATTGCCGCAGCCCGGGGAGATGACCGGCCGTTCGCTGCTGTCCGAGGCGGCGCGGCCTGTCGTATTGGCCGCACCCCATGCAACGGCGGCAGCTTCAGATTGATTTTATTTGAGGAAGGCGTGCCGGGCCTCGCCTTGATACTGCCAAAGAAGCCCTTGTATTCTCGCTCAACGTATTCTCGCTCAACTGGCCGAAACCCCGCATCGACCGGACCTGGAGGTCCGGCGATTCTCTTGTGAAGGCATCAAAATGACCCGTTTGCGCCTAGTCTCAGCCGCCGCGATCATGGCTTTCCTGGCCGCGCCCGTCGCCTACACCGCCTGGTCGCAGGACAAGTCCGATCCCAAGGCCCAGGGCGGCGACAAGAGCGAGCTCTACCAGCAGCTCAATCTGTTCGGCGACGTGCTGGAGCGCGTGCGGCGAGACTATGTCGAACCGGTCGAAGAGAAGACCCTGATCGAGAATGCCATCAACGGCATGCTGAGCGCGCTCGATCCGCACTCCAGCTACATGAACCCCAAGACCTACAAGGACATGCAGGTCCAGACCAAGGGTGAGTTCGGCGGGCTGGGCATCGAGGTCACCATGGAAAACGGCCTGATCAAGGTCGTCTCGCCGATCGACGACACGCCGGCGGCCAAGGCCGGCATCCAGTCGGGCGACCTGATCTACGCGCTGGACGGCGAACCCGTGCAGGGCCTCACCCTGCAGGAGGCGGTCGAGAAGATGCGCGGAAAGCCCGGCACCCCGATCAAGATCGGCGTCCGCCGTGCCGGCAAGGACCCGTTCGACGTGTCGCTGACGCGCGAAGTGATCAAGGTGAAGTCGGTGCGCTTCCGCCTCGAGGCGGGCGACATCGGCTATATCCGCGTCACCTCCTTCACCGAGCAGACGACCTCGGGCGTGCTCGACGCCGTCGAGAAGCTCAAGAAGGAAGCCGGCGGCAAGCTCAAGGGCTACATCCTCGACCTGCGCAACAACCCGGGCGGCCTGCTCGATCAGGCGATCGCTCTCAGCGACGCCTTCCTCGAAAAGGGCGAGATCGTCTCGGTCAAGGCCCGCAAGAGCGAGGACGTCCAGCGCTGGAACGCCAAGCCGGGTGACGTCGCGAGCAACCTGCCGATCGTCGTGCTGATGAACGGCGGCTCGGCCTCGGCTTCGGAAATCGTCGCCGGCGCCCTCCAGGACCACAAGCGGGCGATCATTCTCGGCACGCGTTCGTTCGGCAAGGGCTCGGTGCAGACCATCATGCAGGTGACGGGCGGCGGCGCCATCCGTCTCACCACGGCGCTCTACTTCACGCCGTCGGGCCGCTCGATCCAGAAGGAAGGCATCAAGCCCGACATCGAGGTCGAACCTGCCAAGATCGAGAACCTGCAGGCGCGTGCGGGCTTCCGCGAGGAGAACCTGCGCCGCTCGATCACCAACCCCAACGCCAGGCCGGGCGACACCAAGACCATAGAGCCGCCAGCAGCCCCCAAGCCTCCGGGCGACGCCAAGCCCGAGGCCGGCAAGCCGGACACCAAGAAGGACGAAAAGGCGGCCGGCCAGGCGACGCCGCCGGCACAACAGTCGGGTGATCCCGACGAGCCGCCGAAGGACTCGGTAGCCGACTACCAGCTGCTGCGCGCGGTCGACCTGATCAAGGGCATCTCGCTCTACAGCGGCAAGGCGAACTGAGCAGACGCTCCCGGCAGGAGGGCAAGGCTATCGCGCGTGCTCAATTTTCGTCATCCCGAGCGAAGCCGCCCGTAGGGCGGCGCAGCCGAGGGACCTCGTCTCGTCGACGCACCGACAGAACAGATCCCTCCGCTTCGCCTCGCTGCGCTCGGCTCCGGTCGGGATGACGGGAAGTAGGCCGGTGTGAAGACCGCAGCGGACAGCCTGGATTTTTACCGCCGCAATGTCGGCCTCATGCTGATCTCGCCCGACCGGCGGATCTTCGTCGGCCGGCGCACCGGGCCGCGGGACTCCTGGCAGATGCCGCAGGGCGGCGTCGACGACGGCGAGACGCCCATCGAAGCGGCCTGCCGCGAGCTGTGGGAAGAGGTCGGGACCAGCGAGGCGTTGCTGCTGCGCGAGAGCGCGCAATGGCTGACCTACGACGTGCCCGAGAAGATGCGGCCGGCCCGCTGGAAGGGCCGCTGGCGCGGCCAGGCCCAGCGCTGGTTCGCGCTCGCCTTCACCGGCCGCGATTCCGACATCGACCTCGCCGCGCACGACCAGGAGTTCGACGCGTGGCAGTGGATGAGCGCCGGCGAGATGCTGGAGCGCATCATTCCCTTCAAGCGCGCGACCTACGTCGCCGTGGTCGAGGAATTCCGGGATCTGGTGAGGTAACGCAAGCGGCCCCGCGGCCGCGAATGGATGCTCTAAGCGCCTTGTTCCGCGAGCTTGTTGGCACGGCGGCGGAGGAACCACAGCCCGGCGCGAGTCAGCCAGCCGTTGAGGCGGCCGGTCGAGTTCAGGCCGATCGCCTTCAGCACCATGGCCATGGCGCGCTGCACGTGGAACGGCCGGTAGAGCGGATAGGCCCGCCGGGCGTAGGCCTCCATGCTGCGCTTGCGGTCGTACACCGCGCCCTCGGGCTCGTTGGCGGCGAAGTAGGCGTAGGCGAGCTCGTCGTCCTCGCTCTCGGCCAGGCGGCCCCAGCCGATGCGCAGCCGACTCCAGCGGCCCAGCCGATCGCGCCCAAGGCAACGCTGCATATGATCGTAGAACAGCTTGTAGTGACGGAACTCATCGCCCGCGATGTTGGAGCAGATCTGCTTCAGCACCGGCTCCTCGGTCGCGTCCTTGAGGGCGCTGTAGTAGGAGCTCGTGCCGGTCTCGACGATGCAGCGTGCCATCATCTCGCCGGCCTGGCTGCCGCGCACCGATTTCGACGCCTCGAGCGGCAGCTTGTATCCCGCGCGGAAGCGCGCGAAGGCGGCCTCGAAATCCCACGCCGGATCGGCCAGCCGCGCCCAACGGCCGAGCGCCAGGCCGTGCTGGACCTCTTCGTCAGCCCAGGCGGCAACCGTCTGTGTAAAGACGGGATCGTCGGCAAAGACGCGGTTCAGGTAGATGCGGTAGTCGCCACCATTGCGCTCCACCAAAGCGGCAGCCTTGATGTTGCGCAGGATCTCCGGATCCACCTTCGACGGGTCGAAGCGATCCCAGGCGATCGATTCGAGTGTCCAGTTGCCCATGGGAATAATTAAGCGAGCCGCGGGCCGGCTTGCAATGGCCGGTCCGTGCACATCTCGGAGAAAATTTCGAGGTCGGGCGGAAACCGCCTGAGATTTCAGCGACTTGCGTAGTAGGCCTGGACCCGGCGCAGGTCCCGCGCGACGGCCAGGGCCTTCTCCGCAGCGGCCTTCTCGGCGTCGTTGCCCGCGTCGGTGACGTCGTTCTGGGCCTGACGCTCGCGATCGGCGAGCTGCTCGGCCGTGACATCCTCGAACGGCATGGCCTCGTCGGCCAGCACGGTGCAGCGCTCCGGCGTCACCTCGGCGAAGCCGCCGACGACGATGAAGCGCCTGTCGACCTTGTTGCCCTGGATGACTTCGAGCACGCCCGGGCGGACCGTCGAGATCAGCGGCGCATGGCCGTGCAGCACGCCGAAGTCGCCTTCGCTCCCCGGCACCACGACCATGTCAGCGTCGGTCGCGAGCACCTCGCGCTCGGGCATGACCAGGCGGAAAGCAACCTTGGCCATCGGCTCAGGCCGCCTCGGCTGCGAGCTTCTTGGCCTTGGCGACGGCCTCGTCGATCGTGCCGACCATGTAGAACGCCGCCTCCGGCAGGTCGTCGTAGTCGCCCGCGACGATGCCCTTGAAGGCCTTGATCGTGTCCTCGAGCTTCACGAACACGCCCGGCGTGCCGGTGAAGACCTCGGCGACGTGGAACGGCTGGCTGAGGAACCTCTGCATCTTGCGGGCACGGGCCACGACCAGCTTGTCCTCTTCCGACAGCTCGTCCATGCCCAGGATGGCGATGATGTCCTGCAGCGACTTGTACTGCTGCAGCACGCGCTGGACGTCGCGCGCGACCTGGTAGTGCTCCTCGCCGACGATGCGCACGTCGAGCATGCGCGAGGTCGAATCGAGCGGATCGACCGCCGGGAAGATCGCCTGCTCGGCGATCGAGCGCGACAGCACGGTGGTGGCGTCCAAGTGGGCGAACGAGGTCGCCGGCGCCGGGTCGGTCAAGTCGTCGGCGGGCACGTAGATCGCCTGCACCGAGGTGATCGAGCC
>CADECW010000162.1:8552-12590 GCA_902825855.1 uncultured Rhodospirillales bacterium | reverse complement strand
GGGAGCTATCACGACATTCCCATCGGCCAATCAATCAAACCTGTCGCAAGAGTCGCAACTGTCGCAGGGGTCGGCGAGGCGAAATGGACGGGAGCCCGAGAACTGGCGGACCCACGACCACGGACGATGCCATCAGCTCGCGGATGAGCAATGGCCGCTTTGAGCCAGCGCAGCATGCCGCGATATCAGCGTGCAAGCGTCAATGCGGCGGCAATGCAACGCCACGGGTGTCAAACCACTCGATTGTCGGGTGACCAAGGCTGCCGTAGCATTGCGGCAAAACCGGGTTTGCGGAGACACGCGCATCGTGGCCCGTGAGCAGCGTTGCCAATAGGAGCTCGCATGTATCAGCCCAGGTCGGTAGTAACCACCGTCGCCGAGATCAGGGCGCTGCTTGGTCCGGTTTTCGAGACACAGGTGGCCAAGATCATCGATCACATCGACCCACACTGCCGAGCCTGGATCGAGCGGTGTCCCTTCATAGTGATTTCAAGCATCGATGCCACGGGCGCGATGGATGTCTCTCCGAAAGGAGATCCGCCGGGCTTCGTGAAAGTCTTGGATCGGAACACGCTGGCCATTCCTGACCGCCTCGGTAACAACCGCGGCGACACGTTCCTGAACGTCCTTCAGAACCCCAGCGTCGCGATCGTCTTTATCGTGCCCAAGCGGCGCGAGGTTGTACGCGTGAGCGGAACGGCGCAGATCGTGACGGACGACGACCTCCTCGAAGTCATGGCGGTGCAGGGGAAGCGGCCTGACTTGGCCTTGGTCGTCACGGTAAAGGAGGCCTTCTTCCACTGCGGAAAATCCATGATTCGCTCCGGGCTCTGGGAGCCGGACCGCTGGGGGCCGATCGATGGCCTGCCAACCTACGCTCAAGCCCTGAAGGATCACGGAAAGCTCTCTGCCGAACTCCCTGAGATCGAGCAACGGATTGTGAACAGCGAGAGAGATCGGCTCTACTGACAATGCCGGGAGCCTCACAAGACGCTGCCGGCACGCTAGATCAGGAGAAGGCAAAGGAAGGCGACCAGCGCGCGGCAGAGTTTTTCCTGGGTCGCGCCTGGCCCGCTCGCCGCGGCCGGCCTGTAACAGGCCATCGTCACCGAGAGCGTCGCGCTTGCTTAGGCGAGGGTCGCTTGGCCCATCCTATTCTGGGCGAGCGGCGTCGCCGTCTCGCTCGATTGATCCGTTGCCGCCATCGCTCTCGTAAAGAGCGCCCTGTAGGAATCGAGAGCCTCCAGAAGCTTCGGCGTGGCCTGCGCGAATGTCTGCCGCTGGTCGCAGGTATCTTCGCTGAGACTAACGAAGCCCTGGTCGACAAGCCGCTTCAGAGCAGTTCGCATGGTTGGCTCAGAGAGCCGGCTTGATCGATAGAGGTCCTTCAGAGTTCGTCGCCCGTTGGGACGCATCAGCCAGAAGACTATGCGAAAAAATCTTTGGGCGTTCTGGCCACCATCAAAGGGCGCAAGGTCGGTACCATGGCGGGCACGAGCGAATACCAATATCTAACCTATTGATATTATTTTAATAATACACAATCACGCTCGGATGGTGATGCCGCCATCGACCACCAGCAGGTGGCCGTTGACGTAGGCCGCCTCGTCGGAGGCGAGAAAGAGCGCGGCGTTGGCCGTGTCCCAGCCGGTGCCCATCTTGCCGGTCGGCGACGCCCGGTTACGGATGGCGATCATCTTGTCGTAGGCCTGATTGTGGTCCTTCTCGCTCTTGGCGTACTGCTCGGCGAGAAAGTCGATCATCGGCGTATGCATCAGGCCAGGCAGGATGGCGTTGCAGCGGATGCCCTTGTCGGCGTACTGCGAGGCGATGGCGAGAGTCAGCGAATTCACCGCGCCCTTGCTCGCATTGTAGGCGATGTAACTCACGCCCTTGGGGCTGCGGATCGAGGCTATCGAGCTCACATTGACGATCGCACCCCTGCCCTGCTTCTCCATCACCGGAATGACGTGCTTGGCTGTCAGGAAGAAACTCTTGACGTTGACGTCGAAGACTTGATGCCACTCATCCTCGCTGAGCTCGACCGGGCCGCCGGTCGAGCCGATGCCGACATTGTTGTCTAGGACATCGACGCGGCCCCATCTCGCCATGCAGGCATCGACCATCGCCTTCACGTCGGCGTTGCTCGCCGAGTTCGCCGCGAATGCGAAGGCCTCACCGCCTTCCTTGGCGATCAGCCCGGTCGTCTCCTCCGCCGCCTCGCCTTTTAGGTCGACGCACATCACCCTGGCGCCTTCGCGGGCGAAGGTGACAGCAGTACATTTGCCGTTGCCCCAGCCGGGCCCGCTCGAGCCCGCCCCCACTACGATCGCCACCTTGTCCTTCAACCTGCCGGCCATGTCCTTCGCTCCCCTCGCAGCAGGACGCCGACGGCACCAGGGTGCCCATTGCCGTGACGCTGCTGCCCACGATCCTGCTCTATCGCCTGGTTCGGCGCCATGCGTTGTCGATGCTATAACGGCCAGACAGACTCCCGGGAGGAGACATGCGTCGTCGTGCTTTTACTGCCTCGGCCCTGGCGGGCCTCGCCGCGCCCCTGGCCACTCCATTGGCCGCGCCGGCACTTGCCCAGCAGGAATGGCCGACCAAGCCGCTCCGAATGATCATCCCCTACCCGCCCGGCGGGCCGTCCGACGTGTCGACCCGCATCGTCATGGATCGCGCCGCGCAGAGCCTCGGTCAGCCCATCGTGTTCGACAACAAGGCAGGCGCCTCGGGCATGATCGGCGGGGAGTTCGTGAAGAACCAGCCGGTCGACAACCACACCTTCCTGACCACGACGACGGCGATGGTCTGCATCACGCGCCATCTGCAGCCGATCCCGTTCGATCCCGACAAGGATTTCGTCACGGTCTCGCGCATGTGCACCTCGTGGGGCATCTTCGCCATCCATCCGTCGGTGCCGGCGCGCACCGTCGCGGAGTTCGTGGCCTACGCCAAGGCCAACCCGGGCAAGATCAACTTCGGCTCGTCGGGACTTGCCACCATCACCCATCTGTTCGGCGAGATGCTGCAGCTCGAGGCCGGCATCAAGATGACCCATGTGCCCTATCGCGGCAGCGCGCCCGCCACCAACGCGCTGGTCGCCGGCGAGGTGCAGGCGCAGTTCGACCAGACCTGCCTGCCGCATGTGAAGGCAGGCAAGCTCATCGGGCTCGCGATGCTGTCGAATGTCCGCCATCCCGATTTCCCCGAGGTGCCGACCCTGCGCGAAGCGGGCTACCGCAAGGAGGAAGGCGATTCCTGGTTCGGGATCCTGGCCCCCACCGGCACCTCCCCGGCCGTCATTGCCAAGCTCGAGAAGGCGATCGGCGATGCCGTGCGCTCGCCCGAGATCATCGACAAGCTGCATCTCGGCGGATGCTACGTCACCTACCTGAACGCAACGGACTTCCGCAGCCGCATCACCGACGAGTCCAAGATGTTCGGCAACATCATCCAGAAGGGCAACATCAAGCTGACCTAGCCTCGCTTCGACCATGCCCGCGGAACGGCGAGCGACAGCAGGAGCACGAGCAACAGGCCGCCGCCGACCGTGAGGACGGCGTGCCGGTAGCCCGCGAGAAAGCCCTCGACTCCCGACAGGCCCGCCGCGCCGGCAGCCTGCAAAGCCGTCAGCACCGCCGCCCCGCTTACCGTGCCGAGCGTCCGCGTCAGCTGAGCAAGGCTGCCGCCGACGCCGCGGTCGCGCACGTCGAGCGTCGCGGTCACGATGTCGGTGTAGGCCACGACCAGCAGGCCGTGGCCCAGGCCCTGAACCAGCAGCAGCAGCGCCACCAGGGCTACCGGCGTGTCGATGCCGGTGAAGGCGAGGGGCAGGAGACCGAGCCCGACCCAAGCCACTCCGGCAAACGCCGTCGGCCGCTGGCCGATGCGCGGGACCAGCCACGCCGACAATGGCGCGCCGACCAGATTGCCGACGAAGCCCAGCGCCAGAACCAGGCCGCTCGCCACCGCGGACAATTTGAGGACGTTTACCAGATAGTAAGGCGTCAGCAGGAGGATCGAGAAGCCCGC
>CADECW010000162.1:0-8452 GCA_902825855.1 uncultured Rhodospirillales bacterium | reverse complement strand
ATTTGAGGACGTTTACCAGATAGTAAGGCGTCAGCAGGAGGATCGAGAAGCCCGCCAGGTTCGCCAGCACGTTCATGACGTTGGGAACGGCAAAGGCGGGATCGGCGAACAGCCCGGGCCGGATGATCGGCTCGGCGACATGGCGGGAGCGCCGCACGTACACGGTGAGAATGGCGACAGACACCACGAACAGCGCGAGCACCCACAGTGTCGGCGCTTCGCGGCGCTGTGACAGCACGATCGACAGCAGCACTGTGCTCATGGAGGCGGCGATGAGCACTCCGCCCAGCGCATCGAAGGGCCGCGGGCTCGGCCTGGGCGATGGCAGGAATCCCGACAGTGCAAGGGCCGAGAGCGCGATCGGTACGCGCACCCAGTAGACCGCCGGCCAGCCCCAGAGCTCGACAAGAATGCCGCCCAGGAACGGTCCGACGGTGGAGGAGATCGACATCGCCATGCCGAATCCCGCAAGGGCGCGCGTCCGCGCACTTTCGGGAAACAGCGAAGTAGCGAGCGCCGGCGTGCAGGACAGCGCCAGCGCCGTGCCGACGCCCTGGCCTGCCCGCGCCCACAGGAAGAGCGGCCAGTCCGGTGCCGCAGCGCAGGCCGCGCAGGCGATGGCCGAGATCACGAGACCGATGCGGAAGATCAGGCGATGCCCGAACAGGTCGCCGAGCTTGCCGCAAACCAGCATCAGCGAGCCGTAGACGAGCACGTAGCAGATCACGAGCCACTGCACGTCGCCGAGAGCAAGCTGGAAATGCCGGGTGATCGCCGGCAGCGCCACGTTGACTGCGATGTCGAGCGGCGCGAGCGAAGCGCCCAGCCCGACGATCGCGAGGCCGAAAACAGGGTTCTTCATGTCGGGAGCGCGGGCCTCCGGCCCGCCGGACAATTCATGAGCGGGCCCTCGGCCCGCGTTCGCATCAGAGGTGCTTGCCCAGGAACGCCATCATGCGCTCCCAAGACGCCTTGGCCGACAGTGCGTCGTAGGCCGGGCTCTTCTCGTTGGCGAAAGCGTGCTGGGCATCGTAGCGGAAGACCTCGGGACTGGTTCCGCCCGACGACATCTTCTTCTCGAAGGCATTCACCACCTCGGGCGTGCACCAGTCGTCCTTGTTGGCGAAGTGGCCTTGCATCGGGATCTTGATCTTGGCCGGATCGGCAAGCTGCTCGGGCGGGACACCGTAGAACGGCACGCCACAGGCAACACCGGAGACGCGCGCCGCGGCCGCAATGGTGAGCGCGCCGCCCATGCAGAAGCCCATGACGCCGACCGTGCGGCTCATGCCGGCCAGGTGCTTGACCGCGCCGGCGATGTCCTGGTCGGAGGCGCCGACGAAATCGAGGCCACTCATCATGTGGTTGGCCTCGTCGGGCTTCTGCGTGACGCGGCCCTTGTAGAGGTCGGGCGCCAGCGCGTTGTAGCCCGCGGCAGCGAAACGGTCGGCCACGCCCTTGATCTGGTCGTTCAGCCCCCACCATTCCTGGATGACGACGATGCCCGGTTTGCCGCTGCCGGCTTCGGCGAGATAGCCCTTGCAGGTCGAGCCGTCGGGACGCTTGAAGTCGATCATGCTGCCCATGTCGTTTCCCTCCTCCTGATGGGAGAAGACTAGAGCAGCTTGCGCAGCTCCGTCTTGAGAATCTTGCCATAGTTGTTCTTGGGCAGGGCATCGATGAACTTGTAGTCCTTGGGCCGCTTGAAGCGGGCGATGTTGTCGAGGCAAAGCT
Organism: uncultured Rhodospirillales bacterium; assembly: GCA_902825855.1. GTDB lineage: Bacteria > Pseudomonadota > Alphaproteobacteria > Reyranellales > Reyranellaceae > Reyranella. The sequence goes on along the minus strand of CADECW010000162.1, from coordinate 6,718 downwards.
TGTCGAGTTCGGCGGATGCCGCTGCCTTGCCCTCACGTGAGACGATGAAGGCCACCACCTCCTCGCCCCATTCGGGATGCGGACGGCCGACCACCGAGCATTCGGCGACGGCGGGATGAAGGTTCAGCACATCCTCGATCTCGCGCGGATAAATGTTGGAGCCGCCGGAGATGATCATGTCCTTGGAGCGGTCCTTCAACGTCAGCAGGCCTTCCTCATCGAAAGCCCCGACATCGCCGGTCCACAGCCAGCCGTCGCGCAGCGACTTCGAGGTAGCCTCTGGATCGTTCCAGTAACCCGACATCACCGTATCGCCCTTGACGATGATCTCCCCGACCTCACCCACCGGAAGCGATCGGCCCTCTTCATCGACGACTTTCACCGCGACGCAGGAATCGGGACGGCCGGCCGAAGCAAGGCGATGTTCCCAGCGCGGATGGGCACGATCGGCATGCATCTCGCGGCTGAGATGGGTAATGGTCATCGGGCTCTCGCCCTGGCCGTAGAGCTGGGCGAGCTTGTCGCCCAGGAGATCGAGCGCGCGCTTGAGGTCGGAGACGTACATCGGTGCGCCGCCGTAGGAGATCAGGCGCAGCGCATCGGGCTCGAGATCGGCCACGCTGCCGTGCTCGATCAGCCGCTTCACCATGGTCGGCGCCAGGAAGATGCTGCACTGGGGCCAGCGGTTCATCAGCTCGACGGTTTCGGGCACCTCATACTTGCCGCTCTCGGGACAGACCTGCACGGAACCTCGCGTCAACAGCGCGAAGTTCCAGAGGCCCGAGCCGTGACTGATCGGTGCGGCATGCAGGATCGAGCCGCCGACCGGTGGACGGTCGACGTCGGCAAAGTAGTTGAGCGTCATGGCCAGCAGATTGCGATGGGTGAGCGTGGCTCCCTTTGGGCGTCCGGTGGTGCCGGAGGTGTAGAACAACCACGCCGGATCGGTCGCTTCGGCCTCGACCATGGCCATCGGGTCGCCGACCTCCATGAAGCTGTAGGTGCGCGTCGTGACGTCGACGATGTCCTTCAGCTCGGGAGCCTGCCTGGCCGCCTCGGCGATGGTGCCCGCGAGATCGGGCGTGACGAAGCAGAGCTTCGCGCCGGAATTCTCCAGGATGAAGGCGAATTCCCTGGCATGCAGCTTGGCGTTCATCGGCACGGCGCACAGGCCGGCGTGCCAGACGGCGTACATGACCTCGATTGCCTCCACGCAATTGGTCATGGCGATAGCAACGCGCTCGCCGCGCTCGAGGCGGAAACGTCCCCGGAGATGCATGCTCATCACCGAAACCTTGCGCCACAGGTCGCGGTAGCCGAGGTGGACCGACGTGCCGCGCGCCAACGCCGGCAAGTCGGGGAATTCACGGGTGGATCCCAGGAGCAGATGGGCGATGTTCATGGCAAGCGACTATTGCAGGCCGCCGAACGGCCGCGCAATGTGCACGCCATGCAGGATTTCGATTTCGCCGTGATCGGCGCCGGCATCGCCGGTGTGTCCGTCGCCTATCACCTCGCGCCCAAGGCGAGCGTCATCATTCTAGAACGCGAGCACGTGCCTGCCTATCACACGACCGGGCGTTCGGCGGCCCTGCACTCCGAGACCTACGGCAGCCCTGAGATCCGCGCCATCACCGTGGCGTCCGGCCGCTTCTACCGCAAGCCGCCCACCGGTTTTGCCGAACATCCGCTGCTGACGCCGCGCGGGGCGATCATCGCCGGCCGCGCCGAGCAGCAGGCGCAGATGCAGAAGAACGCCGCCGACTTCGCCCGACTGGTGCCGAGCGTGCGCTGGCTGGAGCCGGCCGAGGTGCTGCGCCGCCAGCCCCTGCTCAAGCCCGAAGCCGCGGCCGGCGGCGCGATCTTCGAGCCGGAAGCCGACGACATGGACGTCGCGGCAATCCATGGCGGCTTCCTCAAGGGCGCGCGCGCGTCAGGCGCCGTGCTGCGTCTCGATGCCGAGGTCATCGATCTCGAGGCCCGCGATGGGCTTTGGACCATCGGCCTGCGCGACGGCGAGAAGCTACGCGCCGCCAACATCGTCAATGCCTCGGGCGCCTGGGCGGATGTGGTCGCGGGAATGGCGGGCGCTGCACCGGTCGGGCTCGTTCCCAAGCGACGCACGGCCTTCACCTTCGATTCTCCGGCCGGGCTCGACCTCGCGCACATGCCGATGGTGATCGACTTCGACGAAAGCTGGTACATCAAGCCCGAGGTCGGGCAGTTCCTGGGCTCGCTCGCCGACGAGACGCCTTCGCCTCCCTGCGACGCCCAACCCGAGGAGATCGACGTCGCCACCGCCGTCGAGCGCATCGAGACGGCGACGATGCTTTCCATCCGGCGCATCAAGAACAAATGGGCGGGACTGCGCAGCTTCGTCGCCGACAAGAACCTGGTCGTTGGCTTCGACCCCAAGGTCGAAGGCTTCTTCTGGCTGGCGGGACAGGGTGGCTACGGCATCCAGACCGGCGAGGCAGCCGGTCGTCTTGCCGCCAGGCTGGCACTCGGTGCCGGCATGCCGGGCGACATCGCATCCCTGGGTGTCAGTGAGGCTGCACTTTCGCCGGCCCGTTTCATGCGGCTCACATGACAGTGATCGAAAAATCACCCATCGTCGCACAGGCCTGACTTCACGTGGCGAAGCGCTGGAGTCATGGTCGAGAAGTAGTTCCAGTTAGGGAGAGAAACATGACCAGGAAGACCCTTGCCGCCACCGCGACCGCGATCTTCGCCGCCGGCAGCCTCGTCACGGCCGCGCAGGCGCAGACCGCCGGCTCGGTAAAGTGCACGGGCATCAATTCATGCAAGGGCACGAGCGCCTGCAAGTCCGCCAACTCCGCCTGCAAGGGGCAAAACGCCTGCAAGGGCCAGGGCTGGACCTCGACGACCGACGTGGTGAGTTGCACCACCCGTGGCGGCAAGGCCGTGCAATAACTCTCACCAAAGTGTGACACCCGTCGGGTGATCGTCCCTGGCTGGCCGGTCGTAGATCGACATGCAGGTCAGCCTGCCGCAACCGGCACGTCGCCGTTCGCGCCTTCCAGGGAGCGTCCTATCATGACCAAGCGTACTCTCGTGGCGACCGCTGCCGCCCTCTTCGCGGCCGGCACGCTTGCCACCGTCGCCCAGGCGCAGACCACCAAGTGCAGCGGCGCCAACGCCTGCAAGGGCACCAGCGCCTGCAAGACCGCCAACTCGGCGTGCAAGGGCCAGAATGCCTGCAAGGGCCAGGGCTGGACGGAAGCTGCCAACGCCGGCGAGTGCACTTCCAAGGGCGGCAAGGTGATGTAACGAACCGGCTTGCCGGACGACGGGCGCCGCGAGCGATCGCGGCGCCCGCTTCGTTTTCACCAAAGCGTGACCACCATCGCTGATCGGTCGCTCCGCCGTGCGCGTAGACGGACAGCAACGGCATGACGTCGTTGCCACGCCATATCAAGGGAGCTTGTCATGACCAAGCGCAGCCTGGCCGCCACTGCGGCCACCGTCTTCGCCGTGAACGTTTTCGCCGTCGCCGCGCAGGCCGATGTCGCCTGTTCGGGCGCCAATGCGTGCAAAGGGCAAAGCGCCTGCAAGACCGCAGCATCGGCCTGCAAGGGACAGAACGCCTGCAAAGGTCAGGGCTTCGTGATGACCGGCACTTCCTTCGAGTGCACCGTCATCAAGTCCAAGTAGGCCGCGACGACAAGGGAAGCGGGCGTTCTCGAAGATTGAGCAATTCTGCCATGCGGTCCATACTCTTGCGGCCTGTCCGACAACGACCGGACGGGTTCATTCACAGGGAGAAGTAAATGAACACCAAGACGATTGTTACGACTGCTGCTGCCGTGTTTGCAGTGAGCACCTTTGCGACGGCCGCGTCGGCCGCCGGCGTCGTCTGCGCCGGCGCCAACGCCTGCAAGGGACAGAGCGCCTGCAAGAGTGCTGCGAACGCCTGCAAGGGCCAGAACTCGTGCAAAGGCAAGGGCTTCATCGAAACCGGAAGCACCTTCGAATGCACAGTAATCAAGTCCAGGTAGCCATCTGGCCAGCGCTTGCCACATGACAGGCGGGCGTCGCGAGAAATCGTGGACGCCCGTTCTCTTCAGGAAGTGTAGACTCCGCTCATGAACGCTGCCGTTGATTTCGGCCTCGGGCTGCGTGTCGAGCACTACGAGGACATCGCCGCCAACCCCGGCCGGGTAAGTTGGTTCGAGGCACTGTCGGAGAACTACATGGTGCCGGGTGGCAGCCCGCTGCGCTGGCTCGATCGCATCCGCCGCGACTATCCGATGGCGCTGCATGGCGTGTCGCTGTCGATCGGCTCGATCGACCCGCTCGATCGGCGTTATCTCGACGAACTCAAGGCGTTGGTCGAACGGGTCCAGCCGCTGTGGGTGTCGGATCATCTCTGCTTCACCGGCCTGCGCGGGCAGAACATGCACGACCTGCTGCCGCTGCCTTACACCGAGGAGGCGCTGAACCACGTCGCCGAGCGGGTGCTGCAGGTGCAGGACCATCTCGGCCGCCGCCTGGTGCTGGAGAACGTGTCGAGCTATGTGACCTACGCCGCCTCCGAACTCACGGAATGGGCGTTCATCGCCGAGCTCGCCAGGCGCGCCGACTGCGAGATCCTGCTCGACGTCAACAACGTCTACGTCAGCGCCTTCAATCATGAGTTCGACGCCATGGCCTTCCTGCGCGCCATGCCGGGGGAGCGCGTGCGCCAGTTCCATCTCGCGGGCCACACTCACAAGGGCAGCCACATCATAGACACCCACGACGAGCCGATCGTGCCCGACGTGTGGTCGCTCTATGCCGAGGCGGTGAAACTCTTCCCCGGCGTGCCGACCATGATCGAGCGCGACGCCAACATCCCGCCGTACGCAGAGCTGCTGGCCGAGCTCGACGAGGCTCGGCGCATTGCCGCCAACGTCACACGGCAAGCCGCATGAAAAGCAACACCGGCTCCCTCGACGATCTGCAGCGTTCCTTCCAGGACTACATGCTGGCGACCAGCGACGCCTTCCGGTCGGCGGTGCGCGATACCAGCAAGGCTGATCGGGCCACGCTGCTCGACGTCTATCGCGACGGCTATGCGCTGCGCCTGATCGAGGCGCTGACCACCGACTACCCTGGCGTGATGGCAATGGCGGGTCCCGCCGACTTCGACCATATGGCACGTGCCTACATCGCCGCCCATCCCTCGCGTAATCCCTCGGTGCGCTGGTACGGCCGCGGCCTGGGCGACTTCCTCGCCATCACGGCGCCGTACAACGGCACGCCCGCCGCCGCCGAGATGGCGCGCTTCGAATGGGCACTGGGCGAGGCCTTCGACGCACCCGATGTCACGCCCGTCATGGCCGACGCCTTGATGGCATTGCCGCAGGAGGCTTGGGAATCGCTGTCCTTCGCGACGCTCCCGTCGCTGCGCCGGATTACGCTCGCGTTCGAGGCGCCGCAGGCGTGGCAGCGCCGCCAAGAGGTCGAGCCCGGCGATCTCGAAGTCGATCTTGCGCCGGAGCCGCTGGTGTGGGCGATCTGGCGGCCCGACCTGGTCTCGAACTTCCGCTCGCTGGCGCACGACGAAGCCGCGATGCTCGACACCCTGGTCGCGGGTCGGCCCTTCCCCGAGCTGTGCGAGGCGCTCATACCGTTCACCGGCGAGGACCAGGCCCCGGCCCGCGCCGCCAGCCTGTTACGGGCGATGGTCGAAGGTGGCATGATCGCGGACTTCCGCTATTGAGGTAGCGAGCTGTACGCTCGTGCTGGCCCGACCGGAGCACCTCCGAACACTCATGTCTTCGCCTGCCATCCATCATGCCGAGTACGACGACATTGCGGCTGATTATTCCGCGTCCAAGCAGCTTCCCTTTCGTGTGCTGGTAGAGGCGCCGACCTTGTTCGCCCTCGCCGGGGACGTGCGTGGCAAGACCGTCCTCGACCTTCCATGTGGCGATGGAACCTACTCACGAGCCTTTGCGAGGCGCGGCGCCGCCTCGGTGCTGGGAGTGGATCTTTCCAGCAGCATGATCGAGCGCGCCCAGATGAGCGAGACCGAGGCCCCTCTTGGAATCAGCTACCGGGTTGGCGACGCCGCAAGCCTCGGCACGGTCGGCCCCTTCGATCTGGTCGTCGCCTGCTATCTGTTCAACTACGCCCGCACTGCCGCGGAGCTCCTGGCGTTCGCTCGTACGGTCGCGGCCAACCTCAAGCCAGGCGGGCGCCTCGTCGGCATGAACGACAACCCGCTGACGGCTTTCGGCGGACCGCAGTCCTACGCAAGGTACGGGTTCCTGCGCGACGTGGAGGTGCCCGTCCGCGAGGGTTCGCGCATCCGTTACTCGTTCCCCAAGGCGGACGGCACGACATTCAGCTTCGACAATTTCTGGCTGTCTCCGGATACCTATCGTGCCGCTTTTGCCGAAGCGGGGTTCGCGGCTTTCGACTTTGTCGAGTGCCAAGCCAAGCTGGCTGAAGGCCATGAGCCGGACCTGTGGCAGGCTTTTCTTTCGGATTGCCCGATCATTGGTCTTTTTGCCCAACGCGACGACTGAATGTGGTTGCGCGACAAGCAACCGGCTTCCCTTCCCTCGCGCAGCTCAATATGGTCTCGCCCGCCGCCCGCTTGATGGAATGGTAGACATACGAGACTTAAAATCTCGAGGCCCGAAAGGGCCGTGCTGGTTCGAGTCCGGCAGCGGGCACCAGACCGACGGAAAAGCCATGGAATACCGTA
>CADECW010000161.1 GCA_902825855.1 uncultured Rhodospirillales bacterium | reverse complement strand
CGCTTCGCTTCGGTCGGGATGACGGTCTACTGCGCCGTCATGCCGCCATCGATCACGAGTTCCGAGCCGGTGACCCAGGACGAGTCGTCGGACGCCAGGAACAGCACGCCGTTGGCGATGTCCTCGGCGGTGCCGAGCCGGCCCATCGGCGTGCGATCGATCAACGCCTGGCGCACGCCCGGATCGCTGAAGCGGTTCTCGGTCAGCGGCGTATCGGCGTAGCCCGGATGCACCGAGTTGATGCGGATATTCTCCTTCGCATACTGCAGCGCCGCAGACTTGGTGAAGATCGTGATGGCGCCCTTTGCCGCCGAATAGGCCGGCGAGGTCGGACTGCCGACGATGCCCATGACCGACGACGTGTTGATGATCGACCCGCCGCCGCCTTTCCGCATGGCCGGGATCGCCGTACGGGTGCCGAGGAAGACGCCCTTGGCGTGAACGCCCAGCTCGCGTTCCCAGACCTCCAGCGTGATGTCCTCGACCTTGCCGGGGAAACCGACGCCGGCATTGTTGAACAGGATGTCCAGCCGTCCGTGCGCCGCCATCACCGCATCCACGACCTCGGCCCAGTTCCGCTCCGACGTCACGTCGAGGCGCAGGTAGCGCGCATCGTGTCCATCGGCGCGCAGGGAAGCGGCGGCGCGCTCGCCCAGCTCGTCGCGGATATCGGTCAGCACTACCTTCGCGCCCTCGCGCGCGAACACATGCGCCGCAGCGCCTCCGAAGCCCATCAGCTCGCCCTTGATTGCCGCCGCCGCACCGGTCAGCAGCGCCACCTTGCCCCGCAGTCGCATCCTGTCCTCCCCTCTCAAGGCACCTCAACTCCGATCGATTTCAGCCGCGCATGGGCGCGACCGGCGCGCGCCTTCAGGCCGTCGAGATAGGTGCTGACATCGGTACCGGGCAGGTTCAGCACCCTGCAGCCGAGCCGCCAGTACTCCTCGATCTGCGCCTCGGTTTCCGCCGAGCCGCGCGCAAGCTTGCCGTGCGCGTTGCACGCCTCGGCGATCCGGCGCACGGCCGCCTTGAACGTCGGGTGCTCGAGCTGGAGGTGAACGCCGAGGCGCGCACTGAGGTCGGAATGGCCGTAGGCGATCATGTCGATGCCCTCCGTCGCCGCGATCGCCTCGACATTTTCCAGGCCCTCGAGCGACTCGATCGACACGCAGACGACGATGTTGGCATTGGCCCACGGCGCATACTCGGTCGCGTGGCGGGCGCCGTAGCTCCGGTAGCCGGTGTGCATCCCCTGCCCCGAGATGCCACGGTTGCCGATCGGCGGATACTTCGCCTCGCGCACGATCGCGCGCGCCTCGTCGACGCTGTCGACCTCCGACACCTGGATGCCCATGATGCCCTGATCGAGGATCGCCGGGATCAGATAGGTGAAGGATTTGTGGATGCGCACGATCGCCGAGACGTTGGTGGCCTGGAACCACCCGGCGAGATCGGCGATCGTCTCGAGGTCGAAGGCGCCATGTTCGTGGTCGATCATGCAGTAGTCGAAGCCGGACGCCTCGATGATCCACGGCACGCCGCGCGACGCGAACTCCTTGAGCCCGGTCCCGAGCGCGGCCCGCCCCTCGCGCACCGCCCGCAATATGCTGTTCTCTTTCATGGCTCGTACGAGGCTCCCATCGCGCAGCATGGCCGGCATGATAGCCGGCGGACGAGCAGGCGCGACACATGGAACCATCGTCCGCACACCGAACTTCGCCGGATTGCATCATCGCCATCGCCGGACGTAGCTTGCGAAGAGCCAGGAGACCTGGGGCATGAAACGAAGCACGGATCGCATCCTGACCACCCATATGGGCAGCCTGCCGCGGCCGGATCTCCTGGCCGACCTGCTGGTGGCCCAGGCCGAAGGCAAGCCGGTCGATAGCGCACGGATCCCGGCGCTGACCGACGAAGCCATGGACCAGATCGTGCGCCGCCAGCTCGACTGCGGCATCGATGTCGGCAACGACGGCGAGATGCCGCGCTCGACCTTCTTCGGCTACATCACCGGGCGCATGTCGGGCTTCGGCGGCCGATCGAACCGCCGGCCGATCCTCGACATGCAGCATTTTCCCAAATGGTGGCAGAATTACCAGGCGCGCGGCGTCCGCCGCCTCAACGTCTATGGCTTTCCGGCGGCGATCGGACCAGTGCGCTACGAGAGCCTGGACGGCGTCCGTGCCGAGCTCGACTCCTTCGCCCGCGCGCTGGCGCGCCAGGCCGGGCGCTTCACGGAAACCTTCGTCACCGCGGTGTCGCCCGGCTTTGCCGCCTGTTCGCTGGAGAACCAGCACTACGACAGCCACGAGGCCTACGTCTTCGCACTCGCCCGCGAGCTCAAGCGGGAATACGAGTTCATCGTCGCGCAGGGTCACGTGCTGCAGATCGACTCGCCCGACCTCGGCATCGAACGCGCCGGCTTCTTCCAGGACGAGCCTCTGCCGAAGTTCATTGAAGCGATGGAGATGCACGTCGCGGCGCTGAACGAGGCGCTGGCCGACATCCCGGCCGAGCGGGTGCGCTTCCATGCCTGCTGGGGCAACCGCGACAGCCCGCACGTGAACGACGTACCGGCGCCCGACGTGCTGCCGGTCTGTTTCCAGGTGAAGGCCGGCGCGCTCTGCCTGCCCTTCGCCAATTCGCGTCACAGCCACGAGATCGACGCCTTCCACACCCAGAAGCTGCCCGCCCGCATGACCCTGGTGTGCGGCGTGGTCGAATCGACCCACAACTACGTCGAGCACCCGCAGGTGATCGCCGAGCGGCTAGAGCGCGCCGTGCGCGCCATCGGCGACCGCGAGCGCGTCATGGCTGGAACCGATTGCGGCTTCGGCACCATCGTCGGCGACACCCAGGTGTCGGAGGACGTGGTCTGGGCCAAGCTCGCGGCGATGCGCGATGGTGCTGCGATCGCGAGCAAGCGACTGTGGAGTTGAACCTCGTCTGGGCTTTGACAAAGGTCAAAGGCATGGTTGCCAAATTTGGTCACCTTGATCTCGAACGACGGAGTGCGACATGAAACGGACGGCACGAACCCTCACCCTCCTCCTCGCCATCGCAGGCCTGGCAGGCGGCTGCGAGAACATGACGACGCCGCAGAAGGGCGCCGTGACCGGTGCAGCGCTGGGCAGCGGCATCGGGATGGTGGCTGGCGGCTCCTTCGGCCAGGTGGTTGGCGCCGGACTGATCGGCGGCGCCGTCGGCTACATCGGCGGCAGCGCCATCAGCCGGTGAGGATCACACCATGAATTCCCGGTTCGCAGCATTCGCCTTCTCCCTGGCGGTTCTTCCCTCCCTGGCCCAGGCGCAGTCGGCGTCCCTCACCTTCGATCGGGCGGCCTACGTCAGCTGCCGCGAAGCCCACGCCATGACACCCGATGCTCGTCGCGCGGTGGCGACGCTGCTCGCCGAGCACGCCGCACGGCGCCACGGCGTCAGGCTTCCGGAGGGCGAAGCAGGCGCCCAGCTCGCCCTTCTCGTGCGCGGCGGCTGCACCCTTTACCCCGATTCCTATCTCCTGACCGTGGTCGAGCGCGCCATCGTCGCAGAGCTGCCGAAACTGCCCAAGCGCTGAAATCGAGATCGTCGTTGCGACTGCGCGGTAGCGGACCTACGCTCGTGCCCTCGCCAACGAGGAGACTCCCATGAGCAAGGGTGTCGTGGTGCCGCCGGGCGGCGGCAAGCACCTCGCGGAAGCGTCGGGTCAGGTCATGTCCATGAAGCTGTTCGGTCGCGAGACCGGCGAGAGCGTGACCCTGTTCGAGCAGACGGTGCCGACGGGCTCCAAGAGCAGCTGGCTCCACCTGCATCGCGACAGCGACGAGGTCGCCTGGGTTCTCGAGGGCGAGTTCACGTTCAAGATCGGCGACCAGGTGACGAGCGGCGGGCCGGGCACCTGTGCCTTCCTGCCGCGCAACGTGCCGCATGCCTGGAAGAACAGCGGCGAACGACCAGGCCGGGTCGTATTCCTCTATACCCCGGCCGGCGCCGGCCGCTTCGTCGAGGAGATGCTGGAGGGACCGGCCGACGGCGATCTCGAGAAGAGGCTGGAGGCGTACGGCTGGGAAGTGCTCGGGCCCAACCCGCTTTAGTCGCTGCAGAGGCTTGCCGCGCCTGCGCCGCCGTTGGTGCAACCGTTGGTAGCCATTAAGACAGTTACGCTAGTTGCGCTGCCGCATTTCCACCGCCGAATGCTCGACGTCCTTGCGATTGAGCTGCCGCCTGGTCGCGCAGCCGCCGGCGCGACAGCAGGCGCCAGGGTATCGCATGAACGATGCGCGGAGACGCCGGGAGGCGAGCACCGGAAATATAACTGACGTGTTTTTGAAAGTCAAACTACGGTTCTATGTAACGCAGTCGTGCTTTCAATCGACAGTGGCGCCCGAGATACGCACCAGCTCCGCCCATTTCGGCTGTTCGGCGGCGACGAAAGCGGCGAATTCCTGAGGGGTGCTGCCTACGGGATCCGAGCCCTGCTCCGCAAGGCGCGACCGCATTTCCTGGCTGCCTACGATCGTGACGATCTCCGAGGCGAGCCGCGCCACCACCGGCGCCGGAAGTCCCGCCGGCCCCATGATCCCGTTCCACAGCGCCACCTCGTAGCCCGGGATCACTTCCGAGATGGCCGGTATATCCGAGAGCAGCGCCGAGCGCCGCGCGGTGGTGACGCCGAGCGCGCGCAGCTTGCCCGCCCTCACCTGCTGGAGCACCTCGACCATCGGGCTGAAGCTCACCTGCAGCTTGCCGGAGACGAGGTCGGCCGCGACCGGTGCGCCCCCGCGATAGGGCACGTGCACCATGTCGATGCCGGCCCGGTACGCGAAAACGGCAGCGGCCAGATGCAGGGAACTGCCGGCACCACCCGAGCCGTAGTTCAATTGTCCCGGCCTCGCCTTCGCATAGGCGACCAGCTCGGCGATGTTGTTCGCCGGCACTTCGGGATTCACCACGAGAAGGTTCGGAATGAAGGCGATCTGCGAGATCGGCGTGAAATCACGGACAGGATTGAACGCAAGCCGCCGATAGAGCGCCGCGTTGGTCGCGTGCGTCGAGCTCGTCGCCATGATCAGCGTGTAGCCGTCGGGCTCCGCGCGCGCGGCATACTCGGCGCCGATATTGCCGCCGGCGCCGCCGCGATTGTCCACGACGACGGTCTGCCCCAGCCGCTCACCCAGCGCATTACCCACCAGCCGCGCGGTCACATCGGTGCTGCCGCCCGCGACGAAAGGAACGACGATGCGGACGGGCTTGTCGGGCGCCCAATTCGCCTGAGCCTGCGCGGATCGGCCGACCGCACTGGTCAGCATCGGGGCCAGCGTCAAGGGGAGCGCCGCAAGGCCCTTCGTGAAGGATCGACGTTCCATGATTTATTCCTCCCATGTGACGCTGAGCGTACTGCTCGCCGTCGCCGGCCAAGGACCAGACGACGCCGCCAGAATGCGCCCTTACGCGCGCGACCTCCATGCTTGTCACTCGGCACCTGCGCGGCACGCGTCTCAAGGCGGAACGCCGACCGATTTCAGCCGTACATCGGCACGACCGGCAAGCGCCTTCGGTCTATCTTCCCTTATGGCCCCTTCATCCGAGCTGCCGCAGTTCGGCCGATCCAATGACGGCGACCGGCCGGAGCATCCATGAAGTTTCCCCTTGCCGGCGTTTTCCGGTCTCTTAGAGGATTCAACTATCGGGTCTGGGCAGCCGGCGCTTTCGTCTCCAACATCGGCACCTGGGTACAGCGGACCGGGCAGGACTGGCTGGTGTTCACCCAACTCACCGATCACGACGCTTCGGCGGTCGGCCTGGTGATGGCCCTGCAATTCGGGCCGCAGCTCCTGCTGTTGCCCTGGACCGGCTTCGCCGCCGACCATTTCAACCAGCGCAAGCTCCTTATCGTCACCCAGGCGACCATGGGCAGTCTCGCCCTGATCCTGGGGATCCTGACCGTCACCGGGGCCGTCCAGCTCTGGCACGTCTGCATCTTCGCTTTCCTGTTCGGCAGCGCCGCTGCTTTCGATGCGCCGGTGCGCCAGACTTTCGTCGCGGAACTGGTCGGCGATGCCGACCTGCACAATGCCGTGGCGCTCAACTCGACCTCGTTCAACGCCGCCCGGATGATCGGCCCGGCCATCGCCGGCCTGACCATCGCCGCGGTCGGCACGGGCTGGGCATTCCTGATCAACGGCGCGTCGTTCGCCGCGGTGCTGGTTTCCCTCGCCTGCCTGCGCATCGCCGAGCTTCGTCAGAACGCGCGGGCCCATCGCGTCAGGGGCAGCTTCACCGAAGGGCTCCGCTACGTGTGGCAGCGCCCGGACCTCATGGCGATGCTGGTCATGCTGTTCCTGGTCGGGACCTTCGGCCTCAATTTCCCGATCTTCATCTCGACCATGGCGGTCGGCGTCTTTCATGTCGATGCGCGCGGGTTCGGCCTGCTGTCGTCCTGCATGGCGGTCGGTACCGTCGCGGGCGCGCTGTGGAGCGCCGGCCGCGACCAGCCGCGGTTCTCCCTGTTGCTCAGCGGCGCCATGGTCTTCGGGATCGGCTGCACGCTGGCCGCGCTCTCGCCGGGCTACTGGTTCTTTGCGGCCGCGCTCGTCGTCATCGGCGTCGCCGCATTGACCCTCACCAACACGTCGAACAGCCTGATGCAGATTTCGACCGAGCGGGCGATGCGCGGGCGTGTGATGGCACTCAGGGTCGCCATCGCGCTCGGAGGCACGCCGATCGGCGCGCCGATCGTCGGATGGGTGGCGAACAGCTATGGCCCGCGCTGGGCCCTCGCTGTCGGGGCGGCTGCGGGCTTTGCTGCCGCTGCTGTGGCCATCTACACCTTGATGCGTCGTCGCGGCGTCTCGCGATAGCGACCGCAACCCTTCTACCCGACCGGATGAAGACCGGGCGCCTCCTGGCCCGTCCTCGCCACGTATTCCGTGTAGCCGCCGCCGTACTGGTGAACGCCGTCGCGCGTCAGTTCCAGCACCCGGTTCGAGAGCGCGGACAGGAAGTGGCGATCATGCGACACGAACAGCATGGTGCCCTCGAAGTCCGCCAGGGCGGCGACCAGCATCTCCTTCGTCGCCATGTCCAGGTGGTTCGTCGGTTCGTCGAGAACCAGGAAGTTCGGCGGGTCGAACAGCATCTTGGCCATGACCAGACGCGCCTTTTCACCGCCCGACAGCACGCGGCAGGGCTTCTCGATATCGTCTCCCGAGAAGCCGAAGCAACCGGCCAGCGAGCGCAGCGTCCCTTGTCCGGCCTGCGGGAACGACCCGTCCAGCGATTCGAAAACCGTGTCGTCGCCGTCCAGCAGGTCCATGGAGTGCTGGGCGAAATAGCCCATCCTTACGCTGCTGCCGAGCGTCACGGTGCCCTGGTCGGGCTCGGTCGCGCCCGCCACCAGCTTCAGCAGGGTGGATTTTCCCGCGCCGTTGACGCCGAGCACGCACCAGCGTTCCTTGCGGCGCACGCGGAGATCGAGCCCCTCATAGATCGGCTGGCTGCCATAGCCCTTGTGAACGTTCCTGAAGTTCGCCACGTCTTCGCCCGAGCGCGGCGGTGCGCGGAACTCGAACTGGACGGACTGGCGGCGTCTGGGCGGTTCCACCTTCTCGATCTTGTCGAGCTTCTTCACCCGGCTCTGGACCTGGGCGGCGTGCGAGGCCCGCGCCTTGAAGCGCTCGATGAACTTCATCTCCTTGGCAAGCATCGCCTGCTGGCGCTCGAATTGCGCCTGGCGCTGCCTCTCGAACAGCGCCCGCTGCTGCTCGTAGAAATCGAAGTTGCCCGAATAGGTGGTCAGCGTGCCGCCGTCGATCTCCACGACCTTGCCGATGATGCGGTTCATGAACTCGCGGTCATGCGACGTCATCAGCAACGCGCCGTCGTACTTCTTGAGAAAATCCTCCAGCCAGATCAGGCTTTCGAGGTCGAGATGGTTGCTCGGCTCATCCAGCAGCATGCCGTCGGGCCGCATCAGCAGGATGCGGGCAAGCGCCACGCGCATCTTCCAGCCGCCGGAGAGCAGGCCGACGTCGCCGTCCATTCGTTCCTGGCTGAAGCTCAGACCCGCCAGCACCTCGCGCGCCCGGGCATCCAGCGCATAGCCGTCGAGCTCGTCGAAGCGCGCTTGCACCTCGCCATAGCGCTCGACGATGGCGTCCATGTCGCCGGCCCGGTCGGGATCGGCCATCGCGGCCTCGAGCTCGGCCATTTCGGCGGCGAGCGCGCTCACCGGCCCGACGCCATCCATCACAGTTGCGACCGCGCTCTTGCCTGACATCTCGCCGACATCCTGGCTGAAGTAGCCGATTGTCATGCCGGCATCGACCGTCACCTGGCCATCGTCGGGCTGTTCCTCGTCGGCGATCATCCGGAAAAGCGTCGTCTTGCCGGCGCCATTCGGCCCGACAAGCCCCACCTTCTCTCCCTTCTGGATGCCCATCGATGCGTCGATGAACAGGATCTGATGGCCGTGCTGCTTGCTGATGTTGTCGAGACGAATCATGAAGTGTTCTTTGTGATCCTAATGCGCCGTTCGCCGGCCAAGCGGCGCGATCATGCAGGAACGTATGTCAACCTGATGACGTCCTCGCCCATGTGGTCGCTCGCCACAGGGCGGAGCGGCGGCCGGGGACCGGAGAAGAACGGCTTGCCGCGGCCAAGCACGACGGGGTGAAAGTAGAGTCGATACTCGTCGACCAGACCAAGGTTGGTCAGGCTTCGGGCCAGCTCCGGTCCGGAAACCGCGACCTCCCCGGCGAGCCGGGCCTTCAGGCCACGGATCGCCGCCTCGATGTCATCCGCGACGAGCGTGGCGTTGGGGCCGACCGACTTCAACGTACGCGACACGACCCACTTTGGTTGGCACCGCCACGCCGTCGCGAACTCGCGTTGTTCTGCGCTCCATTCAGGAATGTCTTCGTCCCAATAGCGCATGATCTCGTACATGCGGCGACCGTACACACTCCCGGCCAGGGCGCGCACATGCTCGATCCAGTGGCGGAAGAGCGCGGGGCCCGTCCGCATCTCCGTGTGGTCGACGTAGCCGTCCAGGGACTGGTTCATTCCAAAGACGAACTTCGCCATGCTGAAAAATCTCCGCGAGCTTCATTCCTCGCTCCCACTCGATCGCTTTGGGCGATAGTAACGCGCTGATCTAGCGAGGGAAACTTCTCTGCGTAAGACGACGAACCGCTCGACGATCCGAACGCAGAATTGACCTTGCTGAAGCAGGAGCCATCGGCCCGGGCCGGCCGCACGCCCGGCGTCGCGAGGTCAATCGGCGGCTTCTGCCTCCAGAGCGTCCCCCTGCCTTCCGCCACCGTCAGAGCGGCGAACCGCACGGTAACGGCCCGGCGAAAGGCCGTGATGCCGATGGAACAGTTTCGAGAACGCGGCAGCGCTTTCGTAGCCGACGCGATTTGCAATCCGTGCAATTCCCTCGTCGGTCGTTTCGAGCAGGAACGCCGCCTCGGACATGCGGCGCGCGATCAGATAACGGTACATCGACTGGCCGACGAGCTTCGTGAAGCGAGCCGAAAACGCCGAGCGACCGAGCCCCACGCTGTGCCCAAGCTCGCCAAGCGTCCAGGGACGATCCGGTCGTTCGTGGATCAATTGAAGCGCCGGTCCGATGTGCGGATCGGCCATCGCACCCAGCCAACCGCCTTCTCCTGGAGCAAGAGACTTGATCCAGCTTCGCAAGACCTCGACGAAGAGCACTTCCGTCAATCGGGAGAGCGCAACGTCCTGGCCGGGACGCTCGAGTGCCGACTCGCTGACCATGCGTTTCAGGATCGCCTCGAGCCATCCGCCGTCTTCCGTCGGCTTCAGGAGAAGCACGGGCGGAAGCAATTCCAGAACGCTGCCCCGCGACGGCCGTGCCACCGTGAAATTGCCGCAGATCATCGTCGAGAGCGGCTGCGCACTGCCGCCATGCCGAACCAGAGCAAGACGTCCGGGCAGTCGTTCGAGGTCGAGAATCGGCAACGGCTTCGTATCACGATCCGAGTAGATCACATGGGGCTCGCCGCGTGTGACGACGAAGAAATCGCCCTCGGTCATGTGAAATTTCCGCCCCTGTTCGAGCACGAGGGTCGCGGAGCCACGGCTGAGATAATGGAACAGAGCGTAAGGGCGCGCCGGCAACGACAAATTCCACGGATGCCCGAGCTCGAAGTGGAACAGCAGGGTCCCGCCGAAACGAACGCGATCGAGTACTTCGGCGAGAATATCCATGTGCTGTTTCTAGTCCGCCGGACGGTCGGACACAATATTTGGACGATTGAGCCCTATCGTCCGAACGATCCGATCACTAGGTGATATCGCGGCAGGCCGACATGTCGTGCGGCCGCCATTCTCGCCAGCGGCAGACGGAACAACCGTCACCTCGCCGTCCCTGCCCACTCCCTGGACCCGTTTCGTCCGACTTCAACAGGAAAAACCCATGCGAATTCTCCTCCTCTCGGCTGCCGCCGCCGTCCTGGCTGGCGCACCATTCGCCGCCTCCGCTCAATCGTCTCGCCTCCCGGCCGGTGCGGCTCACAACATCGTTCTCGTCCATGGCGCTTTCGTCGACCAGACGAGTTGGAAGCCCGTTGCCGATATCCTCTCGAGCAAGGGCTACACCGTAACGCTCGTCGAAAATCCGCTCACATCCCTCGCAGCGGATGCCGATGCCACCAAACGCGCGCTCGAAAAGCAGAACGGCAAGACCGTACTAGTCGGTCACTCCTGGGGCGGCGTGGTGATCACGCAAGCAGGTGGCGATCCCAAGGTTTCGGCGCTCGTCTATGTTTCCGCATTCGCGCCCGATGTGGGCGAATCTCTGGCCAGCCTGGCCAAGAGCGGTCCGGCAACCGAAGGCACCGCGGCCATTCATCCCGACGCAAAGGGCAATCTCTACATCGATCCCAAAGCGTTTCCGTCCGCCGTTGCAGCCGACCTACCTCTGAAGGTCGCCGAGACGCTGGCAAGCCATCAGCTCCCATTGAGCCTCGCCGCGTTCGAGGCTCCCGTCGATACGGCAAGCTGGCACAGCAAGCCGACATTCTATGTGGTCACCACGAAAGACAAAGTCGTCGCTCCCGAAACGCAGAAGAAGTTCGCCGCCAGGATGAAGGCGCAGACGACGGAGATCGCCGGCAGCCATGCCTCGCTCGTCGTCCACGCCAAGGAAGTTGCTGACGTCATCGAGAAGGCCGCGCTGCCGGAGTGACCATTGGGGCTCCCGGCATTCGTGCCGGGAGCCGCTGCATGCCGCCGACAGCTCTCACTCGATCAATTCGAACCACGCATCCGGAGAATGACATGACCGACGCTGAGGCCGCCGCCGCGCGCCAGGCCGCGGCCGCGCTGGAAACGGCGCCCACCCGTTACATCGAAAGCGGCGGCATCCGCTTCGCCTATCGCCATCTCGGCCCGGCGGGCGGGACACCGATGGTTCTGCTGCAGCACTTCTCGGGCAACATCGATGCGTGGGATCCCGCCGTCGTAAATGCCCTGGCCGCCGATCGCCCGGTGATCGCATTCGACAACGCAGGGGTCGGTCGCTCGACCGGCCAGACGCCCGACAACGTCCCGGCGATGTCCCGGGATGCGGTCGCGTTCATCGACCAGCTCGGCCTCTCCGAAGTAGACCTGCTGGGCTTCTCCCTTGGCGGCTGCGTCGCCCAGCAGATCGCGGCCGAGCGCCGACGGCTGGTCCGCAAGCTCATCCTCGTCGGCACCGCTCCGAAAGGCGGAGAGGAGCATCTGCTGGCTGTGCTTCAGGAGGCCCTTTCCCAGACGGCAGCGCCGGATCCCCGCCTTCCGCTGTTCTTCACGAAGTCGGCCGCGAGCCAGGCAGCGGGCATGGCGTTCCTGAAGCGCGCGAAGGCGCGCACTGAAGACCGGGACACCGACAACGGCAGCGCGGTGACCGATCCACAGGCCAGGGCGCTGATCGCTTGGTGCGCCGCCCCTGACGCCGGGCAGGCCATGCTGCGCGCCATCAGCCAACCCACCCTTGTTGTCAGCGGAAAGCAGGACACCATGCTGCCGGCGGACAACGCCTACGCGATGTTCAAGGCGCTGAGCAATGCTCAGCTCATTCTCTATCCCGACTCCGGACATGGCGCGCTGTTTCAGTATCACGCGTTGTTCACCGGCCACGTCCGGACCTTCCTTGAATCGTAACCCGGCTGCTGGAGAGCCGTCGTGGAGGACAGAATGACGATCGCAAAGATCGAGGTCGAACGTTTCAGCCTCACGTGTTCCAGACCATTCCACCGTGTCGTGGCCACACTCAAGTCGGCCGTCGGACAACCCGACATGGTCCAGTATTTCAGGGCGACGAGGGCCGCGACTTCCTTCGCCGACTTGGAGAGCATTGTGCAAAGTGGTCTCGGCCGCGCAGGTCTCATGCTCTTCGCGGAATTCGACCTGGGCGCCATCCTGCGCCGTGAAACCGGCGCCGCGACCCCCGAGAGCATGCGGTTTCTGATCGGCAATCCATTGATCATGAAAGAAATGGTCAAGCACGTTCCCGACGCCGGATCCTACGCGCCGGTCACGATCCTCGTCGATGAACGGCCCGATGGCATCCATGTCTGCTATGACAAGATGGAGAGCTTTCTCCGCCCGTATGGCAACCATGACGCTCTTGCCGTTGCCCGCAACCTCGAT
>CADECW010000160.1 GCA_902825855.1 uncultured Rhodospirillales bacterium | reverse complement strand
GGGCAGGGCGAACAGCGAAAGTCCGGCGACCATCACGAGATCGGGCTGCCACAGGCCGGGCCGTTGCAGCAGGACAGCCAACACCGGCGGCACGGCGACCAGCAGGCCGGCCCACAGGCGCGCATTGGGCAACTCGTGGCTCAGGCGGCGCTGCACGTCACCAGCCGCGGCGCCGCGGTCTGGATACCGACAATCCGTCGCGCGCGCGGAACAGGTAGATGCGCGCCGCAGACAGCAGGAATTTCTCCATTGTTCGCTCTATGTTCCGGAGGTGGCGCCGGCTCAAAGGCGCATCGGTAACCCTCCGCCATTCTGATGGTTCTGTTTCCATCCTCAGAAGGCCGCAGCCACTGTCACCGGAGTGTCATATATCCGTAATATGACAGTGATGTGCGGCTCCTAGGGGAAGGACGCTTCGAATTCTCGAAGGAGGGACCCTATGAATTTCACGAGAATCGCCTTGGCGACAGCCGCTCTGGCCTTTTCGTCGCTGGCGGCCAACGCGGCCGACATCTCCGGCGCCGGCGCCACCTTTCCGTATCCGATCTACGCCAAGTGGGCGGACACTTACAAGAAAGAGACCGGTGTCGGCCTGAACTACCAGTCGATCGGCTCGGGCGGCGGCATCAAGCAGATCAAGGCCAAGACCGTGACCTTCGGCGCCACCGACGCGCCGCTGCCGGGCAAGGAGCTCGACGAATCGGGCCTCGCGCAGTTCCCCATGGTGATGGGCGCCATCGTGCCGGTGGTGAACATCGACGGCGTCAAGCCGGGCGACCTCACGCTCGACGGCCCGACCATCGCCAGGATCTACATGGGCGAGATCAAGAAGTGGGACGATCCGGCGATCGCCAAGCTGAACCCCAATGCCAAGCTGCCCAGCCAGGCGATCGTGCCCGTGCGCCGCTCGGACGGCTCGGGCACGACTTTCAATTTCACCTACTACCTTGCCGACGTGCTCGCGGCATGGAAGGACAAGATCGGCGTCAGCACGGCCGTGCAGTGGCCGGTCGGCATCGGCGCCAAGGGCAACGAGGGCGTGGCCAACAACGTCGCCAACACCAAGGGCGCCATCGGCTATGTCGAGTACGCCTACGCCAAGCAGAACAAGCTCACCCACACCAAGATGGTGAACAAGGCCGGCAAGACCGTCGATCCGTCGTCGGCCAGCTTCCAGGCCGCGGCCGCCAATGCCGATTGGCACTCGCAGCCGGGCTACGGCGTGATCCTCGCCAACCAGCCGGGCGACCAGTCGTGGCCGATGACTGCGGCGACCTGGATCCTGCTCTACAAGAAGCCGCAGGACGCCGCCTCGACCGGAGAGGCGCTGAAGTTCTTCGCCTGGTCGTACGCCAAGGGCGACAAGCCGGCCGAGGAACTCGACTACGTGCCGATGCCGGACAAGGTCGTGAACGACATCCAGAAAATGTGGTCGACCGAGATCAAGGACGCTTCGGGCAAGCCCCTGTTCTCGCCGACCAACTGACGCGGGCTGATGCGAACGGCGGATGCGCTCGGCGCATCCGCCGCTTCACGCTTCATCCGCCGAGGGTGAAGGCAAGAGGGGCCGATGGATTCCGGGGGACGTGACGTGACCGACATGACATTGAGGAGCACGAACGTGACGGCGGCGGAGGCCGCGTCGCGCAGCGCCGTGCTCAAGCGACTGCGCATGACCGACCTGCTGTTCCACGCGCTGACGCGTGCGGCGGCTTTCGGCGTGCTGGCGCTGCTGAGCGGCGTCATCATCGCCCTGGTCATCGGCGCGGCGCCGGCGCTCGGTACCTTCGGCTTCTCCTTCCTGTTCGACGAGTCCTGGAATCCGGTGACCGAGAAGTTCGGCGCGCTCGCGCCGATCTACGGCACCCTGATCACTTCGGCCATCGCCATGCTGATCGCCGTACCGGTCGGCCTGATGATCGCCTTCTTCCTGACCGAGCTCTGCCCGATGGCGCTGCGGCGGCCGATCGGCATCGCCATCGAGTTGCTGGCCGGCATTCCCAGCATCATCTACGGCATCTGGGGCCTGTTCGTCTTCGCGCCGTTCCTGCAGAAGCATGTCCAGCCGTTCCTGATCGACGCGTTCGAGCCCATCCCTGGCCTGAACGTCCTGTTTGCCGGCCCGCCGTATGGCATCGGCATGGCGACTGCAGGGCTGATCCTGGCGATCATGGTCCTGCCCTTCGTCACCTCGATCTCGCGCGACGTGTTCGACGCCGTGCCGCCGGTACTGAAGGAAGCGGCCTATGGCGTGGGCTGCACGACCTGGGAAGTGTTTCGCAGTGTCGTGCTTCCCTACACCCGGGTCGGCGTGATCGGCGGCTTCATGCTGGGGCTGGGCCGCGCGCTGGGCGAGACCATGGCCGTCACCTTCGTGATCGGCAACGCCCACCACGTCTCGGCCTCGCTGTTTGCACCGGGCACCACCATCTCCGCGTCGATCGCCAACGAATTCACCGAGGCCGTCGGCGATCTCTACACCTCCTCGCTGGTGGCATTGGGCCTGATCCTGTTTTTCATCACTTTCATCGTGCTGGCGATCGCGCGCTACATGCTGCTGCGCCTCCAGCAAAGGGCGGGCTGATGGCCATGGTCGATACATCCATCGCGTCCAAGAGCCCGCTCTATGCCGGCCGCCGCCGGCGCAACGCGATCTACAAGACGCTGGCATGGGTCGCCACCGGGTTCGGCCTGGGCTGGCTGGTGCTGATCCTGGGCATCCTGCTGTGGCAGGGCATCGGCGGTTTGTCGCTTTCGGTATTCACCGAGAACACGCCGCCGCCGGGCGCGGCGGGCGGCCTGCTGAACGCCATCGTCGGCAGCTTGATCATCACCGTGCTGGCCGTCGTCATCGGCACGCCGATCGGCATCCTGGCCGGCACCTACCTCGCCGAGTATGGCCGCCACGACAAGCTCTCCAGCGTCGTGCGTTTCATCAACGACATCCTGCTGAGTGCGCCGTCGATCGTGGTCGGCCTGTTCATCTACGAGATCATGGTGGCGCCGATGGGCCACTTCTCGGGCTGGGCGGGCGCCGTGGCGCTGGCGGTGATCGTGATACCCGTCGTCGTGCGCACCACCGAGGACATGCTGACCCTGGTGCCCGACACGCTGCGCGAGGCCGCCGCTTCGATCGGCCTGCCGCGGGCACTGATGATCACGCGCATCGCCTATCGCGCAGCCCGCGCCGGCATCGTCACCGGCATCCTGCTGGCCGTGGCGCGAATCAGCGGCGAGACCGCGCCCTTGCTGTTCACGGCGCTCAACAACCAGTTCTTCAGCGCCAACATGAACCAGCCGATGCCCAGCCTGCCGGTTGTCATCTTCCAGTTCGCCCTGTCGCCCTACGAGGAGTGGCAGAAGCTCGCCTGGACCGGCGCGCTGCTGATCACCATTGCCGTGCTGGCGCTCAGCATCATCGCCCGATCCCTTACCGCCGGAAGGAAGTCGTCATGAGCATCGCCCCTTCGAACGAGCAAAGGGCCAACGGCCACGGCCTCGCGACCGCCGTTCCCGTGGCGACCCATGCCAAGGTCGACACTGCCAATCTCGCCGCGAAGGTGTCGATCAAGAACCTCGAGTTCTTCTACGGCGA
This sequence comes from uncultured Rhodospirillales bacterium, assembly GCA_902825855.1. GTDB lineage: Bacteria > Pseudomonadota > Alphaproteobacteria > Reyranellales > Reyranellaceae > Reyranella. The sequence goes on along the minus strand of CADECW010000160.1, from coordinate 9,076 downwards.
CAGCCGCGCGCTCAAGGGCATCAGCCTGTCGCTCTACGCCAACAAGACGACCGCCTTCATCGGCCCGTCGGGCTGCGGCAAGTCCACGCTGCTGCGCATCCTGAACCGCATGTACGACCTCTATCCGGGCCAGCGCGCGACCGGCGAGGTGCTGTTCGACGGCGACAACCTCCTGCGCGCCGACCAGGACATCAACCTGCTGCGCGCGCGCATCGGCATGGTGTTCCAGAAGCCGACGCCGTTCCCCATGTCGATCTACGAGAACATCGCTTTCGGCATCCGGCTCTACGAGAGCCTGCCCAAGGCCGAGATCGATGTGCGCGTCGAATCGGCGCTGCGCCGCGCCGCCCTGTGGGACGAGGTCAAGGACAAGCTTGCCGCCAACGGCCAGAGCCTGTCGGGCGGCCAGCAGCAGCGCCTCTGCATCGCGCGCACCGTCGCGGTGAAGCCGGAAGTGATCCTGTTCGACGAGCCCTGCTCGGCGCTCGATCCGATCTCGACCGCGAAGATCGAGGAGCTGATCGACGAGCTGAAGCAGGACTACACGATCGTCATCGTGACGCACAACATGCAGCAGGCCGCGCGCGTCTCGGACTTCACGGCCTTCATGTATCTCGGCGAACTGATCGAGTTCGGGGCGACTGAAACCCTCTTCACGACCCCCAAGGACAGCCGTACCCAGGCCTACATCACCGGCCGCTTCGGCTGACAACGGAGAAGAAGATGGCGGAACATACCCTCAAGCGTTTCGACGAAGAGCTCGAACGGCTGAGCTCGACCATCAGCGAGATGGGCGGGCTGGCCGAGACTGCGCTCACCCAGTCCCTGGTCGCGCTGCGCCAGGGCGATTCGGAGGTCGCCGAGCAGGTGATCGCGGCCGACGCCCGTGTCGATGCCCTGGACATCGCCGTGCAGGAGCAGACCGTCAAGCTTCTGGCGCTGCGCCAGCCGATGGCGGTCGACCTGCGCGTCATCCTGTCGTCGATCAAGATCGCCGCGGCGCTCGAGCGCATTGCCGACTACGCCAAGAACACCGCCAAGCGCACCATCGTGCTGAACAACGTGACGGCGCCGCCCGCGGCAGTGACCGGCATCGATCGGCTGGGCCGCCTGGTGCGCACGGCGCTGAAGGACGTGCTCGACGCTTTCGCTTCCGGCGACGTCGCCAAGGCGCACGACGTCTGGCAGCGCGACGAGGAGATCGACCAGGTCTATACCGGCCTGTTCCGCGAGCTTCTGACCTACATGATGGAGGATCCGCGCACGATCACCTCGTGCACGCATCTCCTGTTCATGGCCAAGAACATCGAGCGCGCCGGCGACCACGTCACCAACATCGCCGAGCTGGTGAGCTTCCGCACCACCGGGCACGGCTTCGACGAGGCACGGCCCAAGGGCAGCGCCTCGCTCTATGCGGCGAGCAACGCGTCATGAGCATGGCGACGCAGGCTCCCTCGCGGCGCGACGCCAGCACCTCGTCGATCAAGCCGCGCGTGCTGATCGTCGAGGACGAGACGGCCCTGGTCGAACTCCTGCGCTACAACCTCGAGCAGTCGGGCTTCCGCGTCTCGGTCGCCTACGACGGCGAGGAGGCGCTGGCCTCGGTGCAGGACGATGTGCCGGACCTCATCCTGCTCGACTGGATGCTGCCCCTGATGTCGGGCATCGAGGTATGCCGCCAGCTGCGCCGCCAGACCGCGACCGCCAACCTGCCGATCATCATGCTGACGGCGCGCGGCGAGGAGGGTGATCGCGTGCGCGGCCTCGATGCCGGCGCCGACGACTACGTCTCGAAGCCTTTCTCGCCGACCGAGCTGGTGGCGCGCATACGCGCCGTGCTGCGCCGCATCCGGCCCGCCCTGGCCGACGAGGCGTTGAGCTACGCCGACATCGTCATGGACCTGGTGGGTCATCGCGTGACCCGTGCGAGCAAGCCGGTGCATCTCGGTCCCACCGAGTTCCGCCTGCTGCGTCATTTCATGGAGCATCCAGGGCGCGTCTTCTCGCGCGAGCAACTGCTCGATGCGGTGTGGGGCAAGGACGTCTATGTCGAGGCGCGCACCGTCGACGTCCATATCCGCCGCCTGCGCATCGCGCTCAACGGCGAGCAGCAGGTCGACCTGATCCGCACCGTCCGCGCCGCCGGCTACGCTCTCGACGCCACGCCGGGCTGATTGCCGCTCCGCGGGGAGTTTTCCACATTGCGAGTCACGGTTTTGTAGCCACTCGGGCCTAAACCCGAATTGCCCATTCCCGGCCGGCAACCCCACGCCCCGCTCCGGAATGGGCCGGTTCCCCGGCGCGGATGACACCCCGACGCCGATTTACTGCCCCTCCTTCTTCGCGGAAGGAGGGGTCTTCTTTTCCGACACGTGCCAGAGCCACAGCAGCAACAGCAGTCCCGGGATGGCGACCAGCGTGGTGGCGACCCAGAACTCGACCCAGCCCATCTGGGCGGCGAGCCAGCCGCCGCCGGCCGACATGGTCGTGCGGCCGAACGCCATCAGCGAGGTCAGCAGGGCGTATTGCGTGCCCGCCATGCCGGCGGTGCAGAGACTCGAAAGGTAGCCGATGAAGGCGACGCCACCCAACGCGCCGGTGAGGTTGTCGGCGGTTATGGCGAGCGTCAGCACGACGATGTCGTGGCCGGCAAGAGCGACCCACGAGAACAGGAGGTTGGTCACCGCCTGCAGGATGCCGGCGACCAGCAGCGCCTTGAACAGGCCGTAGCGCGCCACGACGATGCCGCCGGCCAGGCCGCCGAAGATGGTGGCGGCGACGCCGAAGCTCTTGGTGACGCCGAAGATCTCGGGTCCGGTGAAGCCCATCTGGTTGAAGAACGGTCGCGCCATGGTGCCACCCAGCGCATCGCCGTATTTGTAGAGCAGCGCGAACAGCAGGATGACGAACCAGCCGCGATAGGCCAGGAACTCGGCGAAGGGGCGGATCACTGCCTGCTTGATCCAGGCGTCGGTCGACTGGAGCGCCGGCCGCTCGACCTTGGGCTCCTCGGCGTAGAGCACCGTCACCATGCCGATCACGATCAGCAGGGCGATCAGGGTGAACACGACGGGCCACGGCAGCAGGGTCGGCAGCAGCAGCGACATGGCGTCGACGATCCAGAGCGCGATCCGGTAGCCGAGCTGCGTCGTCGCCGAGCCCGCGCCCTGTTCCTCGTCGCTCAGGATCTCGATGCGATAGGCATCGACCGCGATGTCCTGCGTCGCCGAGAAGAAAGCGACGAGAACCGCGGCGGCGGCGGTGAACCAGGGCGTGTTGGCGGGATCGCTCCACCCGAGCAGCACGACCGACAGCAGAATCCCGATCTGCGCAAGGAGCATCCAGCCGCGTCGCCGCCCCAGCCAGCGGTCGAGCACGGGCAGCGGCAACTGGTCGACCAGCGGCGCCCAGGCGAACTTGAAGGCATAGGGCGTGCCGACCAGGGCGAACAGGCCGATGGTCGTGAGGTCGACGTGACTCCGGTCCATCCAGTAGGTCAGGGTCGCGCCGGTCAGCAGGAACGGCATGCCGCTGGCGAAGCCCATCAGGAGGATGACGAGCTGTCGGCGGTCGCGATAGACCTCGGCCGCCTTGAGCCAGCGGCTCCAGGTCGACTGCGCGCCCTGTACGAGGCTCATGGTGCGAGGCTCATGGTGCGATGCTCAGATCAGCCCACGCAGCGCTTGCTCGGGGCGCGCGCCGACATGGCTGATCACTTCGGCGGCGGCGATGCCGCCGAGCCGCGCACATTCGGCCAGCGGCTTGCCGTGGGTCAGTCCGAACAGGAAGCCCGAGGCGTAGAGATCGCCGGCGCCGGTCGTGTCGACGACCTTGGCGACGGGGGCAGCGGCAACGGCGTAGGTCTCGCTGCCCTTGACGACGATAGAGCCTTTCTCGCTGCGGGTGAGGGCCGCGATCCTGGCTTCCTTGCGCGTCGCCTCGAGCGCTTCCTCGAAGGTCTCGACCTCATAGAGCGATTTGATCTCGGCTTCGTTGCCGAACAGGATGTCGACCTTGTTGCGCACGAGATCGCGGAATTCCTCGCGGTAGCGCTGCACGCAGAAGGAATCCGACAGCGTGATCGAGACCTGCCGGCCGGCGGCGTGCGCGGCGTCGAACGCCTTCAGCACCGCCTTCTTGGCCTCGGGCGCATCCCACAGATAGCCTTCGACGTAGGTCACTTGCGCGCCGCTCACGACATTGGCGTCGATATCGCCGGGGCCGAGGCCGGTGCAGGCGCCGAGATAGGTGTTCATGGTGCGCTGCGCGTCCGGCGTCACCAGGATCAGGCAACGCGCCGTCGCCGGACCCGTCTTGGCGCTCGCGGTGTCGAACGACACGCCGAGCGCGCGCAGATCATGACCGAACACCTGGCCGAGCTGGTCGTCGCGCACCTTGCCGATATAAGCGCCCTTGCCGCCGAACGAGGCGACGCCCGCCATGGTATTGCCGCACGAGCCGCCCGAGACTTCGACGCCCGGTCCCATCGCGGCATAGAGCGTCTCGGCGCGCTGCTCGTCGATCAGCGTCATGCTGCCCTTGACCAGGCCGTGCCTGCTCAGGAAGGCGTCGTCGGCGCGGGAAAGGACGTCGACGATGGCGTTGCCGATTCCCAGCACGTCGAAGGCGGCGGATGTCATGAAGTCTCCTGATTGATCGTTCTTACAATGTAACCAGGTGCATGCCCGGCCTGGTCTCCTCCAGCAAGGTCACGATGCCTGCGACCGCGAAGGGAACGTCGCGGCGCAGGCCGGCACGATCGATGCCGAGCGAGCGCAAGCCCATTTCGCACACGATGAAGCGCGCGCCAAGCTCGACACAGGCGGCCAGCAGGGTTTCGAAGTCGCCGACGCCGGCTTTGCGGTTGGCCTCGTCGCGCTGCCAATCGGCGAGGCCGGGCGGCGGGCCTTCGAGGGCGCGGATGCCGGCCATGGTGAAGAACAGCACGGCGGGTTTGTTGACGGCGAGTGCTGCCGCGGCCAGCGCCAGCGCATAGTGCGCGCTCTCATAGTCGCCGCTGCGCACGATCACCGACACGCCGCCTTCGGGGGATTTCATTTCACCCCGCAGGTCGGGCAATCGGCGCGCTTGGCGATCGCCATCTCGTCGAACGAGCCGGCGAGCGCGTCGTACATCACCAGTCGGCCGGTGAGCGATCGGCCGATGCCCAGGATCTCCTTCACCACTTCGGTCGCCTGCAGCGCGCCCAGCGTGCCCGCCAGGGCGCCGAGGACGCCGGCCTGGGCGCAGCTCGGCACGGCGTCCTCCGAGGGTGCTTCGGGGAACAGGCAGCGCAGGCAGGGGTGGCCGGCGCCCAGCCAGGCCTTGTAGGTCGAGATCTGGCCGTCGAAGCGCAGGATGGCCGCGGCCACCAGGGGCTTCCTCAGGCGATGGCAGACGTCGTTCAGCAGATAGCGCGTGGCGAAGTTGTCGCTGCCGTCGGCGACGATGTCGTAGCCGGCAATGAGACGCTCCGCATTCGCTGCGGTAAGTCGCTCACCGTGCGGTTCCACACGCACTTCGGGATTGATGTCCGACAGCGCGCGGCGGGCGCTCTCGACCTTGGTCGCGCCGATATCCGCGGTGCGATGGATGACCTGCCGCTGCAGGTTCGAAAGATCGACAGTGTCGTGGTCGATCACGCCCAATGTGCCCACGCCGGCAGCGGCAAGATATTGCAGGAGGGGCGCGCCGAGCCCGCCGGCGCCGACCACCAGCACCCGCGCGGCGATCAGCCGCGACTGGCCGACGCCGCCGATCTCCGCCAGCACGATGTGGCGCGCGTAGCGGCGGATCTGCGGCTCGGTGAGCTCGGGCGGCATCGACATGGTCCGCTTATAGCATGTCCGCTATAGAAGCCGGCCCCGATGACCACGACCGCCACCTCGACCCGCCCGACCCTGACGCCGCTGCTGCTCGCCGTACTGGCGCTGCTTTCGTCGTTCACGCCTCTCAGCATCGACATGTACCTGCCGGCCCTGCCGGTGATCGCAGTCGATCTTCGTGGAACGGCGGGCGACATCCAGCTCACCCTGTCGGCTTTCATGATCGCCTTCGGCGCCGGCCAGATCTTCTACGGCCCGGCGGGCGATCGCTTCGGCCGTCGGCCGGTCATCCTCGGAGGCCTCTTCGTCTACGTCGTGGCGAGCATCGGCTGCGCCTTCGCCGCCGAAGCGGGCCAGCTCGTGCTGCTGCGGTTCCTGCAGGGGCTGGCGGCCTGCGGCGGCGTGGTGCTGGCGCGTACGATGGTGCGCGACCTTGCCGAGAAGGACCAGGCGGCGCGGGCGATGTCGCTGATGATGGCCTGCACGTCGATCGCGCCCATGCTGGCGCCGCTGATCGGTGGGCAGGTCCTGTGGTTCCTGGGATGGCGGGCGATCTTCTGGGTGCTGGCGATGGTCGGCGTCTTCGCGCTGGTCGCGGCCTGGCTGCGCCTGCCCGAGACGCTCAGGCCCGAGTACCGCCAGCCGCTGGTGCTGAGCTCGATCGTGAAACGCTTCGGTGAGTTGCTGCGCCATCGCGCGTTCATGGGCTACGCGTTCACCAGCACCTTCCAATTCTCTGCCCTGATGTCGTTCCTGAGCGGCTCGCCCTTCGTCTTCATCGAGAAATACGGCATCGCGCCGCGCGCCTTCGGCCTGATCTTCGGCGGCATGATCATTTTCATGACCCTGGGCAGCCTCCTGAACGCGAAGTTCGCGCCGGTGTTCGGGGCGAGCCGCATCCTGCGCCATGCCGTGATCGTGCCTGCTATCGCCGGTCCGGCCGCCCTGGTGCTGGGCTTGATCGAAGCGCGCTACGGCACGATTGGCCTGTGGCCGTTTCTGCTCTGCTTCGCGCCGCAGATCGCCACGATCAGCCTGATCGGTCCCAACTCGATGGCGATGGCGCTGCAGCGCTATCCGCACATGGCGGGCACGGCGTCATCGCTGATGGGCGTCATGCAGTTCGGCATCGGCGCGCTGTTCGGCGCCGTCGTCGGCCAGAGCCTCGACGGCACGATCGCCCCGATGACGACGGCCATGGGTATCGCCGGCGTACTCTGCCTGGTGTCGCACCGCGTGCTGGTGCGGCGGGGATAGCCACACCGTCATCCCGACCGGAGCGCGAACTGCGGACACCCCATCGTCATCCCGACCGGAGCGCGAAGCGCGGAGTGGAGGGACCTGCTCATGGCGATCGACCAATGACGAGGTCCGTCCACTTCGCTTCGCTCCGGTCGGGATGACGGGGCTTTTTAGCGCCTGAGATCGAGCACCAGCAGGGCGCCTGCGTCGTTGCCGACCGCGAGCCGGAAGCCATCGGGCGACCAGGCGAGGCCGGTGATGGCAGAGCCGTCGGCCATCTTCAGCACGACCGACCGCCGGGTCTTGATGTCGCCGAGCTGCAGCTCTCCGGAGTCGTAGCCACCGGCGACGAATTCGGCGGACGGGTGAGCGGCCACGATCGAGATGAGACCCGCGCCTTCCTCGCCGAACTGCAAGGGCGGCTTGCCTTCCGGGCCCTTGCCGGAGAACGGCCACGCCGTGAAGACCGGCTGCGCCGAGGTGTAGAGGAAACGCGCATCGGCAGTCCACGACAGCGATTTCACCTTGGCCGGATAGCCCTGCATGCGCATGTCGGTGGCCTGGGCCATGCGCCAGACGTGGATGTCGTTCTCCTGCGTGCCGGTGGCGATGAACTTGCCGTCGGTGCTCCACTTCAGGGCGACATGGCTGCCGCGCCAGACGAATTTCCGCGGCGGCAGCACGACCTTGCCGATGCTCCACACCGTGACGCCGCCATAGTGGGCGCAGGCGATGCGGCTGCCATCCTTGCTGAAGTCGAGGCCAGCCACCGTGCTCTCGTGCGGCCCGAACTCCTTGACCTCGCCACCCGTCACGACAAACGCAGTCTTGCCGGCCGAGGCCGCGACAGCGCCGGTCGCGCGATGGGCGGCGACATGCTCGAACCACTTGCCTTTCTGGTTGACGATCTCGCTCGCCGTGCCGTCGGCGGCGATGCGCAGCAGCCGGCCGTCATCGCCGCCGCTTACGAAGCCGTCGCCCGTCGGATCGCCGACCAGTGCCAGCACCACGCCACCGTGCAGCGGTTCGCCGGCGGGCGTCTCGCCGACGTTGATGTCGCCCGGCAACAGGCGGACGCGACCATCACCCAGGGCGAAGGCCGCCACCGATCCGTCCTTGCTGAAGGCGCAGGCGGCGACGGGCGCGTCGCCGGCGACGGCGCGGCCCGGCGGCAGCGTCTGACGCCACGCCGGATTCGAAAGATCGAGCTTCACGTCGCTACTTCAGGCAGTCGTTGAAGCCGCGCTGGAGGTTCTCGCCGTCGAGGTTGCGGCCGATGAAGACCAGCTTGCTGAAGCGCTTCTCGCCTTCCTTCCAGGGTGTGCCCCAGTCGGAATCCATCATCATGTGCACGCCCTGATAGACGTAACGCCGCGGCGCTCCGTCGATGGCGAGGATTCCCTTGCTGCGGAAGATATCGGGGCCGCGCAGCTGCAACAGCGCGCCCATCCATTTCTGGAAACGGTCGGGATCGACCGGACGCTCCGCAGTGAGCGACAGGCTCTTCACCTCTTCCTCGTGGTCGTGATCGTGGCCGTGATGCAGGAAATCGGGTTCGAACTCGAGGATGCGCTTCAGGTCGAACGCGCCCTTGTCGAGGATGGCCGAAAGCTCGATCTGGCTCTTCTGCGTGCGGAAGACATGGGCGTAGCGGTTGATCGAGTTGATCTTGCCCTCGACCTTCGCGAGCTCGTCCTCGCTCACGAGGTCGGTCTTGTTGAGCAGGATCACGTCGGCGAAGGCCACCTGTTCCTCGGCCTCGCTGCCCTGCCCGAGCTGTCCCAGGAAGTGCTTGGCATCGACCACGGTGACGATGGCGTCGAGTCGCGTCCTGGCCTTGACCTCGTCGTCGGTGAAGAAGGTCTGCGCCACCGGCCCCGGATCGGCGAGACCCGTCGTCTCGACCAGGATGCCGTCGAACTTGTCCTTGCGCTTCATCAGGCCTTCGATGATGCGGATCAGGTCGCCGCGCACGGTGCAGCAGATGCAGCCGTTGTTCATCTCGAAGA
>CADECW010000159.1 GCA_902825855.1 uncultured Rhodospirillales bacterium | reverse complement strand
GCTGCGCTCGGCTCCGGTCGGGATGACGCGGGTGGGCTGCGAGCCATGAGCGGTCACCTCCTGGCGCTCGGCCTCGGCAACTCGCTCCTCTGGTCGCTCTATCTCCTGCTGACCCGGCACGTCGTGAGCGGCGAGAAGCTCGATGCCTGGGCCTACACCCTCGTGCAGCTCTTGGCGGCCGGCCTGGTGATGCTGTGGTTCGGTCGTCGCGCGGCCGGCAGCTGGCTCGGGCTTCTGGCGCCCTGGACCATCGGTTACGCCTTCCTGCGCGTGGCCATCAACGGCGCGACCGCGGCCGCCATCGTCTGGCTCGCCATCACCGAGAGCACGCTCCTGGCAACGGTGAGCGTCCTGATCGGCGCGGCCTCGGGCTGGTGGCTGACGCGCAATGCACCGCCGCGGCGCGACTGGCCGGGTCTTGCCCTGCTCGCCATCGGCATCGTGGCCTTTGCCCTGGCTCTCGCACCGCAGGCGTGGCGCGGCCTGGGTTGGCTGGTCGCGTCGGAGGCGATGGCCGTGGCCGCCTCATGGATGATCGCCTACCATCCGCGCAATCGCCTCAACGACCTCGCCAATCGCAGCCGCTTCACCGGCGAGATCCTGGTGGCTGCCTCGCTGGCGCTCATCCTCGTCTGGTCGGCACTTGGCTTCGTCGGCGTCATGACCTCGCCGTGGGCTGGCGCCGGCGACGCCTTCGGCCGCATCGAGCTGTGGTTCTGGGCCATCCTGGCGGGTCTGCTGTTTCGCGCACCCGGTACCTGGCTCGGCTTCTGGACCATCAACCGTACCGGCGTTCAGACCTATCTGATCGCACTGAGCGCGATGCCGTTCTTCGCCATCTCGCTCGAAGCGATGGCGGCGTACCTCGGCTGGGTTGCCCCGCCCGCGCTTTCCGCCGCCGAATGGATCGCCGCCATCGTCATCCTGGCGGCAGCGATCTGGCTGATCGCAATCCGGCTGAAATCGCCAACGGCTTGAAAACCTCTCATTCGATGAACCCGGCAAGCCGCGGCAGCCAGAGTGCGATGTCCGGGAACCAGATGCACAGGAACAGGCCGAGCACCTGCAGGCCGACGAACGGATACATCGCCCGGTAGACGTCGCGCATGGAGATGCCGGGCGGCGCGGTGCCCTTCATGTAGAACAGCGTGGCGCCGAACGGCGGTGTCATGAACGCGGTCTGCAGGTTCACCGCTACCAGCGTGCCGAACCAGGTCATCAGTCCCGCGTTGCTGCCGCCCAGGTGATCGGAGAAATCGAACTTCAGCAGGATCGGACCAAAGATAGGCAGCACGATCAGGCAGATCTCGATCCACTCGAAGGGAAAGCCGAGCAGGAAGATCAGCACCATGATGAAGGTCAGCATCTCCCACTTGGTCGTGATGCCGAAGTACTGCAGCGTCGAGACCATCACGTCGTCGCCGCCCAGCACACGGAACACGTAGGAGAAGCCCGTGGCGCCGAGGAAGATCATGAAGACCAGCCCGTTGGCCCGGCAGCTCGAGAAGATCGACTCGGTCATCATCTGCAGGGTCATGCGCCTGTTCAGCGCGGCGATGAACATCGAGCCGAGCACGCCGACCGCACCGCTCTCCGTCGGTGTCGCCCAGCCGGCGAAGATCGACCCCAGCACGATCACCAGGAGCGCGGTCATCGGGAACAGGCCGCGCCACAGCGCCCGCCAGAAGGCGGCGCGGGTCTGCGGCCCGAAACCCGCCGGCAACTTCGGCGCCATGCCCGGCTTCAGGATCGCGACGGCGATGATGTACACGGTGTAGAGGCCGGACAGCACGAAGCCCGGCATGATCGCGCCAAGGAACAGGTTGCCCGCAGACGTCGCCAGCATCTCGGCCATCACCACCAGCATGATCGCCGGCGGAATCAGGATGCCGAGCGTGCCGGCCGACGCGATGGTGCCGATGGCGAGTCTCTTGTCGTAGCCCGCCCTGATCATCTGCGGCAGCGCGATCACCGACAGGGTGATGACGGCGGCGCCGACCACGCCGATGGGTGCGGCGAGGATGGTGCCCATGACCATGACGGAGACGGCGAGCGCGCCCGGGCACCACTTCATCAGGAGCTCCGTGGCGTCCAGCATGTCCTTGGCCGATCCCGACCGTTCCAGGATGGCGCCCATGAAGATGAACATGGGTATCGAGGCGAGCACCGGGTCTGCGGCGACACCGGCCCACATGCGCAGCACGACGTCGGAGAGGCCGATGAGGTTGAAGACGCCCAGATAGGCGCCGGCCAGCGCGAAGACCAGCGCCAGGCCGCCCATGATGAAGGCCACGGGATAGCCCAGGAAGATGAAGAAGAACATGCTCACGAACATGATGAGCGAGAGGTAGTCGGCGAGCCAATCGAGCATGATGATTCCCCTTCGCCGGACTAGACGTCCGCCTCGACGTGACCGATCTGCAGGTCGACCTCGTCCGGCGACTTGTCGCCGAACAGGAACACGACGACGCGCAGCAGCACGCTGAGGATGCCCAGCACGACCAGCCACAGGCCGGCGGCGAAGATGCCCTTGATGACCCAGCGATGCGTCAGGCCGACGGTGCTGTCGGACCGCTCGCCAACCGCGTAGGAACCGGCGACGAAGTCCAGGCTGAAGTAGGCAACCAGCGTGACGTAGGGCAGCGCCAGCAGCAGGCAGCCCCAGAACTCGACCCACGCCCGGGCGCGATACGACTTGCCCTCGAGGAAGGAGTCGACCCGCGGATGGGCGTTGATCGTGTAGCAGTAGCCCATCCACAGCGAAAAGATCGCCGCATGGAAGTGCCATTCGAGCTCCTGCAGCTTGGTGTAGGGCAGTTCCATGCCGATCTTGCGCGCCACCACGTCGAAGGTGGTGACGCAGGCCATGATGACGAGCAACCAGCCCGAGGCCAGCGCGATCCTCTCGAGCAGCCGGCGCAACGCCTCTGCCGTGTTCAACAAGGCATCCATGGTGATGCACTCCCATGTGTCGAGGCGCGCGCTGCCCGAACGGGCGACGTCAGCACCTGCATCGAGTTTTCACTGGTGGTCAGGTGTGCCGGTGCGACCGCAGGGTCGCGCCGGCACCTCCGCTACTTGCTGAGATAGGTGGGCTTCATCGTCTGCGACGTGCCCCACACCGAGAACTTCTTGCGGTAGTCGAGATAGTGGTCGGCAATCTTCTTGAACAACGGATCCTTTTCCGACTCCTCGGCCAGCACTTCCAGCCAGGCCTTCTCGAACGCCGCCAGATCCTCGTCGCTCCAGCGCTTGACCTTGACGCCGTACTTCTCCTGGTACTCCGCCATGGCGGCGAACTGCGCGTGGTCGCTCTCGACGTAGGTGTGCATTGTCGAATCGCCGAGTGCGATCTCGATGATCGCCTTGTTCTGATCGGACAGCTTGTCCCAGGCCGCCTTGTTCATCAGAAACTCGCTGACCGAGGTCTGCTGATGCCAGCCCGGGAAGTAGTTGAACTTGGCGATCTGGTGGAAGCCCAGCCGGGTGTCCATGGTCGGCATGGAGAACTCGGTGGCGTCGATGACGCCGCGCTCCAGCGCCTGGTAGATGTCGGCCGCCGCCAGCAGCTGCGTCGACACGCCGAGCTTCTGCATGACCTGCGCGCCGAGACCGAAGAAGCGCATCTTCATGCCCTTGAGGTCGGCCACCGACTTCACCTCGCTGCGGAACCACCCCGAGGTCTCGGGCGCGATGGCGAACGAATCGATCGCGACCAGGCCGTGCTTGGCGTAGATCTCGTCGCGCAGCTTGTTGCCGCCGCCGAACCACTTCCAGCCGAGGAACTCGCCGATCGGTGGTCCGAACGGCACGGTGGTGAAGAAGGCGAGCGCGGGGTACTTGCCGGTGTGGTAGCCCGGCGTCGTCCAGCACGATTCGATGGAGCCCTTCGACACCGCATCGAAGCATTCCAGCGGCGGGATCAATGCCCCCGGTTCGTAGAACTTGATCTCGAACTTGCCGCCGCTCAGCCGCTCGACGTTCTTGGAGAAACGCACCGCCGAGGTGCCGATATGCGGCAACTGGGCACCGAAGGCACTCTGCATCTTCCAGCGCACCTTGTCCTGCGCCTGCGCGGGAAGGGCAATCACGGCCACGGTCATGGCGACTGCGGCCGATATCAGAGACGCATAAGCTTTACCTGACATGGCGAAACCTCCCGTTTGTTTTCGTGAGGTCCACACGTGACTCAGGTGAGCCGTGTTGCGGCACAAACGCCACACTGCAACAACGCAAGAACTGGATACCCGAGCACCGGGACCACGCGTTGTAGACGCCGCCTGACAACAGCCTGCGGCATCACCGGAACGCTCGCATGCCCATGTCGCAGCGGCAAGCGCTATGTGCCAAGGCGCCGCTTCATCAGCCGACGTTCGGGCTCGGTACGCGCTAGCTCCAACGCGGCAGCGAAATGTCGCCGCGCCTCGTCGTGGCGACCGAGCCCGGTGAGGAAGACGCCGCGTGCTGCCTCGCCATAGGGATTGCCTTCGGTCGCCGGCAAGGCCGCGAGACCGGCTGCAGGTCCATCGGCGCGGCCGACGGCGACGGCGCGTGCCAGCCGCGTGACCGGCGAGGAATCGCGGGCGAGCAGATGATCGTAGATGGTCACGATGCGCCGCCAGTCGGTGTCGGCCGCGCTGGCGGCCGTGGCATGCAGGGCGGCGATCTCGGCGCGCAGGTGCCACACGGTGAGCTCCGCACCACGCGCCGACCTCTCGAGATGGGCGAGGCCAAGCGCGATCAACCCGCCATCCCAGCGATCGCGCGGCTGGTCCTCCAGGAGTTGCGCCACGCCGTCGGGACCGACGCGGGTGGCCAGGCGCGCGCCGGTCAGCGCCAGAAGGGCGGCCAGCGCATCGCTGGCCGGGCCCGACGTCACCGGGTGCTGGGCCAGGGCACGGGCAAGTCGCACCGCCTCGACGCAGAGTTCCGGCTGGACCAGCGCCTCGCCCGATGACGCCGAGTAGCCTTCGTTGAACATCAGGTAGAGCGCGGTGCGCACCGATTCGGCACGCTCGGACAGGGCCTCCGGCGGCGGCGGCTCGATGGCGACACCGGCCGTCTCCAGTTGGCGGCGCGCCCGCACCAGGCGTTGGGCGATGGCGGTGGGCTCGCCCAAAAGGCCCGAAGCGATCTGCGGCACGGTGAGGCCGCACACCGTCTTCAGGGCAAAGGTCACGCGCATCTCGGGTGACAGCGCGGGATGACACACGGCAAACAGCAGCGCGAGTTCGTCGTCGTTGAGCTCGCGGTCGAAGTGGCCATCGCTTGCCGGCTGCTGCGGCTCGACCTCGAACACCTCGTCGTCGAAGGCGACGTTGCGCGCCTCGTGGCGCAAGAGATCGAGCGCGCGGTTCCTGGCCACGACCGCCAGCCACGCTGCGGGCTTGTCGGGCACTCCCCTGAAGGGCCAAGACGACAAGGCCTGCAACAAGGCGTGCTGCACGGCGTCCTCGGCGATGGCGATGCGGCCGGTGCCCAGCTTGCGCGCCAGGCCGGCGACCAGCCGGCTCGTCGAATCGCGGGCCAGCGAATCGACGAGCCGCTCGACGGACGTGGTCAGCTTGCCGCCGCCCGGGCCTGGGTCATGTCGTCGATTGGCCGGATCTCGACCCAGTTGGTCGCCGACAGCGCCAGGTGCGGGCAATCGCGGGCGATGGTCTCGGCCTCGGCAGCATCCTTGGCCTCGATGACGAAATAGCCGCCGATGACGTCCTTGGCCTCGGCGTAGGGGCCGTCGCTCGCGACCGGCTTGCCGTCCTTGGTGCGTATGTGGCGGACGCCGCCCACGGCGAGCTTCTCGCCGCCGACCATGCGGCCCTTCTGGCGCAGGCTGTCGGCCCACGCCATGTAGCGCTTGGTCATTTCCAGCATCTTCTCGCGCGGCAGGTCGGAGTTGTAGTTGGGGACCTGGTGCAGCAGCAACATGTATTGAGCCATTGTCGATCTCCTCTGGTGGTGACGGCGGTCCGTCACCTCATCGACGTTCGGGCCGGGCGGGAATCGACATTTGCTCCATCATGGCGCTTAGGGAATCCGCGCAAACGAGATCACGCCACCTTCTTCAGGGCCTCCGGATTGATAACATTGATCGGCTTGCCGTCGAGCCAGGCCTCGATGTCCTCGATCGTGCCGGCGTAGAAGTGCCGGTAGCTGTCCTCGACGACGTAGCCGAGGTGCGGGATCAGGGTGACGTTGTCGAGCTTGGCGAAGGGATGGCCGGGGGCCACCGGCTCCTTGTCGTAAACGTCGAGGCCGGCGTGGGCGATGGTGCGGTTCCTGAGGGCGGAGAGCAGCGCGGCCTCGTCGACGATCGGCCCGCGCGAGGTGTTCACCAGGATAGCCGACTTCTTCATCTTGGCGAGATCGGCCGCGCCCAGGAGGCCGCGGCTGCGGTCGGACAGCACGAGATGGATGCTGACGAAGTCTGAGGTCGCGAGCAGCTCGTCCTTGCTGACCAGCCTGGCGCCGCCCTTGGCAGCCGCCTCCGCGGTGAGATTCTGGCTCCAGGCCACGACGTCCATGCCGAAGGCTTTTGCATAGCCTGCGACCCGGCTGCCCAGGCGGCCGAGCCCGATGACGCCGAGCCGCTTGCCCTCGAGGACGACCATCTGCTCGATACCGTCGTGCCAGCCGCCGCTGCGCATCAGGCGCTCGGCCTTGGCGAGGTCGCGGGCGCACATCATCAGCAGCGCCCACGAGAGCTCGGCGGTCGAGGCGTTGGAGCCTCCGCCCGGCGTGTTGCTGATGGGGATGCCGCGGTCGGTCGCGGCTTTGTCGTCCAGGCTGGAAGCCCGCGCACCGGTCAGGACCATGAACTTCAGGTTGGGCAGCTTCTCGATCAGCGCCCGCGGGAAGGCGGTCCGCTCGCGCAGAAGACCCAGCACGTCGAAGGGCGCCAGCTTCGCGGCGGCATCCTCGACCGAGGAGAACGGCTCGTGAAACACCGTGATCTCCACACCGCGTTTCCGCAGGCGATCCCAGTCGGCCATCTTGAGCGCGACCTTCTGATAGTCGTCGAGCAGGGCGAGTTTGCAGGTTTGCGGCATGGCGTTTCCTGGGAGAAGATGGGTTGGTCAGAACCACTATAGCCGCAGGAGACGGTCATGAGCATCACCGTGAAGCCGGTGACGCCCGACTTCGTGGCCGAGATCTCCGGTCTCGACCTCGCGCAGCCGCTGAAACCTGCCGACCGCGACGCGATCGAGGCGGCAATCAACCGGTATGCGATCGTGGTCTTTCACGACCAGAAACTGACCAACGAGCAGCAGATCGACTTTGCCCGTCATTTCGGGCCTATCGCTGCGCCGGCGCAGAAGGCCAGACACACCGGCGTCAAGCATCGCATTGCCTCGAACGAAATCGCCGACATCTCCAATCTCGACGGTGACGGCAAGATCCTGGAAGTAAACAGCAAGCGACGGCTCGACTGGCTGGCCAATCGCCTATGGCACACCGACGCCTCGTTCCGCGCCGTGCCCGGCGCGCTCTCCATGCTCTATGCCCATGTCGTGCCTGACGCGGGCGGCGAGACCGAATTCGCCGACCTGCGGGCGGCCTACGACGCGCTGCCCCAGAAGACCAAAGACCGGATCGAACCGATGATCGCCGAGCATTCGATCTGGCATTCGCGCGGCCAGCTCGCCGTGACGATGTACACGCCAGAGGAGCTGGCAAGCCTGCCGCCGGTGCCGCAGCGCGTCGTGCGCCGCCACCCCGGTTCAGGGCGCAAGACGCTCTATCTCGCCGCTCACGCCTCGCACATCGTCGGCTTGCCGATCGCCGACGGCCGGCTGCTGCTGATGGATCTGATCGAGCACGCCACGCAGCGCCAGTTCGTGCACAGCCACACCTGGAAGCAGGGCGACCTGGTGATCTGGGACAATCGCTGCACCATGCATCGCGCGCGTCCCTTCGACACCACCAAGGTGCGTGACCTGCGCCGCGTCACCACGCGCGACATCGCCTCGACCATCGAGCAGGCCGCCTGAGCAGCCGACGGCAGGTAGGGTCAGGGCGAACGCATATGGCTCCTCACACCCGTCATCCCGACCGGAGCCGAGCGCAGCGAGGCGAAGTGGAGGGACCTTTTCTGTCGATGCATCGACAAGAAGAGGTCCCTCGACTGCGCCGCCCTTCGGGCGGCTTCGCTCGGGATGACGGATGTGAGAAGCCTTATGCGGAGCTGTTGGAGTCAGCGTGATGACCATCGATTTCCTGATCACCACCCTGATCATCGTCGTCTCACCGGGCATCGGCGTGCTCTATACGATCGCCACCGGCCTGTCGCGCGGCGCGCGCGCCAGCGTGGTCGCGGCGTTCGGCTGCACGCTCGGCATCGTGCCGCACATGGCGGCGGCCATCATGGGGCTGGCGGCGCTGCTGCATACCAGCGCCATCGCCTTCCAGACCATGAAGTATCTCGGCGTCGCCTACCTGCTCTACATGGCGTGGATGACGCTGAAGGAGCACGGCGCGCTCAAGGTCGAGGACGAGGTCGACCAGAAGTCGGCGATGCAGGTGATCGTGCATGCCGTCCTGATCAACATCCTGAACCCCAAGCTCTCGATCTTCTTCTTCGCCTTCCTGCCGCAGTTCGTCACCGCCGACGAGTCCGCTCCGGTGCTCCGCATGGCCGAGCTTTCAGGCGTGTTCATGGTGATCACCTTCGTGGTGTTCGTGGGCTACGGGCTGTTCGCCGCTGCGGTGCGCCGCCACGTGATCTCGCGTCCGGCCGTCATGACCTGGATGCGTCGCGCATTCGCTGGCGCCTTTGCCGCGCTGGGCGCCAAGCTGGCACTGGCGGACGCCTCTCGCCCATGACGGACACGACGACGATCGGCGAAGCATTCGCCACTGCCGTCTCGACCTGGGGCGACAAGCCGTTCTTCGCCGTGCCCGCGGGCGATGGACGCGGCTACTTGGAAGCGGGCTTCGAGATCTCCTACGCCGCTGCGGCAACACAGGTCGAGGCGCTGGCCGCGATCTATCGCGCGGCGGGCTACGGCCTCGGCCATCGCATCGCCACCCTGCTGGAGAACCGGCCCGAGTACGTCCTGCACAAGCTCGCGCTGAACAGCCTCGGCGTCTGCTGCGTGCCGATAAACCCGGAGTATCGCGCCGGCGAGATCTCCTATCTGCTGGAGCACAGCGAGCCTGAGATCGTGATCGCGCTGGCGGCGCGCCGCGCGCAAGTGCTCGCCGGTGTGGCGGAAAGCGCCCATCGGCCAATCATCGTCGACCTGGAGACGTTCGCAACGACGCTGCCCAAGCCCTTGCGTCCGGCGATGCCCGGGCACCCGACGCCGGAAACGCCGGCCTGCATTCTCTACACGTCGGGAACCACCGGCCGGCCCAAGGGCTGCGTCCTGTCGCAGGGTTACGAGGTCGCCACCGGCGCGCGCTATGCATCGCTCAATGGGCTGGCGACGCTTCGGCCAGGGCAGGACCGCATCTACAATCCGCTGCCGCTCTATCACGCCAATGCGGGCGTCTTCTCGCTGATGGCGGCAATCGTCACCGGCAACTGCCAGATCCAGCCCGATCGTTTTCGTCCGCAGCGCTGGTGGCGCGAGATCGCCGAAACGCGGGCGACCGTCGTGCATTACCTCGGCATCATCGTGCCGCTGCTGCTCGAGCAGTCGGCGAGCGACGACGAGCGCTCGCACCAAGTGCGGTTCGCCGTCGGCGCCGGCGTCGAACCGGAACTGCACAGCGCCGCCGAGAAGCGCTTCGGCTTTCCCCTGATCGAGCTCTGGGGAATGACCGAGATGGTGCGCGTGCTCGCCGACTGCATCGAGCCGCGCCACGTCGGCACGCGCGCCTTCGGCCGCGCCATCGAGGGTGTCGAGGCCCGCGTCGTCGACGACGACGGAAAAGACGTCGCCGACTCTCATCCCGGCGAACTGATCATCCGCCACTCGGCGGCGACGCCGCGGCACGGTTTCTTCTCCGGCTATCTCAAGGACGAAGCGGCGACCGAGCTCGCCTGGCGCGGTGGCTGGTTCCACACCGGCGACGTGGTGTGGCGCGGACCGGACGGCATGCTGCACTTCGTCGACCGCAAGAAGAACATCATCCGCCGCTCGGGCGAGAACATCGCCGCGGCCGAGGTCGAGGCGCTGCTGCTGACGCATCCGGAGGTGCACCAGGTCGCCGTGATGCCGGTCAAGGATGAGCTGCGCGAGGAAGAGGTGCTGGCCTGCGTCGTCCTGAGAGAGGCCACGCCGGACAAGGCGATGGCCGATGCGCTGGTCCAGTACTGCCTGGACCGCATCGCCTACTACAAGGCGCCGGGCTGGATCCATTTCGTGCCCGACATCCCGACGACGGGCACGCAGAAGATCCAGAAGCATACGATCTACCCGAAGGGCACCGACCCACGCGCCGTCGCCGGCGTTCTGGACACGCGAAGCCTGAAGCGGCGTCAGTAGAATCGGGCTTTGAAGAAATTGGAGCGGGCGAAGGGATTCGAACCCTCGACCCCGACCTTGGCAAGACGCTCAGACCATTTACGCTAGAGCATATTTCTCTATCCCACAAGCCTATAAGTACCTGTTTCATAAAGGTTTTTCGTAACTCCGCCCATACCTGCCGTATCCTCTCCATACCCTGCGATTTTCGCTCTCGTGCTTCCCCCCTGCTTCCCCGGCCTCCTCCCAAAACCCGGGGAAGCAGTTCAGATCGTGTGGTTATTGAGGAAACGTATTATGGGTAAGATTACCAAACGCGCAGTAGATGCGCTCCAAGCCGAACCTGATCGAGACGTGTTCGCGTGGGATGCCGAGCTGAGAGGCTTCGGCGTGCGCGCGAAGCCATCGGGCGTGAAGACCTTTCTCATTCAATACCGAAACATCGAAGGGCGGACCCGCCGCCTAGTGCTAGGGCAGTACGGCGCGCTGACGCCAGAGAACGCACGCCACCTCGCACGCAAGAAGCTCACCGCTGTAGCGGAAGGCGCCGATCCGTCGGCTGATCGCCAGGGAGTCAGGATCGGTATGTCCGTCAAGGACGTGTGCGATTGGTATCTCGAACAGGCTGAAGCCGGCCGTCTTCTCGGCCGCAACCGCCGGCCGATAAAGGCATCGACACTCAAGAGTGATCGAAGCCGGATCGAGACCCACATCAAGCCCTTGCTCGGCGCACGGCTAGTAAGCCGTCTCACCCTACATGACATCGAGGGAATGCAAGCCGACATCGCCACGGGCAAGTCGGCTCGCGGACGCAAGAAAGGTCGCGGGGGCCGGTCGACTGGAGGCCCCGGGGTCGCCAGCCGAGCTATCAGTACCCTGCGCGCTTTGCTCGGCCACGCTGCTCGTCTCAGCGTGATCAGCAGGAACCCCGCGGAAGGCGTTCGGCAGCTGGCGGTCGGGCGCCGCAAGCGCCGGCTCAGCGAGGATGAACTTCGTCATCTTGGACGCGTAATGCGCGAAGTGGCAACCGACGGTGAGCACCCGACCGGCCTCGCTGCTATTCGGCTCATGCTCCTCACCGGTTTCCGGCGGATGGAGGTGCTGGGACTAAGGCGGCCGTGGTTTAGTCGAAGCGACCACTGCATTCGCTTTCCCGACACCAAGAGCGGCGAACAGGTCCGAGCGCTTGGAGAAGCTGCGATGGACTGTATCGAAGCCCAGCCCACCCGTGCGGGTTCTCTTTTCGTCTTTCCAGCCGACTGGGGCGACGGGCACTTCATCGGCGTCGTCCGGGTACTCGACCGTATTTGCCGGAAGGCGAAACTTGAGGGCGTGACCCCGCATGTGCTGCGCCATACCTTCGCTAGCGTTGCGGGCGATCTTGGCTTCTCCGAACTTACGATCGCGGGGTTGCTTGGCCATTCAGCGCACGGCGTCACGCAAAGGTACGTGCACCTAGATACGGCCTTGGTCGTAGCGGCCGACCGGGTTTCGATGGAGATCGCAAAGATGCTCGGATCCGAGGCACCGATAAGCAAGTCATCCAACGTGGAGCACGCGGCTTTGCGGAAGGAAGGCGCGGCACCGCAGTCAGTCGAAGACGTCAATTTCTCCTCACTGACCATCGATTTCAGTCATAGGCAAAGCTGAGCCCGTCTCGAGTTTCTATCCACGCGATCGGCCGCGCTTGTCTCGAGCGGGCTTCACTGGCTTCGCAACGCGAGGAGGCTTCGCCGGCACCAACTTCTTGCCGCGCAGATCGACTTTCATGCCCGGCGGCACCTTGAGTTTCGCGATTTCGCTAGAGGCAATCTTCTTTTTCATCGAGCACTCCCTGAGCAGCAAATGCACGTTTCCCCGTATTGGTACAGCCACCCTGGCCTCACTGTAGCGATCCAGCGATTAGCGGAGGACAAGCCTGTCTTTTGGGGCTTGTTGGACTGCAGGAAGCCGAACTCGCCCGTCTTGCACCGAGGAGACCATGTTCAGGTCGATCTAGAGAGTCATGCGATGCCCCAAGGCATCCTTGCCCAACAACCCAGGAGAGGCTACCGGGTTGGCGGCTCTTCGGCCAGCCTTCGCGTTTCCCTCGGGCTTCGCAAAGCGCGAGGCACTCACTTTGGACTGCGGGCGAGCGCTGCCGTCGGCCGATCTACCTCGTCCTCATGCATGGCCTGCCGCCGCTCGAATTGACACGGCAGCTTCTCGGCAAGTGTTATGTCGCGGCCGGATTGGGCGAGGCCGAGAACGTTTGCCGTTG
>CADECW010000158.1:3434-12936 GCA_902825855.1 uncultured Rhodospirillales bacterium | reverse complement strand
CTCGATGGTGAAGGTCGCGTGCTTGGTCGATCGGTCGGCCATGAGCTGTCCCTAGGCGGCGCGCTGCTGGCTGAACAGCCGGGCGAGATTGCCGAGGCCGATCCGTGTGCCTTCCTCGCGGCCGGCGACGTCATCATAGCCGTCGAGGAACGCGCCCTGCTCGGTGAGCACCAGCCGCGTGCCGCCGGCCACGGCAAAGAATTCAACGGTCGCGAGCGACACCGAGATGTGCCGATCGTCGAGATGCATGTCGTATGCGTAGACGATGCGCCGGTCGGGAACGATGTCGAAGTAGTACGAGTTGACGATGTGGCGGGTCCCACCGACCGGGCCGGTCACGATGTACTCGCGCCCACCGACGCGGAAATCGAACACGTGCTCCGACACCGGCCAATCTTCGTGGCAATAGGCCCAAGCCGTCTTCGCCTCCCTGCGCGACCAGGCGGCGAACACGCGCGCCGGCGTCGCCGGATAGACGCGCTCGATGGTGAAGCTGGCATGCTTGGTGTTGCGAATCGTCATTTACTGCTCCGTGGCGTGGGGGTGGGATCGGTCTCGATCAGGAATGCGCCGAGGCGGTCGAGGCGCCGCTCCCAGCTTGCGCGCCGCTCGCCGATCCAGCGCTCGGCGGTGTGCAGCGCCTGCGGCTCGATCCTGCAGGTCCGCACGCGGCCGACCTTCTCCGAGCGCACCAGGCCGCTCGCCTCCAGCACGGCGAGATGCTGCACCACCGCCGACAGGGTCATGTCGAGCGGCCGGGCCAATTCACTGACCGAGGCCGGGCCCTGGCTGAGCTGCTCGACCATGCTGCGCCGGGTCGGGTCGGCCAGCGCCTGGAAAGCGAGATCGAGGGGCGCCTGCTGATAGTTAAGCATATACTTAACTATCGTCTCAAGGCGCTGCTTTCAAGGGGTTTTTGACAGCGGCGGAGGATCTATGGGCAGGCGCCAGCGGACTGGGTCACGACATCCGGATTGCTGCACGCCGAGCAGGCATTGCCATAGGTCTTGCGGGTGCCGTCGCGATGGAGCCCACAGGCCGGCCGGTAGTCGCGGGTGCACATCTGCGGCCTCGGATCGGCGCATGGGCCTCCGGCTACCGGCAAGGATTCCGGCGCGAGCTCGCCGCGGACCATCATGAACATGAAGGGGTGGGTGCGGTAATCGCTCAACGAGCCGACGATGGCGATCTTCGATCCCAGCGCCGGCAGCGGCGCCAGCGGCCGCGCCATGGCGATCTGCAGGTCGGCGACGTTGCCCGCCTGTGCCTCGTCGGTGATGGCGGCCTCGATGACGTCGGGCGTGGCCGAGATCACCTTCACCGGGATTTTGATGCGCGTGCCGCCGCCCTGCTGCTTGTCCACGATCGCCTTCCACGTCTTTTCGGCAGCGGCATGGTTGGCCGGCGTGATGTCGCGATGGCGCAGGATCAGCGCCCAATCTACGAAGGACAGCGTGCCGGGATCGTTGTCCTCGACGAGCTGCACCGCGAGCTCGGCCGGTGTCAGGGCACGCGGGATCGACTTCACGAAACCGCCCGGCGGCGCCTTCTCGCCGGCGACGACGCGCGCCAACAAGTCGTCCCAACCCTCCTCGCTGCCCCGATAGAGGCGGTAGCGCGAGCGGACGTAGCGGTCGATGTCATTGGCGGCGGTGTCGTTCTTGGCGACGCGCGCGATGGCAATGGAGCGGGCGGCGAACCAGAAGCCTAGTGCGTCGAGCGGCGTGCCCTCGAGCTGCGACACGGCGAGCTGATAGACGTCCTGCAGATTATCCGGCTCGGCCGTCACCGATTCGCGGTAGTAACGCCGCGCCTTGTCGTAGTCCTTGGCCTGAAGGGCGGCGTAGCCCAGCGCGCCGTTGAACACCGCGCTCATCTGCTCCTTGGTGCGCATGAAGGTGGGGTCGTCGAGCGATGCCGGCTTTTGCCATTTGGCGAGGGCAGCAATGCCTCGCTCGGCGCCAGCAACCATGGGCTGGATCGCGGCCTTGTCTCCTTGCATGGCCCGTGCGCGTGCAGCGTACACGCGATGGGCAAGCGCATGGACATTGTCAGGTTCGTTCTGCAGCAGCTTGCCGGCGATGAAGTCGGCTTTGGCGGGCTCCTTGGCCGCCATCCAGGCGGCCATCGCGTGCTCCAGCGATTCGGTGCGCAGGATGCTGCCGGGATACCAGGCGGCGAAGACCTCCATCGCAGTGGCGCGCTTGGCGGGATCCTGCGTCTTGAGCGCCGCCTGGAAATTATCGTACTCGGCGGGATTGGCGAAGCTGCTGCGCGCCTGGCCAGCCGCATCGGGCGACTGGGCGACAAGCGCCAGTGACAAGAGCAGGACAAGCCACCGCAACACGATCACTGCATCTCCCTCCTTCGCCGCGATCGATCGGCGGGAAAGGCCGTGACCGCTTTGTCGAATTAAGGCAGTGTTCCTAGGTTACTACGGGCGGGGACGAAGACAATGATCGAACAGCGCTCCATGCTCGCAGCGCTCGTCACGGCTTGTACGGTCATAGCCTGGGGCGGGGGCGGCTTCGCACAGCAAGCCGCACCACCGCCGGCGGTGCTGGTCCAGGCCGCCGAACTGACGCCCATCGCCGAGCAGTCCGAATTCATCGGCCGTGCCGCAGCGGTCGACAAGGTCGACCTGCGCGCCCGGGTCAAAGGCTTCCTCGGCGAGCGCAAGTTCAACGACGGCGACATGGTGAAGAAGGACGAGGTCGTCTTCACCATCGAGCCGGAAACCTACCAGGCCGCGGTCGACCAGAAGCTCGCGCAGCGCGATTCCGCCCAGGCCGCGCTCACCAACGCCGACCTGCAGCTGCAGCGCGCCACCGAGCTGCTGCGCACCAACACCGGCACCAAGCAGACCTACGACCAGCGCCTCAGCGAACAGCTTCAGGCCAAGGCAAACCTCGAGGACTCGCGCGCCCAGCTGCGCGATGCCGAGATCCAGCTTTCCTACACCACCATCAAGTCGCCGATCGCCGGGCGCATCGGCCGCGCCGTGGTGTCGCCGGGCAATCTCGTCGGTCCTGACTCCGGCGTACTGGCGACCGTGGTAAGTGAAAGCCCCATCCGCGTGCTCTTCCCCGTCACCCAGCGCGAGCTCCTGGATGCCAAGCGCGAGGCCCAGATCGGCGATCCCCCGCAGGTGCGACTGAGACTCGCCGACGGCAGCATCTACAAGGAGAAGGGCAAGCTCGACTTCATCGACATCACCGTCGATCCCAAGACCGACGGCCAGATCGTGCGGGCGACCTTCGAGAACAAGGAAAACCTACTGACCGACGGCCAGACGGTCCGCGTCATCCTCGAGGCGAGCAAGCCACAAAAGGTCGTAACGGTGCCGCAGCAGGCGATAGCCCTCGACCAGACCGGGCCCTATCTCTTCGTCGTCGACGACAAGAACGTGGTGCACCTGCGCCGCGTCAAGACCGGTATCCTGCGCAACGGCCAGCTGGTCGTGACCGAGGGTCTCAAGGAAGGCGAAAAGGTCGTGATCCAGGGCCAGCAGCGCATCCGCGACGGCATGACGGTGGCGCCGAGCCCGGCGCCGGTCCAACCCAAGCAGTAGCGCCCAAAGTAGTAGTGCCATGACGATTTCGTCGCTGTTCATCCGCCGGCCGCGGCTGGCCTTCGTCGTCTCGACGGTCATCACCATCGCCGGCCTGCTCGCCATCTCCGCGCTGCCGGTGGCGCAGTTCCCCGACATCGTGCCGCCCCAGGTGCGCATCACCGCGACCTATCCCGGCGCTTCGGCCCAGGCGGTCGAGGAGAGCGTGGCCCAGGTGATCGAAGGCCAGGTCAACGGCGTCGAGAAGATGCTCTACATGAAGTCGACATCGGGCGGCGACGGCAGCTATGCGCTGACCGTGAGCTTCGAAGTCGGCACCAACCCCGATCTCAACACCGTCAACGTCACCAACCGCGTCAACGCCGTGCTGGCGCTGCTGCCGCCCGAGGTCCAGCAGCTCGGCGTCACCACCAAGAAGCAGTCCTCGTCGCTGCTGCAGGTCATCGCCGTCTATTCGCCCAAGGGCAGCCGCGACGGGCTGTTCCTCAGCAACTTCGCGACCATCACGCTGCTCGACACGCTGCGCCGAGTGCCGGGCGTGGGCGACGCCACCCTGTTCGGCCCGCTCGACTACTCGATGCGCATCTGGCTCAACCTCGACCGCATGTCGAGCCTCGACATCACGGCCGACGACGTGGTCAAGGCGGTGCAAGCCCAGAACGTGCAGGCCGCGGTCGGCCTGATCGGCGCCGCGCCGCTGATCGACGAGGTCGGATTCCAGCTGAACATCACGACGCAAGGCCGCCTGGTCACCACGGGCGAATTCGAGGAGATCGTGGTGCGCGCGAGGCCCGACGGCGGGCTGGTGCGCATCAAGGACATCGCCCGCGTCGAGCTCGGCGCCAAGTCCATGGACTCGATCGGCCGCTACAACGGCAAGCCGGCGGCAGGCATCCAGATCTACCAGCTGCCCGGGGCCAATGCGCTGGCCACGGCTCAGGGCGTACGCAAGGTACTGCAGGAACTCGAATCGCGCTTTCCCGACGATGTCTCGTACAGCGTCATGTACGACACGACGGTGTTCGTCGAAGCCACCATCGAGAGCGTGATCCACACGCTGATCGAGGCCTTCGTGCTGGTGGCGATCGTGGTCTTCATCTTCCTCGGCAACTTCCGCGCCACGCTGATCCCGATCATCGCCGTGCCGGTGGCCCTGATCGGTACTTTCGCGGTCATGCTGATGCTGGGCTTCTCGGCCAACACCATCTCTCTCCTGGCGCTCGTGCTGGCGATCGGCATCGTGGTCGACGACGCCATCGTCGTGGTCGAGGCGGTCGAGCACATCCTCGAGCACGAGCCCGACCTCACGGTCGCCGAGGCGACCGAAAAGGCGATGGGCCAGGTCACGGCGCCCATCATCGCCATCACCCTGGTGCTGCTCTCGGTGTTCGTCCCGACGGCCTTCATTCCCGGCATCACCGGCCAGCTCTACTCGCAGTTCGCCGTCGCCGTTTCGGTGTCGATGGTGATCTCGGCCATCAACGCGCTGTCGCTCTCACCGGCCCTGTGCTCGCTGATCCTGCGTCATCGCAAGAAGCCACGCGGCGTGATGGCCTGGCTGCAGGGCGGCATCGACAAGAGCCGCGATGGCTACGTCCGGGTGGTGACGCCGATCGCGCGGCGCGGGTTCATCGCCCTGCTGCTGGTCGCAGGCTTCGCGCTGGCGACCGGCGGCATCGGCAGACTGGTGCCATCGGGCTTCCTGCCCGACGAAGACCAGGGCGCCTTCATGGCCGAGGTGCAACTACCGGACGCCGCCTCGACCAACCGCACCTTGAAGTCGATCGAGGAGGTCGAGCAGACGATCATCGGCAAGCCGTGGATGCGCAGTATCTTCACCGTCTCGGGCTACAGCATCCTCGACGGGCTGAACCTGCCCAACCGCGGCCTCGTCGTCGTCGAGTTGAAGCCGTTCGCCGAGCGCAATGACCGGTCGCTGACGGTGTTTTATGCCTTGCGAGAGTTGAACAAGGCCTTCGCCCAGATCGCATCGGCCAATGTCTTCGCCTTCAACCTGCCGCCCATCATGGGGCTGGGCAATTCGGCGGGCTTCGAGTTCGTTGTGCAGTCGCTGGCGGGCGCGCCGCCGGTAGATCTCGCGGCTGTTGCCCGCGGCCTGATGATCTCGGCGCAGACCACGCCCGAGCTCGCCAATGTCTTCACGACCTATGCCGCGACGACGCCGCAGATCAACCTCAAGCTCGACCGCGAGCGTGCCCAGCAGCTCGGCGTCAGCATCTCCGACATTTTCTCGGCGATGCAGACGACGCTCGGCGGCACCTACACCAACGACTTCAACCTGTTCGGCCGCGTCTGGCAGGTGAAGGTGCAGGCCGACGCGCCCGACCGCGGCAACGTCAACGACGTGTTCCGCGTGCGCGTGCGCTCGTCGAACGGCGAGCTGGTGCCGCTGCAGGCCGTGGCCAATATCGAGCTGGTGACCGCGCCCTCGTCGATCGTGCGCTACAACAACCTGCGCTCGGTCGTGCTGAACGGCGCGCCGGCGCCGGACTTCTCCTCAGGACAGGCGATCGCCGCCATGGAGCGGCTGGCCAAGGCTACGCTTCCGAATGGCTACGGCTTCGAATGGACTGGTACGGCGCTGCAGGAGAAGGCCGCGAGCGGCCAGACCGGATTCATCCTGGCGCTGGCCGTGCTGTTCGCCTACCTGTTCCTGGTCGGCCTCTATGAAAGCACGGCGATCCCGATCGCGGCGCTGCTGTCGGTCGTGGTCGGTCTGTTCGGCGCGGTGCTGGCGCTCTTCCTCACCGGGCTCGACAACAACATCTTCGCCCAGATCGGCATCGTCGTGCTCATCGCGCTCGCCGCCAAGAACGCCATCCTGATCATCGAGTTCGCGATGGAGCAGCGCGCGCAGGGCAAGGACGTGGTCAGTGCCGCGACCACCGCCGCCGGGCTCCGGTTCCGGGCGGTGATGATGACGTCGTTCGCTTTCATCCTGGGCCTGGTCCCTCTGGTCATCGCCACGGGCGCGGGCGCCGCGACCCAGCGCGCCGTCGGGACTGCGGTCTTCGGCGGCATGATCGCTGCCTCGATGCTCGGCATATTCGTGATCCCGGGCCTCTACGTGGCCTTCCAGAGGTTCCGCGAAAAGGTCAAGGGCATCGGCAGCAAATCAGCCACGGTCCAGTACAAGGTCGTGGATCCCGGGCAATAGCCGGGTTCCTCTCCCCCGAGCTGGGGGAGAGGAACCTGGTCGTCTCTACACCTTGCCCGCGAGCTGGTCGCGGATCGGCAGGCTGCGAATGCGCTTGCCGCAGGCGGCGAAGATGGCATTGGCGAGCGCCGGCGCGACCGGCGGCACGCCGGGCTCGCCGACGCCGCCCAGCGGTTTGTCGAACGCTGTCGTGTTCACGAGATGCGTCCGGATCTCGGTCGGCGCGCCATCGATGCGCGTCAGCTCGTAGCCATCGAAGTTCGTCTGCTCGACGCGACCATTCTTGAAGCTGATCTCGCCCAAAGTCGCCAGGCTGACGCCCTGCACGACCGCGCCCTCGAGCTGCGAGCGCACCCGATCGGGATTGACCACGCCGCCGCAATCGAAAGCGATGTCGACGCGCGGGATCGTGAGCTCGCCCTTGGGCCCGATCGCGACTTCGGTGACGACCGCGGTGTAGCTGACGAAGCTCCGGTGCGCGGCGATGCCGAACCCGCGGCCCTGGGCCAGCTTGCGCCCCCAGCCCGCTTCGCCCGCCGCCTTCTCGATCACCGCGCGCAGCCGTCCGGTGTCGAACGGATAGCGCTTGGGATCCTCGCCGTAGAGCCAGGCATCCGACATCGCGCCCGCATCGATCAGGCGCGGCGGGCCGATGAGCTCCAGCAGATAGTCCTTGGGATCACGGCCCACGGACGCCGCAAGCTCCGCTACGAAGCTGTGGATGGCGAAGGCGTGCGGGATGTTGGACACCGACCTGAACCAGCCGACGCGGATATGCGCCGCCGCTTCCGGGTTCTCGACCCTGAGGTTGGGTATGGCGAAGGGCGTATCGACTGCGCCCATCGCCAGTTCCAACGGCATCTCGTGGTTGGCGCCCGGCACGAAGATCGCCGCGATGGTCGGCGCGACTGTGCGATGCAGCCAGGCCACCGCCTTGCCATTGGCGTCGAGACCCGCTTCCAGCCGCTCCACCGACACGGTGTGGAAGAAGCTGTGTTGCAGGTCGTCTTCGCGGGTGAAGGTGAGCTTCACTGGTCGGCCGCCCATGGCATGCGAGCAGATCGCCGCTTCGCTGGCGAAGTCGGGCTTGGACTTGCGGCCGAAGCCGCCGCCCAGCAGCAGGTTGGTCACGGTCACCTTGTCGATCGGCATGTTGAAGCGTTTCGACAGGTCGGCGCGGACGGCTTCCGTGTTCTGCACGCTGCACCAGACCTCGCATCCCTGGGCCGTGACCCGGGCGGTGGCCGACGGCGGTTCCATCGGCGCCTGCGCGAGATGCGGCAGGTAGTACTCCGCCGACACGCGCTTGGCCGCACTGGCCAGGGCGGCATCGACGTCGCCGTCGTTGCGCGCCACCTTGCCGGGCTTGGCGGCGGCCGCCTCCAGGGTCTTGCGGTACTGGACCGAGTCGTAGCTGGCGTTCGGCCCGTCGTCCCACTGGATGTCGAGCTGGGCACGTCCCTTGATGGCGGCGAAGGTGTTCTCCGCGATCACGGCGACGCCGCCCAGCGGCTGGAAAACGACCGGCGGCGTCGGCGGGTCGATAGCCACGACCTTGAGCACGCCGGGCACCTTCATCGCCTTGGCGGCATCGAAGCTCTTGACCTTGCCGCCGTACACTGGCGGCCGTGCCACGACGGCATAAGCCATGCCATCGATTCGCGCATCGATACCGAACATCGCCTTGCCGGTGGTGATGTCGAGATTGTCGATCAAGGGCATGTTGTCCTTGCCGATGTAGCGGAACTGGCTCACGCCCTTCAGAACCAGGGCGTCCTTGGGCGGAACCGGCCGCGCCGCCGCGCCCTTGGCCAGGGCGCCGAAGTCGAGGCGCCGGCCGCTGCCGGCATGGACGATGCCGTTGTTCTCGGCCTTGACCTCGGTAACCGGCACGCCCCAGCGGGCCGCCGCTTCCTGCTCCAGCATCTGGCGGGCGGCCGCGGCGATGCGGCGAAGCGGCTCGAAATGGTGGCGCATGCTGCGCGAGCCGTCGGTGTCCTGGTTGCCGAAGCGCGCCTGATCGCCCGGCGCCTGCAGCACCTTCAGGCGCCCCAGGTCGGCCTCGAGCTCGTCCGCGACGACCATGGCAAAGCTGGTGCGGATGCCCTGGCCCATCTCGGCGCGAATGCACAGCAGGGTTACCGTGCCGTCCTCCGCGATCGACAGAAAAAGACGTGGATCGTCCTTGACTCCGCCGGGCATGCCGTCACCGCCAAACTTCGTCTCCTGTGCCATTGCCGGCGAGGAAAGCCGGACCGAGAGCACGAAGCTGCCCGCGGCGAGACCGAGCAGAACCGAGCGGCGTGCGACGTTCGCGACTTGTGTGGTGTTGGTCATGATCGTGCCCTCCCCTATGCCTTGCCCGAAGCGCGCTTGATGGCGTCGCGGATGCGTGGGTAGGTGCCGCAGCGACAGATGTTGCCGCTCATGGCGTCGAGAATCTGCTGGTCGGTGGGATTGGGCGTGTCCTTGAGCAGCGACGCCGCCTGCATGATCTGGCCGGTCTGGCAGTATCCGCACTGCGCGACATTGAGCTCGCGCCAGGCCTTCTGCACCGGATGATTGCCGTCAGCCGACAGGCCCTCGATGGTGACGACCGTCTGGCCGTCAATGTCGCCGACCTGGACCTGGCAGGAGCGCACGGCTGTGCCATCGACATGAACGGTGCACGCGCCGCACAGCGCACGGCCGCAGCCGAACTTGGTGCCGGTCATGCCGACGATGTCGCGCAGGTACCAGAGCAGCGGTGTCTC
>CADECW010000158.1:0-3334 GCA_902825855.1 uncultured Rhodospirillales bacterium | reverse complement strand
CGCCGCGGCTTCTCGCCCATGTCGATGAACAGCAGCCCCACGCCCGGATTGACCAGAACGTTGCCCAGGCTCTTGAACATGCCGTTGCCGTCGTAGTCGGGAAAGGCAAGTTCGCCGGGTCCGACCACGCGCACGAAGCCCGGCGTGCCGCCCTTGAACGAGCAGTCCGGCCGGCCTTCGTCGTCGGCCGTCGCCAGGAAGAAGAACATCGAATTCTCGATGAAGGCGCGGTCGTTGTCGGTGAATGCCTGACGGGTCAGCTTCTCCTCCAGCCGGTCGGAGATGCGTCGGCTGTCGAACTGATCCTGCAGACGGCGATTGCCCTCGTGGAACATGACGCTGTCGCTCATGCGTCTCCTCCTCCCATTGCCTGTTCCAGGCAGATCTTCGCAGCCTGCACGACGAGCCCGTGCATCACGCCCTGTCGGTGCCGGCGCCGATGCGATCGACAAGCGCCTTGTCGTGCAGGGTCGTGTCCTGGCCTGGCGGGGCGATGCGGACGGCGTCCTCCAGACTGAGCGTCTGGCGCCATTCCTCCTGCGGCCGCGAGCGGCCGTCATAGCCGATCTGGTCGACGCCCCAGTAGAGCTCCAGATGGTGGCCGTCCGGATCGAGGAACTCGACCGAGACCTGGCAGCCGGCACGGCGGCGGCCCTCGAAGACGATCTTGGCGCCGTACTTCTGCAGATGGTCGCGGGCGCGGAACACCTCGTCGAGCGTGGCAAGCTCGAAGGCGATGTGATGCAGGGTCTTCCTGGCGTCGCCCGTCGCCGGCAGCCCGCCGACCAGTGCAAGACAATGATGATCGCCGTTGCAGCGCAGGAACACCATGCCACCCGGCATCTTGTCGCCGCCGTAGATGTCGGAAATCCGGAAGCCCAGCACCTCGGTGTAGAAGCGCTTCGAGGCCTCGATGTCTGAGACGTTGACGACGACGTGGCCGAGCTTCTGGACGGCGAAGGGCGGATTCATGCGACGAGCCTCCCGTGTTTCACCCAGCATATCGCGTCGCCGAGGCGGTCGTCGCCCCCGAACAGCTCTCGTGCCCCCGCCGTGCCGGCGATGAGCCGTGCCGGGTCATGGACTACCTTTTACGGTGACGCTCGGTCATCATGGCTCGAACGACGATTCAAGGGGGAGAGGCATGGCGAAATCGCCCAATCGGTTGTCGGCCAGCGAGGCCGTCCTGCGCATGGCTCAGAAGCGGCTGAAAGCCCGCGACCTGGTCGAGGCCTGCCTCGATCGCATCGAGGCGCGCGAGGGCCAGGTTCATGCCTGGGAAGCGCTCGATCCCGATGGCGCGCGCAAGCGGGCCGACATGCTGGACAAGCGCAGCCGTCCCGCCGGCCCGTTGCACGGCATTCCGGTCGCGGTGAAGGACATCATCTCGACCAAGACCATGCCCACGACCTGCGGCTCGCCGATCTATCGCGACCATGTCGTCGGCAAGGATGCGGCCTGCATCACTCAGCTGGTGAAGGCGGGTGCGATCGTGCTGGGCAAGTCGGTGACCACCGAGTTTGCCGGCGGCCATGCCGGCAAGACGCACAATCCGCACAATCTCCGCCACACGCCGGCCGGCTCTTCGTCGGGCTCGGCGGCCGCCGTCGCCGATTTCATGGCGCCGGTGGGTTACGGTACGCAGACCGCGGGCTCGGTGATCCGGCCGGGCGCATTCAACGGCGTCGTCGCCTACAAGGGGAGCTACGGCTGGGCCGACATGACCGGCGTGAAGGCCTATGCGCCCTTCCTCGATACGCTGGGCTTCTTCGCCCGAGAAGCCAACGATCTGGCCCTGATCCGTGCCGCCTACGGCCACGCCTCGGCCGATCCACCGACGCAGCCGCCGCGCATCGGCCTGATCCGCACGCCATGGTGGGACATCGCCGAGCCCTACAACAGGAAGAACATCGAGGAAGCGGCGCGCACGCTGCGCGCTGCCGGCGCCCGCGTGCGGGAATGGCGGGCGCCCGACAACTGGTCGAACCTGATGCAGGCGCAGCACCGCATCATGACCAAGGAGGCGACGCAGTCCTATGCCAGGGAGCGCGCCCGTTCCTCACACCTGTTCTCGCCCATCATGCACGGCGTCATGGTCGAAGGCGACGCCGTGAGTCGCAAGCAGTATGCCGACGCCAGGAAGCGCAGGCGCACCGCCCTCGCCCAGCTCGACGATGCCTGGACGCGGTTCGACATCCTGCTGGCGCCTTCGGCGAAGGGCGAGGCCCCGTCGGGCCTCGGCAACACGGGCGATCCCATCTTCAACCGCTTCTGGACACTCCTGGGCACGCCCTGCATCGCGCTGCCGTTCAATACCGGCCCGTTCGGGCTGCCCCTGTCGGTGCAGCTCGTCGCCGCGCGCGGCAAGGACGACCAGCTCATCGCCTGGGCGCGCTGGGTGGAGCGGAAGCTCTCGTGATCCTGAAGCTTGGCCTGATCGGCTACGGCGCCATCGGCAAGCATGTCGAGGCGGCGCTCAAGCGCGGCAGCATCGAGAACCTGGAGTTGGTCGCGGCGCTGGTGAAGCGGCCACGCAACCAGGGACTGCTGACCCACGAGCCCGACCGCTTCTTCGCCCATCGTTTCGACGCCGTCGCCGAATGTGCCGGCCACGAGGCCGTCCGCAGCCATGGCCAGCGCGTCCTCGAGCGCGGCGCAGACCTGTTGGTGACCTCGGTCGGCGCCTTCACCGATACTGCTCTGTTCGAGCGCTTGCTGGCGGCGGCCAAGGCCAACGGCACGCGCCTGATCCTGCCGTCGGCCGGCATCGGCGCCCTCGACATCCTGAGCAGCGCCCAGGTCGGTGGCCTCGACAGCGTCACCGTTACCGTGCGCAAGGATCCCTCGGCCTGGAAGGGTACGGTCGCCGAGACGCTGGTCGATCTCGACGCGCTCAGCAACCCGCATACCGTGTTCGATGGTCCGGTCCGCGAGGGCGCACGGCTCTATCCGCAGAACGTCAACATCTCCGCCGCCGCTGCTATCGCTGGCCTCGGCCTCGATCGCACGCGGGTGGTGATCGTGGCCGATCCCACGATCACCACTCACATCGTCGAGCTGGAGGCCAAGGGTGCGTTCGGCCGCTTCACCTTCATGGAGGACGTCGCCGTCAGCGAGGAGAACCGCAAGACCGGCAAGCTGGTCGCCATGGCCATGGTGAAGTCGGTGCGCCAGCTCGCCTCGACATTGGTGGTGGCGGCTTAGACTTCATGCTCCTCTACCTCGTTAGGGCAGGGTTATCGCACACGGCTCTTCACACCCCTCATCCCGAGCGAAGCCGCCCGAAGGGCGGCGTAGTCGAGGGACCTCGTCTTGTCCATGCGTCGACAAGAAA
>CADECW010000157.1:9393-13046 GCA_902825855.1 uncultured Rhodospirillales bacterium | reverse complement strand
GCCGACCGTTGGCTGGAGGCGAATGGGTGGACAGGAGTCCATGGCGCCACGCTTTCAGGCGCTGTTTGGGAAAGCTACCGCTCCGCCGATGATTCGATCCAATTCGGAGCGCAGGTCGGCAAGGGGAGGACTGCGACCTTCAGGTGAAAAGCCCACCAGCATGTCGGCCGTGCGCTGTTCTGGCGGCAGTTTCGCCAAGTATACGTCCGCTTCGGCCGCCGCTACGTTCCCACTATTGAGGGCGTCGAAGGCCTGCCTGATGCAATGCCCCTCCCAGCGGCTGGGTTCAAGACCCCGGCTTTCAATTGATCTCAAGAACCGATTAATCCGCTCGATCAGCGTACGTCGACTGATAGCCATGGTTACTCTCGTGCTCCAATCCTACTGTCGCTGGGCGCGCCGCCATTCCCATGATGGCTTGCAACCTCGGCCATGAACGCCGAGGCCCTCGGCCTGTGCTTCGCGCTCCTGGGACACGTACTCGACGCTGTAGCGGGTGAAGGCCCAAGCCCAGCCGGACGCTACCATCCGCGCGGCAATGTCCGATCCATCATCAAGGAAGCAGCGGGCGACGGTGCGGAGGAAGCGATCTCGGTCGACTGGTTCGCACCTGATCTTCTGTGAGTCGATCAGGGCCGCCAGGGCATCGCGTGCAAGAGGCCCGGGCCGCCAGCCGTTGGTGCAAACCTGGTTCAGTTCGGGGGCATCGATGCCGTGCAGGCGGATGCGCTCGCCGCCCAACAGGAACGCGTCTCCGTCTATCGCGACTGTCTGTGCGTCTGCGGGAAAGGCTACTGCCACAACGATGACAGCGAACGCCCCAAGTCTCACGTATCTCTCCGTCCAGCGGGCGAAAAGAACGGAGGCCCTACCACACACCGGACCCCCGTTCTCCGTCCACCCCAAGCAGGCGTACCTAGCGCCTATTTTCGGTGCGGCGCGATGATGTGGATCACACTCCCAAGCAAAAAATTCCCAAGTGCCCGTTATGCGGCTTGGCGGTGGAGGCACCCGGAGCCGCGGTTGTCGCGCGGACATCTTGCCTCTTGGAGACCTTGTACATCCCCGCGGATGGAATAGTCTCGTGCCAGGCACAGGGACCACGAAGCTGGATCCCGAGTTGCGAGCGTCAGCGTTCGTGTAAGCCTTTTAGTTCCGCAGAAGCTCGGTTTTGTTCGGTTCGGCGTCCGAACATAGCTCTGTCGGCGATGTGGCCAACTCGCCAAAACACAATACGGAGGATGCAATGAAGCGCACACTAGCTCTTTTGTTTGCCACTTCCTTCACCGCCAGCGTCGTCTCGGTGGCCTATGCACAGCATGCGATGGTGAGTGACAAGGACCTCATGTCCAAGCTGAAGGACGCGGCGCCAGCATACATTCTCGAACATGCCACGATCGTGAACATGGGCGCTGACGGCAAAATGAAAGTCATTCAACAGGGCAACAATGGGTGGACCTGCATGGACCCCGGAGGTGCTCCGATGTGTGCCGACAAGGCTGCCATGGAATGGGCGGAATCCTGGCAGAGCAAGGGCCCTGCGCCGCTGAAGCTCGGTTTCATCTACATGCTGAACGGCGACAATGGGGCAAGCAACACCGACCCATATGCCACCAAAGAGACCCCGGACAACAACTGGGTCAAGACGGGACCGCATGTGATGATTGTCGGAAGTGAAGCCAAGGCAATGATGCAAGCCTACCCACGAGAGGCCAAGGCCGATCCGAGAAAGCCCTACGTCATGTGGCCCGGCACTCCGTACGAGCATCTGATGCTTCCGACGAAGTGAGAAATTCCAGGCTGTCAGCCTGGACGCGAAGAGGGTGCGATGGCGCGCGCGGTTCAAAGGTGGCCACTGTAGCCCAAGCGCGTCGCCACCCGTTGCTTGTGCAACCGGCGTCCGGTCGTGAGCTCAATCGGCTCGACGCCGGCGACGGTGAGGGACAGTCGTGCCCGACCTCGCGCTCGACCTCGATCGTCTCACTGTGTTACTGAGTGACGATCTTGTAGTTGACGAGTCTTGGGAAACTGCTCCGCGACTTTGGCAAGGGAGACTACGGTGCCGATACAATTGGCAATCGACCATGGGGCTCGGACTGTAGTTGCCACAGGCAGCGGCATTCTCCGCATCGAGGACATCGAGGGGTACTTTTACGGCCTGACACCGGCGACCCTGTCATACGGAAAGCTGCTCAATCTCAGTCACTGCTTGCTCGACGTGACTGCGGAGGAGCTGGTGGCTTTGGCGCAGCAGTTCAACGCCCTTGGCTTATCGGAGCGCCTGGGACCAACGGCGGTCGTGGTCAGGTCAGAGGCGACATTTCGCCAAGTGGCAGATTTCAAGGCGATGACCGCAATGACCCGTCCGCTCCAGATATTCGAAGAGCGCGACGCTGCCTATACGTGGCTGACAACGAATCCGTGGGATCCGAGTTCACCCCTTGCTGAAGTTTCCGAGGGTCGGCCGGAATAAGGGTCAGCGAGAGGACATCCGAGAGCGCGATGGCGCTAAGGCGACATCCACTTGCACTGCTGTCCAACGTCTCTGAGTGCGCCGCGCGCTCCGCGAACTGGAAAGGTCGCGTGAATTGGTTCACCGAAATGTCTGGTCAAGGTGACTTCCAATACGGCAGCGTCCAACAGCGATTTCGCGAATTTTATGCCCGTACCACCGAACAGGCCGGCACACAGATCTCCCGGGCAAATTCTCCAGTAAGCCTGCTGGCGAGGACCATTGTCGATCCAGTACTCGGCACGGGCGATGTCACCACCGAACACAAGGTAGTCCGCGCTGACAAAGACGCGTGTAACCTGCCCAGCGCACATCACGACGAGTTGGGCGGATCTGGTTCCATGCTTGTCGCTGACGATGCCCGCCACCTTTGCGCCAGTCCCTGGTGGCTCATTCCAAGTCGAGACGTCAAACGTGACCCATTCCTGAGCGCTTGCGCTCGCGGCCAAAAATGCAGTGAGTGACGCAGTGACCCAAGCCGGATGCTTCATGGCATACTCCACGTCGTTCGTCATACGCGGAACTTTGATTGCCAGTCGCAGCCAAGTCGGAGGCCAGGCGCCTTTCGTACAAACCTGCTCCGGCTACTGTCCTATCCAAAAAGTATCGGGTTGGTACAGCCCGATATAGCCGCCAGGATCCCACGCATAGTAGCCTTCTTTCGGCACATTGCGAACCTTGGCGCCCACCACCACTGGCTGACTGATACCGTTCACGGTGCCGATAGAAAAGACCTCGTCTGCATTGGACTGAAGGATCTTTTCCCACGCGGCCCGTCGACCGGCATCATCGGCCGCCGTCTCCCATTCCTTGACGTAGTCGAGGAGCTTGCAGGCGGCCTCCATATCGCACTTTTCGCCCTGTTTGCCCTTGGATTCGATGAACATGCCCCACTTCGACCATTGCAGGCCACCTTGCATGGTCGGCGCGAACTCCCTTGGGCTGGTATTCGTCGTCGGGCTTGCCGTCACCACTCCAGCGTAGGCCGTCATCAGGGCCTCACCGGAAAAGGCGCGCAGGCGAAAGTTCTCACGCGTCTGCGGCTTCACAAGCATCTTGATGCCAATCTTACGCCAATACTCGCCGATCAAATGAAGTGCGTCGGCATCTTCGCTCTCTTCGCTCGCGCTTTCGACGATGA
>CADECW010000157.1:8090-9293 GCA_902825855.1 uncultured Rhodospirillales bacterium | reverse complement strand
CCGGTGTTTTTGGCGCTCTTCTTCAAGAACGTATAGTCGCGCATGTTCAGATAGCGGGGCTGCAGGTCCGTTTCGCCCAGGCCGGACTTGGCGGGCACCAGGTTGGTCGCCACTTGTGTGAGGATCACACGGTCGATGTAGGGCAACTGCTGCCCTTCGGCATCGATGCGATGAAAGAAAGCATTGCGGACAAACACATGCCGCTGCGCTGGTGACGGAGTGGTATTGACCCATGGATTCAACGACGGCAGGTCGACGTTGTCGTTGGCAAACATGACGTCGAGCCGGCGGAAGTTCTGGACCCAATTGCCGCCGCCCTTCGTCGACTTGGTGATTTCTGCAACGGGTACGTACCTGGGATGGAACTTCCTCAGGTAGTGCGCCGGCCTGAACAGGAACAGCGGCGCGGCCCTTGCCTGACTTTCGATAAAGTACGGGTTCGGTTTTTCCCAGCTGTACCTGATGGTGCGTTCGTCGAGGATTTCTACCGAAGGCGGCTTTCCATCGACAAGGAGTTCCAGCGGCGGTCCGGATGGCGACAGTTCCTTGTTGTTGGCCATATCCTCCCAAAAGAATCGAAAATCTTCGGTCGTGAAGGGATGTCCGTCCGACCACTTGTGGCCGCCCCGCAGCCTGAAGGTGAACTCGCGGCCCTCCTTCTCCTCGTACCGTTCAAGCAGGTCGGGATGGAGCACAAACTTGTCATCGTAGACGATCAAGCGAGTGTAACTGTATGCGGTCATCAGCCGAGTGTCGCGGGCGGTCGCGACGAGCATGTTCAACTGGCCACCTGGCCTGCCGGGA
Source organism: uncultured Rhodospirillales bacterium (assembly GCA_902825855.1). GTDB lineage: Bacteria > Pseudomonadota > Alphaproteobacteria > Reyranellales > Reyranellaceae > Reyranella. The sequence goes on along the minus strand of CADECW010000157.1, from coordinate 8,489 downwards.
CCATCTCGGCCAGCGAATTCCCGGATTATCCGAGGCGGCGTGGGTATTCGCTGGCCAATCGGCGGCAAAGCACCGGCTTTCACCTGATCGGCAAACATTGGAGTTTCCCGCAGCACCGGCAATGGGTCGGCCGCCTGCGCACCATTCCAGGTCAGACTCCAACACATGGCGATGGCAAATACGCGCCGCTTCATTCCTACCCCCCTTTTGCCCGAGCACTTTAGCCTGAGCGGCGCGCGTCGCGACGCTTCGTGACCATGGTCAGCCGCAGATGGTGCCCCTAGTGGAGAACCCGTGACTTCGGTGAGCGTCGTCTATATCTCGCGCACGGGTCACTTGAAAACCGCCACCAGCAAAGACAAGAGCGAGATCACCGCGGCGCACGCCGCAATTGTTTGA
>CADECW010000157.1:0-8080 GCA_902825855.1 uncultured Rhodospirillales bacterium | reverse complement strand
GACTCCAACACATGGCGATGGCAAATACGCGCCGCTTCATTCCTACCCCCCTTTGCCCGAGCACTTTAGCGTCCGCGGCGCACGTCGCGACTCTTCGCGACAATGCTTACCCGCAGATGAAGGCTCTAGTCGTGGAGAGTCCATGACATTGGCGGGCGTCGTCTCCACCTCGCACCCGGGTCACTTGAACACCGCCACCAGCAAAGACAGAAGAGAAATTGCTGCGGCGCACGCCGCAATCGTTTGAGCGCGACGAGCGTCTCTCGAAATCCGATCGCTCTGCCGGATAGCCTGTTCAAAGCGCGCCAACCCTATAACAGTATCCTGGGCCGCGGTCCGGAGGTGATTCATCGTGAATCCTTCGAGCCTTCCGACGAGCGCCGTCGGCGACGCGATCGCCTGTGATAGCTCGGCGTCCGATAAGGTCTTCAGGAACGCGGCCGTTCGTCCCGCATCTGCCGGGTCGACCTCCGGAGAGAAAGTCACCGCGCTCTTGCCTTCGACTCGGGAAGGCGGCCATCGAGCATCGCCAGGATATTCAGTGGCTTGTCGCAACCTTCCAGCGCAACTGCGCAGGCGTCGGCAATCAGAGTCGCATGGCAACTGGCCATCATTTCTCCCTTGGAGATTGAGCCGAGCGTTGCGGCTCCGAGAAAATCGGTCAACCTGCGATGTCCAAAGGCGGCTGGGGGGATTAGGCATGGCCGCAGGCATCACTGCATTCATTGTCACGCCGGCAAGAAGTGGACACTCGAGGGCGTGAGCCGCGTTGTTGCATCGTGCCGATGGGTAGTGTTCTACTTCGAGCCAGGCGAAATGATTGACGGATAGTTGCGTCGCGTTGGCTTTTGGGTGAGCAATTGGCCGCGCGTGGACGCGGCGCAAAGCTCCATGCTTCGCTTCAAGAGAGGGGTTCGAGAATGACCCTTGTAATGGCGTTCCTCATCGTTCCAGGGTACGACCCATGGCCTTCGAACACGGCGCGGGATAGATGGCTGTGGATCGGCATATGCGCGTTCTGCGTGTTGCAGGCCGTATTGATCGGCGAATTGCTGGGGGACTGAAGTGGGGCCGGGACGCGGGCGGCTAGTTCAGCGCAGCACTTTCTGCGCATCGAATATACCGGGTTGATCGGGACTGATCTCTCCTGCCTTATGGAAGCGAACCAGCATGTTCCCGCGAGGCCTCCCCTCAGCCGGGATGGTAATGCTGCGATGTGATTGGACGTCGCTGGCGGATGGCGTTGCGGAAGACTGCCGAACGGCACCAATGCTGGTGGAGACCTTTGCCTGCAAGACCTGAAAATACCTGTAGCCACGCGCCAACGCTTGCCTGGATGCCTCGTTGAACATGGTCTGGGTGACGTCGGTGTGGCTTTCGTCGGAGTAGCCGTAGGCAGATATGGCAGCCGTGCGGTCGTCCAGCATCTTGGTCTTGGCGTCTCCCTCTGCGCATGCAACCAGGGCTACGGCATACGCCAGCGCGAAGAGGCTTTTCATTTGGCGCCTTCAGGATCGTTGTAAGCGAGGCCCAAGAATGAAGTCCCTCGATTTGCCGATGCCCCTATTTGCCACGAAGCAGAGTAGGCTCCAACCTTCCGGCATCTTGGGTATCCACCTCGGCTTTCAAACGGCCAAGCCGAAAGCGGCGATTGCTCGAGCGTGGGCCTATGGCGCTGATTGCAGGGCGCCGGTCCGCCGAGACTGCTTACCGAAGCGGCACGTGGTCAAGGGAGCTTTAGATCCCTCCTGGAAGCGCCTGCTCCAGGCCGGACCGCCAGAAAGTGCTCAGTCACGAGCGCATCAAGATCGGATTCAAAAAGCACGTGAAGAGCATCATCCATCGAGCTTGCGATCGGTTGTCCGTGAAGGTTGAGCGATGTGTTGAGCAGCGCAAACGTGCCCGTCAGTTCACCAAAGCCCTCAAGCAGGGCTTCATAGCCAGGATTGGATCCTTTTGGAACGATATGCGGACGGCATGTCTCGTCGTAGGGATGGATGGCGGCCGAAATTGAATGCAACGCACTTTGTGGTTCTGAACTGCAACAGAGCGTCATATAGGCATAACTCTTCAACGGCGCCGTCAGGCGTAGATAACGCTCCGCGTGAGCCATCGGAATCGAACAGGCGAACGGCATCCAAAAGTCACGATCCTTGATCTTCTCATTGATCACTTTTTTTATGGCTACGTTGCGCGGATCGGCCAGGATCGATCTGTTTCCCAGTGCGCGTGCCCCAAATTCCTCACGCCCGGCGACCCGACCGACGACCATTCCATCCGCAAGCAAAGCCACCGTCTGCTGCATGAGATCTTCACGAACAAGCAAATAGCCCTTGCTTGTCAACACATCCTCGCAGCGGCGCAGATCCGAACCGCGCTCGAAAGGTTGCCGGCCGAGATAGGGCGTATCCAATGATGAAATTGCCACCCGCTTAGCGCCGGTTTCGTTGAGCTTGTGATAGTAGGCGTAGGCTGCGCCCATTGCCTGCGAGCTGTCATCCGGAGACGGCGGGATCACGACCGAAGTCAAGGACGGGATCTCGGAGACGAGCATATTGGCCTTGACGTTCATCGCGACACCACCCGCGATGCAGACATCCGTTACACCGGTTCTCTCGATACAATTGGTCACCCATTGCACCACGAGCTCTTCAGTGTAGGCCTGCAGCGCACCGCTGATACTGTCGAAGCGCTCTCCGTCCAGGATATCCTTGATCGTGAAGTAGGTATCACGTGGCTTTTCGAGGTCTTCGAAATCGCAGCCGTTGACTCTCTGGAAGCGCCGAAACTTTTCCAAGAGCGTTTGAAAGTAGCGCGGCTTGCAGTAAGGCGCGAGGCCCATGACCTTGTATTCATGCTCGTTCGGCTTGAGGCCGAGAATGAGCGTGACGTAGCGATAGAGCCGTCCAATGATGAAGTTGCCGCCGCTCGCGATCAGCTTTTCGCTCACAGGTCCCTGATCTTGAGGCGACACGCGCTGCATTACACGCGCGGAGTAGTTCACGAAGTCACCAAACGCATCCAAGGTCAGAACAAGGCGAGGTTTATCGTCGTGACACGTGGCATAGTAGGCGTAGGCAGCATGACAAAACGAGTGGTCAAAAAAGAAAACCCTGCTCTCGTCGATGCCAAGATGAGAGACCACCACCTTCCGGCGAATCGCCTTACCCATCTCGGCTTGCGACGTGTCGGAAGCGTGCGCGCTGTTCCCTTCGTAGTCGGCGATCACGGGATTCCAGAAGGCAGGACCTGGAAACTGCGCGACGTCGATCCTTTGCTTGAATACCTGGAGCTGCGAAACGGATCTATTGCCCTCGAACAGCCGTGGATACCAGATAAGCTTCTGCTCCTCTATATAGTCAGCGATCGAGAACTTCGTGTAGTGACGTGTGAGAATGTAGCCTGGGGCCCAGTTGTCAGAGACAAAACACACGGCATCCAAATCTTCGACGTCAACCCCATGATCTTTGAGGAGGCAGTTGATCGCCTCCTTTGGGTATCGCTCGTCATTCTTGACGCGCGAGACGCGCTCTTCAGAAAGGCAACCGATCACCTTGCCATCTTGAAGCAATGCGGCAGTGGCATTCTGTTCCCAGTTGATGCCTAGGACATATCGGCCACTCACGACTTACACCGCATGGCCATGTCGAGCATCGGGTTGCGCGTCCTGCATTTGGCCGGCATCGTCAAGTGTTCAGCCGAAAGGGATACCATTGCGACATTGGTCGCCGGCTTCACCATCGCGAGGTCAACGAGCATCGACGTCAGGTTCCAGTCTTTGATATTCAGCTTCAACGCTTGGGTCGCCAGACAAGGACCATCGAACCATCAATGCCTGTCCTTGCACGTCTGCCACTCGCATGAGCGGCAGGCGATAGAGGGGGTCCGTCCAAATCATTCGGATCTGGCTTCGCATCATAAGGAGCTCGTCCACAGAAAAATCTGGCCAATAGCGCAGCATCATTTCAATCCGGGGAAGCCACAAGTGACGCGCGTTTGGAGCTGTGTCGATCGATTGCAGCAAGGCGGCCACAACTTGCCTGCTCTCGGCACCGCGTGCGGAGCGAACGACGGCCAGTCGCAGCCAGGCGTAGCCGTCACTGGGATTGGCGCTCAATCCCCTCACCAGCAAGTCCTCAGCCTGCGCCAGCAATTCTTGCCGCTGCCGGCTGTCGGCAGGCAATCGCTCAGCCTGTACTGCACGAAGCAATGCCAACTCGGTTAGTCGGCTACCGGACGACGACCAGGAAACGGCACGCTCCAGCCCGGACACAGCGGCATTGAGGTCGTCGTCGCTCGGCGTCCGCCCATTGAAAATCGTGCCAAGCGCTGGTCCGGCAGCAAAAGCAGACCATGCAGCTATTGTCCGCGGCGCCGCCAACATCACGAGAAGGAGGCCAAGTCCCGCACATGACGCGATAGCGAGAATGGGCCGTACCGCAGGTTGCTCCGCCGAACGCTTTGCGCTCTGCGCGGCGGGCACATCGCTATTGTCCATCCGGTCCATCACGATGCACGATGCTAGACAGTTCCGTCGGCCCTTCTGACTTCGAGACTGGTCCTGCCTTCTTTCTCCATCGGATGTCGGTCAGAAGGAACGCTCCGGCACTCTGACGATATCACCCGGGTAAACTGGCGTATCCTCGCCGGCAGCTTCTTCCTTGCCGCTGCCCTGCCGCTGGATCGTGATCCGGCTAACACTTGCTCGCCGCGTATACCCACCAGCAACGGCAGCCGCCTGGGCTACCGTAAGCCCGTTGATGTAGGGATACGAGCCGCGCTTCTCGACTTCACCTAGAATGAAGAAGGGACGTAAATTGATGAGCTCTATGCTGATCCGCGGGTTACGGAAGAAGCCTCGACTGCTGTACTGCTCGACAAGGGCCTGCTCGAGTTGCGATACCGTCATGCCCTTGATCTCCATGCGGCCCAACAGGCGCGCCGAAATCGATCCAGTGGCATCAACCTCGTATTCTCCCGAGGCATCCTCCTCACCAAACACTGTTATCTTGAGCTTGTCCCCTGTGCCGAGGCGATAGGCCGAGCCTGCGGCCGGTCCCGCATCAGAGGTGACCCTGGGAGCGCAGGCCAGCTGGACAAGCATCAATCCGACAACGATCGTCACGCGAACGATTGCTGTTCCCACCCTCCACACCTTGCCCATATCGCGACTTCCTTCGTTCACCAAATCAAAGTTCACATCGTGTTCGGCCGAATGAAGCGCTGCTCATGGTCGGAAGGCTGGTCGGGACTAGAGCTGTGCGCCGAGGCGCAACATGATTATGTTTTGGCTGTAGTTGGCGTTGGGTTGATCCGAAGTTCGGTTGGTGAATTGATACTCCGGGCCGATGAAGAAGTTCGGCGTTGGTAGATACTTCAAGCCGATGCTCAAGAACAGGTACTGATCGTGCCAGGCGGGCACGGTGGGTATGGTCTGGTAGTCGATGAAGTTGTACCTGGCAAGCCCGTCAAATCTGATATTTTCCCGATAGTAGTAGCCGACGTTGACACCAAATTGAGTATTCAGATAGCCGGATGCAATCGTCGACGACGTCTCCTCGACTGTCCGGCGAAGGAAGGGCTTGATACGCAATTCGGGTAGAGGATTCCAATTGGCAGTGATCCCAAAAGTTGGTGCCCTGAGCGTCTGAAAACTGACGTAATTCTGCTGCACATATCCGGCGAAAATCTCAGCCGATGTGATGCCGCCGAAGTCAATGGCAAGCCCACCAACAATGCTCCAGCCGTTCGAATCTCGATCGAAGCCCTGGGAATCGGGGACGTAGCGGTAAACGCGCTGATTGAACGCGGCACGAGACCAAACTTCATAGCCTGGCGAGAACTCATAGTTCAATCGCACGACTTGGTAGAACTCGATGCGGTCGCGGTCACTGTTCGGGATCACGCCCTGGGCGGGACCCAGACCGTTGTTGAAATAGGTATAATTGTCCAGTTCGCCGTCCAGGCGCACGCTGAAGCGGTTGAACTGCTGGAAGTAACCGACGCTTGCAATCGTCTGATTGAAAACGGTCGGGGTCGTCTGGCCGACCGCCGCGTTGGGTGTACCCGGATCTTCATGACGTCGATTGAATGAGGCGGCGCCAAACACGTTCTGGTTTCGGTAGATGTCGAGCCGCCCGTTCATGCCGACCGAAAAGTCTTGATAATCAGCGTTGCTGGCGGCCGTGTAGATGCCGAACGCCCCCAAGGCGTAAAAATTCAGCATGTGATTGTTCCAATCGGAACGCAGCTCTAGCGAGGGCTTGATCACCTGTATGAAGCTGGCTGTTTGTCCCGGGACGCCATACGGCGTCGCGTAAATGTTGTCGTTGTAGGTTTCGTCCAGTTCGATCACGGGAAAAAGGCGGAATGACCCGATGGGAATACCGGCCGGGTCATAGTTCTGTGCCGCTTGAGCCGCGCGCGTCCGCTCATCCTGATCTGGTTGCGGCCGTCCAATGTCGGGCATGTCGGGCGACTTAGGAAGCATCTGCGCACTGGCGATATTGCCGCCAGCGAGCAAGCCAATGCCAGCACAAGCAGCGGCAAAGCCGCGGTAGACTAGCTTTGTCATCAACTACTCCCCAATATTTTCCCACAAAATAATGTAGTTGATCGGAGGACCCTTATCACCACGAATTTGCACACTGTCTTCGGCAGGCAGTCAATCGCTGCAGGCAAAGATTATTTTGGGAATTGGGCTTGCTGGATATGACCTTTAATCGGACCTCCTCATAACGGCCCGCTTGGCATTTGCTCATTGGCAGTGAAGTTGCTCCAGCTCCACGACAGCGCCGAGCAGCGCCTGTGTCTTCGCGAATCATCAATCCGCCCTGCCGAACAGACTTCAATTTCCGAGATCACATCCCGGGGCTTTCGGTTTGCAGGCTGGAGTCGCAACGCCACAGGTGGCGGCGAGGCAGCTGTCGCCAGTCATCCAATTTCCTTGCAGCCATCGAGGCGCGCGGCGTACACGATGGCGACGTACGCTCCGGCAGCGAGCACCACGGATAGCCACGTAAATGCGGGGAAGGCAACCGCAATTCCCATCGGCGCAGCGACCAGGACGGAATAACCGAGCAATGCCTTGTGTGGTCCCAACCTCGCGCCCAGAATCTGATGGAGATGGTTCCGGTCCGCCACGAACATGTTGCCACCACGGCGCAGCCGATCCAACGAGACACGGATGGCGTCAATGACCGGCACGAAGGCGGCAACGGCGATCATGTCGACCGGGAATGACTGTTCCTCGAACGTTTGATCATAGAGGTTCAGAAACAGTGTGCCGGCGCTTGCACCGAGAAGATACGATCCACCATCGCCGGCAAAAATTTTGCCCGGCACGTTGAACGCAAGGAAGACCACGAGTGCTGTTGCAGCACATATGAAGTAGACTTCGTTGCCGGCAAACAGCCAATGCGAGAAGAAGGCGGTCATGATCAGGCCATAGACACCGAGAATGCCGTTGAGGCCATCTATCATGTTAACTGCGTAGATGAAGCCGACGATAAAAAGAACCGTGAAGAAATAAGACACTTGAGAACCAAGGCGAAACGACAGGCCGAAAGAGAAATACAGTTCACGCATCGCCATTGTACGGTCGGTCACCAGAACGGCAGCCACGAGTGATAGTGAATAACTCAGTCGGGCGGCAGGCGGCACGGAATACCGATCGTCGGTCATGCCCAGGACACTATGCGCAAGCACGATAGCGCCGATGAGATACAAGCGCTGATCTTGCTGCTCGTTGACGACCATCCTTCCATAGTTCCAACTCAACAATAGGATGGCGCACCCGAGGAACATGAGCCCCCCGACGACTGGGGTGGCGCTGTCGTGCAGCTTCTCCCTTGAGTTGGGCTTGTCGACCAGACCCAGGATCTTGGCGATTGCGTTGCGTTGCCAGCCGATGATCAAACAAAGCGCGCCGACGATGATAGGCAGGACTACGCTAGCCATGAGTCCTGCCTTCAGACGTAGAAGCTTCTCCCTGAATCTGGTCGACTATCGACTGCAGCACACCCTTATCGAGTCGCTTCTCAGCGGAGTCGCTCGTGTAGTGGAATTCCTCCCCTACCTG
>CADECW010000156.1 GCA_902825855.1 uncultured Rhodospirillales bacterium | reverse complement strand
CGACCCCGCTCGTGCCGCTGGCAACGCCGCCCGAGCGCGCGCCTTTCTATGGAAGTTTCAATTTCTTCCAGGGCAACGACCTGATCAACAACCAGTTCAACTTCTCGCACAACTTCAGTGGAAGTCTCGGGGTTCGTGCCTCCGGTCACTGCGGACGCCCGTACAGCGAGTTGAAGGATTCGGTAGTGTGTCCCTGGTCGTTGGACATCTCGGCAGACTTCAACACCAACGTCTTCGCCAGCAATTTCTTGAGCAGCAACGAGCAGGGCTATGGCACGTTCATGGGCCAGATCGGACGCGTTCCCGGGTTCGCGGCCAACCTCAGAGCGTCGTTTGGTCCTTTCTCGTTGATTAGCGAATACAACACGGCTTTGCGCTCTTCGACGATCCTCGATGGATTGGGGAACTATGTAACTTTCCAGCCGGCGGCTTGGCAGGCCGCGCTTGGCTTCCAATTCGGCTGGAATCCCTGGGTCGAGATAATCGGCGACCAGGGTACTTTCCTTGCAGTCGGCTACTCGGGCAGTCAAGGCATGGCCGGCGTGACTCAGAACTTCAATGGGGTGCCGACGCGGGTCGGCTTTGTTCCGCAGTCACGACTGATCATGACGGCGTCGGAATGGGTATTCGAGTCGGTGAAGCTGACGCTCGAGGCATCGATTGATTGGGACTATCCAATAGCTGCCGGCGGCACTGGTTCCACTGCGAACAGTTTCGTTGTCGGACTATCCTTCAATTTCTGAAGCAAGACACCTTCTACGTTTGATGGCTGATAGCATGAGGCGTGCTTTAGCGACGTCGGATAGCTGCTTCTAACCTGGCTTTCGCTGCGCTAGCCGGTGATGTTGGAGCGCATTCCTTTGGAGGGTTCCTCTGAAGGCAAGAAGCTACCTGTCATCATCGAAGCGATTGCCCGTGAGATGACGTCGTTCCTGTGGGCGGGACATAAGCCCGCATTTCCCAGATGAGCCATTGAACTGGCCCGCGCTGATTCCATTTGAGCTATAAGATTCGGCATCTTATCTCATTGGATCGAGGCGATGATGGCGCAACCAGCGGGTGAAGCCGAATCCGATGCGCTCCGGCTCGATTTCGACCGCCGCCTCAAGCTTGAGTTCCACGGTCGAGCGTTACCTCCGATGCCGGACTGCTGGCCTATCGCGAACTCGATGATGTGCTCGGCCTGATGGCCATCGCGGAGCAACACCTGGTTGACGGTCGCACGGGCCGGAATGGTCGCCACGATCTGGTGGGCATGCTGCGCCAGTCGGTGTTCGGTCGGCTTGCCGGATACGAGGACGTCAACGACGCCGACCGGTTGGGGCGTGATCCTGCAATGCGTTAATTTGTCGGCGGCAAGGCCGTCGAGCGTGATGCGGCTTCGACCAGCCAGATGGGGCGGTTCGAGACCGAGTGACTCGCGAGTGACAAGAACCTCGCCGCGCTCACCGATCTCTCCGGGCAGAGGATCGACCACGTTCATGGCCACCGCTCGCCGAGATCCATCGTGCTCGATATGGATTCGAGTGTCAGTCTGACCCATGGCGACCAGGAAGGCACCGCCTACAACGGTCACTTCGCCTGCACCTGCTATCATCCGCTGTTCGTGTTCAACCAGTTCGGTGATCTCGAGCGTTCTGCGCTGCGCCCGGGCAACGTTCACTCGGCGGACGGCTGGAAAAACGTGCTCGAACCGGTCGTGGCCCGCTACCGGGAGCGCGACCTCCGCCGCTACTTCCGCGCCGATGCCGCCTTTGCCAACCCCGAGGTCTACGAGTTCCTGGAAGCCGAAGAAGTACACGATCCGGCTACCCGCCAACCGCATCTTGCAGGACAGGATCGGCTACCTGCTCAAGCGCCCTGTTGGTCGGCCGCCGATCACGGTCCGGCGCTACTACGCCAGCTTCCGCTATCAGGCGGCAAGCTGGACGATGCCGCGCCGCGTCGTGGCCAAGGTCGAGTGGCACCCTGGCGAGCTTTATCCCCGCGTCGGCTTCATCGTCACCAACCTGTCACGTCCGGTGGAGCGGGTCGTCGCCTTCTACAACAAGCGCGGGACGTGCGAGCAATAAATCAAAGAAGGCAAGAACGCGATCAAGTGGACGCGACTGTCATGCTGCTCGTTCGCCGCCAACGCGGTGCGTCTTCAGTTTCACGCGCTGGCCTACAATCTCGCCAACTTCATGCGGACGCTGGCGTTGCCCGAGGCGGTCGCGCAGTGGTCGCTGACCAGCCTGCGGGAGAAGCTGATCAAGATCGGTGCCAAGGTCGTGCGCCATGCCCGCTACGCCGTCTTCCAGATGGCCGAGGTCGCGGTGCCGAACTGTTCGAGCAAATCCTGCGGCTGATCGATGAGCTGCGACTTCGACCGACCCCAGCGTAAGACTGAACGGAGCGGATGCGCCATCATCACGGGAGGAGTGTGTCTGAATGGCGAGGAAAAGTGCCAAATCGATGGATCAAAGGTCGTTCGGGAGGTCGTGCACGGCGGGAGCAGCGGGGAGACTTGTGTCGGCCGCCCATGGCTTCCCCGGAATCCGGCAGAATGCTAGCATTTCGCATCGCTCCAAGGGTTCATATGGGGAATGTCGGCTCGAAGGAGGCGCTACATGGAACGGTTGCCGGTCAACGGCGGGGAGCTCGAGTTCGAGACGAAGGGCACTGGTGAACCCCTCGTCCTCATCCACGGCAGCATCACGGGCGAAGCGTTCGACTGCCTCCTGGACCAGCCGGCGCTCACGGACCGCTACCAGGTCACTCACTACCACCGTCGGGGTTTCCTCGGAAGCACTCACCACACGGGGCCCTTCAGTATCGCCAAGCAGGCGCAGGATGCGCTGGCGGTTGTCCAACGCGTGGCCGGCGGGCGGGCGCACGTTGCCGGTCATTCCTACGGCGGCGCAACCGCGCTTCAGCTCGCGCTGGGCGCTCCGGATGCCGTGCACTCGCTTGCGCTCCTTGAGCCGCCGCTTGCTGTAGCCAGCGCTGAATCATTCTTTGCTCGCATGGGACCCTCCGGTCAGGCTTATGAATCCGGAGACGGTCCAGGCGCCGTCAGGGAATTCCTTAACGTTGTCCTCGGTGAGAACTACGACGTCGCTGTTGGCGCCAATCTGCCGGACGGTTGGTTCGACCGTGCCGTCGCGGATATCGACACCTTTTTCCAGGTCGAGCTGCCGGCGCTGAACGAATGGCATTTCACGGAGGACCTTGCCCGGCGAATCTCGCAGCCGGTGCTCTCGGTGGTCGGCGCGAACTCAGACCCGTTCTTCGTCGAAGGCCATGCGTTGTTGCAGGCATGGCTCCCGCAGGCAGAAGCATTCGTCCTTTCGGGCGCTACTCACGGCCTTCAATACATGAACCCCACGGGCATGGCCGAAGCCCTCGCGGCATTCCTGGCGCGCCACCCGATGCCCTCTATTGTCTAATCGAATTTTGAAACGGAGGTGAAGCAGGCGCTCGCCGACGGCAAGACAACGGCCCTCTTCTACACGGGCGGCACCGAGCAGCGTGGGCCGCAGAATGTCAAATGAATAGTGCGAAGCGCACTTGAAGGCCCGCCCCCGGCAGGCTGGCCTTCACTCGCTCCGCCGCCGCTGTGATCAGCGCAACGGCGGTGTACTGCCATTAGGTCTTGGCGCGGTTAGAGCAACCTCAGCGCCGACCAACGTCTCTGCAGTCACTTTGTTCGAGTGAGGACACCGCGAGCGTCTTCCAGCAGATCACCAGGCGCGCCCATGCGTGTCCTCCCTATTGCGCTTGGCCTCGGCTTCCGCGTGCTGTCGATCCGCCTGCGCCCAGGCCAGCGCCTCGTCAGCATGCCTTTTATTCTCCGCTTCCTCAATAAGATACCTCCGAACAATCGCGGCCATTTGAAGGAGCTACAGGGGTCGCGAAGGAAAACGGACTGATGAAACAACGAATTCAGGAACATCGAACGCCATGTTTTCCGGTTTGGGCGCCCACGCTCCGTCGTCGGCAATGAACACAATATTGCGCATGGCAGCCCATTTTGCCGCCGGGAAACGCCAGGATCGCATCGCCCGGGCTCAATAGAGTCACGTCCTTGCCTGCCGTCTCAACCACTCCGGCGAGCTCCGTACCCAGGATAGGCTGATCCGGCTGTCTGACGCCGAACCACAAATCCTCCCAAAGCATGGCCACCCCGCCAAAATCACCTGCGGTCATTTACCAAGTCTCCAATGGTGCGGTGACTGGGAGGAAATTGCCCGTGACTCGTCTGGTCATGGCGAAACGGGCAAACCGGGTTTGAGCGGCGGCCTCCGACAAAGGCGGAGGCCGCCCGACCAACCTTCCGCGACCCCGTCTTAGCGGGCGTCTCCGGTAAGCCTCCCTAGTCGCAAACACGTGTACCATTGATGCGCGGCTTAGCGCCAGTCTCACCGTTCAGGCGAATGCGGATGGGTTGTATCGAGTAGCCGAGAGGCGACGGTGATGTACTTGCGGCCGGCCTCCTGCGCCATGCGCACGGCCTCGGCGATCGGCCGAGTGCGCACCGACGCGAGCTTCACCAGCATCGGCAGGTTGACGCCGGCAAACACCGCGATGTGCGCCTGCTCCATGATCGAGATGGCGAGGTTCGATGGCGTGCCGCCGAACATGTCGGTCAGCACGACCACGCCATCGCCGGTGTCGCAGGCCTTCGCGCTCTCCAGGATCTCGGCGCGCCGCTTTTCCATGTCGTCGTCGGCGCTGATGCAGACTGCCGCGACGCATTGCTGCGGACCCACGACATGCTCCAGGGCGGCGATGAATTCACGCGCCAGATTGCCTTGGGTAACCAGTACGATGCCAATCATAGCAAAGATATCGCGGATCCGGGGTCGAACGATTGTAAGTTGTCAAACGTCGGTCAGGCTGGGCGAACACCATCAACTAACTCGCGAGCCAAAGTAGCTATCGATGTCACGGCCGCCTTTCAGGTTGCGCTCTATTTTAGCGGAAACGGAAAGTACTTGCTGTTGATCTCTTTGTAGGTGCCGTCACTCATGATCTCGCCGAGTGCGTTGTTCAACGCCTCGCGCAACTTGGTGTCTTCCTTGCGGAGGCCGGCGGCGACTCCAATCCCCAAGGTCTGCCTGTGTTTGACGTCATCCCCGACGATGGCGCAGCAGGTCCCTTCCGGTGTTTGGCTCCACAGCCAAAGCTGGGCTTTGTCGCCAAACACCGCGTCCACTTCGTCTTTGGACAATGCGTCCAATGCATTGGCGACGGTACTATAGCGCCTAAGTTGCGCGGAGCGCCGGAAGCTCATGTCGGCCCAGTCGGCATGCATCGAATCGACCTGAATACCGATCCGCTTGTTTCGCAACAGTGAAGGCGGCCCATCGAAAGGTGCGCCTTTGCGGGCGATAAACGCCCCGGGCGAAAGGTAGTAGCTTCGCGACATGCCCATGCGCTGGCGCCGCTCACTTGTGATTTGCATGGACGACATGATGACGTCGAACTTCTTGTTCAAGAGGCCGGGGATCAGTTCGTCCCACTCTATGGCCACAAACTCGCACTCCGCCTTTATGCGCTGGCACGCTTCCTGCGCCAACTCCATCTCGAAGCCAGCCGGCAGGCCCTTGCGGTCAAGGTAATTGAACGGCGGGTAGCCAGCTTCGGTCGCAACGACGATCTTGAAAGCAGGCGGCGCAAACTTTGACGGAGTCTTGGAGGGCGGCGGCGCTGGCTTGATCGGAACCGCTGCAGGGGGCGTGACAGATCTCGATGGACGGTACTTCTGGTTCTGCGCCACTGCTGAGCTACTGATGGCGATCAGGACCAGAAGCAGAACATCCAATCGCACGCGATCAGGTCCACGGTTCGAACTTGGGATCAGGACCGACAGGGGATTCGACGATCGCACCAGGTTCGGTCGACAAGCTGTGAAGATCAAGTCAAGCAACCTTACAAGACGCCTCATCACTGGCAGAGGTGTCCAGGCCCGGCGCCAAACGTGGTTCAACGTACTACTCGCTTGATACGGTGCCGTCGGAGCCCACCGTCAGACGTACCTCAGCTACACCCCTGTAAGCCTTGGCGCGCCATGCGCCATTGCTGGCCTTGTTCAACACAATGACCTCCTTGTAGCCATCCCGTTCGATGGCCGACTTGGCTTCTTCCCTATCGAGCGCCTCTCGCGACTGGTCTTCAGCAGTGCTCTTCGGCACATCTAGGTGAGCGGGCGAGGAAGAAGCCGGCGGAGGCTGTCGCCAAATTGGCACTGGTGGCCGGGCAGCCGGCGCATCGGAACCATCGGCCCGTTGGGCGAGGGTTGCAGACCTAATCAGCGCGACGGGAGAAGCATCTGTTGAGGTCGCACCATCTCGATTTGGCGCTTGTACTAGCGGAAATGCGCCCGGCGATGCCGCCTCTCCCCTGGTAAGAGCAAAGGGGCTTAGCCCCAGGCTGGGAATACCAAGCGCAGTGATGATCCCAAGGACAGCGCCGCGATTTGCCATGCCAGCAACCTCCGCCTATGCCAGTCCGATAGAGAAACTTGGCCTCTAGCGACCTCGAAGTGACAACCGTCGATCTCACGGGGCCGTTTCGCATACGCGGGAAATAGTTGCCTTCAGGTGGCTTGCCTGCTGGCGCCGTTCTGCGCGCCATATCCAGGGTGGCGTGCACAGGCGACTATGGATACCCAGTCGCTCCTGTATCGCGGTCGCTTGTTGGATGGAGTACGCTTCCGCATGTTGCCTTGACGGCCAGGCGAGCCCCTCACGAACGAGCGCCGCTCCCAGGTCCTTGCCAGCCGCCGTACATGCGGCAATGCTTCGGCCATAATTGTCGTGCTCTCGTTCTTCGCATTGCACGGCGGCGCCCTGCGTCAAGATCTGAAGGCGTGCTTTCGCAACGGCGCCTGCAGGCCATCCATCGGCGCACACTTGTTCACTCTCCGGTGCGTCAATCCCCCAGAGTCGATACAGCTTCCCGTCCATTATGAGCATGTCTCCACTAACCACTTGCCCACTAGCGTTTGCATTGAGTAGCGCGACGCAGGCACCCGCCAGGCTAGCCGCGGATCGGCAGCGCACGGCGGGTCACTCAACAGAGTTGGACAAACAGGTCATAAGCGAGCCTCACAGAAGGCCACAGGTCTGGTGGCTAAGGGCCGCGCACCGTCGCGTCCGAGCCTCCGTTCGACGCGCCAAATGATTCCACGCGACTAGGTACGAATCCAGCGCAAAGTGGAAGTAGCAATCTACTTCATGAAGGCGAGTGGCTTCCGGCTGCGATCCTAGTTTGATCGCCTGTTTGCGGACGCCCTTCGCAGCTTCGGTGACAGCGAATACGGCGAACATTAACTTTTGGCCTCGCGACTCCGCTGCGACTTGGAACGGCAGATGCTCAACGTTGGCGCGCGAACTATACAAAGAGAAGTGCCACCTTCCTGCCTTTGCGCGGACACAATCGGTATATGTACTGATGGAGCGAAGTCGAGAGGCGCGACGCTAGACGGTGCCTGTTTCACCTTGGGGCTGGCAGACGAGGCCAGCCCACCCGTCCCGTTGCTTGCATCGTACAGACAGCGCAGAGGGTGGGCCCGGAGCAGCGGGCCCTATGTGTACGGTCTAGACACATCACCCAAGCCAACGGGAACTGGCAAATGACTGCAGATGATTTCTATATGTTGTTCATCGCTTTCGGCGGATTCGTGATCCTTGCTCTCGTCCTCTGGAGTTCCGCGCGCGTTGTTGATCGCAGGCGAGACTCGATGCGCGACCCGGGTATCCGGCACGACATCGACTCCCCGGATAGCTTCAACAGTCATGGGCGCAAAGAGGCCGAGCGGTCTGACGGGGGAAACAACTTGCTGCGTCGCTTTGCCGGCTGGGCGGCCGCCGCGATCCGTCGCGTCGAGCATCTGAATGGTGAATCTTGTGCTACACAAACCTACTCGTCTCCGTAAGACTGCTTTGAGGAATGTGGTTTGCGTGGCGTTCGATGGTTAGGCGTGCACGCATGATTCGACGGCTGACCCGACTAGGCTTCATCGTCGCGGTACATTACCTCGTGCTGCCGGCCTCTGCCCAAACCGTCGTCAGCGGAGATTCTCTTGAGTTGAAGGGTAAGACGTATCGGCTATATGGCATCGATGCGCCAGACAACGGACAAGTCTGTCCGGATGGCTGGCCGGCAGCGTATGAGGCTGAGGCCTACCTCGGCCAACTGATTGGAGGGAAGTCAGTAACCTGCGTGCCGATAGGTCTGCCGCTCAGGAATGAAACGCAGGCGGTTTGCCGTGCGGACGGCGTCGATATCGCCGCCGCGATGGTGACTGGCGGCATGGCCTATGCATTCGTCCCTTATTCGGTCCGATACATTACGCAAGAAGCGGCGGCCGTCAGTGCAAATCGAGGCGTGCATCGGCATAGATGTCTCGCGCCTTGGGACTGGCGAGCCGCCGTCAAGCAGACCGACTGATTGCCCTCATGCAAAGGCCAAGCCTGATCCGCTTTCAGGCTCCGAGGGATTACGTGCGCAACATGCGCGCCTGATACGCTGTGCACGTGACCGCCATAAGCAGTAGCAGTCAATTCTTCTACGCCAGCTCCGACCTCGCCTCGACCGGAACATGAAGCTTACTACCAGCCCCAGAGCAGTCGCCGTGCGATCCACCCCCACAGCCCCCCTTCACGCTGGACGTTGACCCAACCGTTCTTGCGCTCGAGAGCCCTCAGAGCGCGCGACCATCCAAAAGTGGATGTTGGTACCTTCTGCCCTCCCAAAGACACAATCAGCGTATGTACTGGAAGCATCGAGAGTGCGGACGCTAGGATGCTGTCTTTTGTGCTTTGGCGGCAGCCTAGCGACGTCGTACGGCGTGATCCACCATCGTGTTCGAACTGGAATCGGCTGCCCGCCAGTACGTCGATAGTCGCGTCAAGAGGGCTTGTTTCTCGCCTAAAATTAACAACAGGTAGACTCGCGTGTGGGCGGGCGAGGTTCGCCCATTCCATCTTCCGCTGGTTGTGGTGAATCGTGTTTCGAATCGGCTGCGCGATTCCGCGTACGCCGATCTCAGGGTCGAGTGCGCCCGGAAAGGACGTGCCATGAGGATACCCAAGAATATTGGCGCCTTCGCGTGGGGGGCTGTTAGTGGGGCGATTGTCCTCGCCGTTGTCGGATTCACTTCGCTCGGGTGGGTTACCGGCGGCACCGCTGCGGTAAGCGCTGCGGCTGCAGCGCGAGACTCCAAGGTCGCCGCCCTGGCACCCATCTGCGCGGAGCGCTTTCGGAGACAGGTAGATGCATCGGCGAAGATCGCTTCTCTGGACACTGCCAAGTCTTGGGAACGCGACACCGTTATCGAAAAGAGCGGCTTTGCTACCATGGCTGGCAGCAAGTCGCCTGATTCCGACGTTGCGCGCGCTTGCGCGGAAATCCTGCTGACGAAGTCCCCAGCGCCGAAGGGCTGACCGTCTCGAACGCTCAGGCCAGCGATCAGAGCTCCCTCTTTGTCAGATCTTTAACCACCCGCAACGCCCGCCCCTCTGTTCCCTCAAGGAGCGATCAGCGCTTACGGATGTGCGGCAACGATCAAATGGTGCGGGCGCGCGCCGTGTCTTGGGTGAGTATTAGCAGCGCCTGCGGCACTTCATTGAATACAAGAACCCTCAAAAGCGGGTCGAAAGGGAGGCAAGTATGGGCGAAGAAGCAAGAACCGTTTGGACCGACGTGAAGCGTCGGAGGATGATGGCGATTTCGGCGCTGGCAATTGCCGCTGGCACCGGGCCACGGGCGGCTTTCGGTACGAGCCCGGGTGACCAGCTTACTTGGGCGGTGCATTTTTCTCTGGCGCCCACCTGGTTCGACCCGGCCGAGACACCGGGAATCATCACCCCATTCCTGGTCATGTACGCACTGCACGACGCCATGGCAAAGCCGATGCCCGGCAGTGCGGTCGAGCCGTGCCTGGCAGAAAGCTGGAAAGTGTCGCCCGACGGCCTCAGTTACGAATTCGCCCTGCGTGCGGGCGTGAAGTTCCACAATGGCGAGCAGCTGACCGCAGAAGACGTGAAATTCTCGTTCGAGCGCTATCGCGGCACTTCGGCAGCGATGATGAAAGAGCGAGTGGCTGCAGTGGAGACACCGGATACGCGCAGCGTTCGCTTCGTGCTCAAGAAACCCTGGCCGGATTTCCTGACCTTCTACAGCGCCGCCACGGGAGCTGGCTGGATCGTCCCGAAGAAGTACGTCGAGCAGGTCGGGGAGGATGGGTTCAAGAAAGCACCGGTCGGTGCCGGCCCCTACCGGTTTATCTCGTTCACGCCGGGGGTGGAACTCGTGTTCGAGGCCTTTGAAGGCTACTGGCGGAAGAAGCCTGCGGTGAAGCGGCTTGTCTTCAAGGTGATCCCAGAGGAGGCGACGCGACTAGCCGCACTGAAACGCAGCGAGGTCGATCTCGCCTACTCGATCCGTGGCGAACTGGCTGACGAAGTGCGCCAGACGCCGGGATTGACGCTCAAGCCGGTGGTGATTCAGGCACCCTTCTGGCTTTACTTTCCCGATCAGTGGGATGCGAAATCGCCGTGGCATGATCAGCGAGTGCGCGAGGCGACACGGTTGGCGATTGACTACAAGTCGGTCTCCGAGGCTCTAACGCTGGGGTATTCCCCAATAACCAACAGCATCATTCCGGACAGCTTCCCCTTTTACTGGAAGCCGCCGCCTGCGGTGTACGACCCGGCAAAGGCAAAGCAACTCCTGACCGAAGCGGGCCTGAGCGGCGGATTCGATGCGGGCGACTACAATTGCGACACCTCGTACTCGAACGTCGCTGAGGCGGTGATCAACAACCTCCAGGAAGCCGGCATCCGGGTGAAGCTGCGGCCTCTGGAGCGCGCCGCCTTCTTCAAGGCCTACTCCGAGAAGAAGCTGAAGAACGTAATTCAAGGAGCTTCCGGAGCGTTCGGCAACGCGGCAACCCGGCTGGAGGCGTTCGCCGTCAAGGGCGGCGCCTACGCTTATGGCAGCTATCCCGACGTCGACGCGCTGTTCGACGAGCAGGCAGCAGAGCTCGACGTCGCCAAGCGCACCGCGAAGCTGCATCGCATTCAACAGATCATCCACGAGCGCAGCATATACGCCCCGATCTGGCAACTTGCGTTCCTCAATGGTTACGGGAAGCGGGTGGGTGAATCCGGGCTCGGCCTGATCCGCGGTCACGCCTACTCGGCACCGTACGAAGACATGACGATCAAGTAGGCCGGCGCGACCCGGCTGGCCGCGGAAGCAGTTCTCGTGAGATGGCTAGGTCCCGCGTTTGATGGCTCCAGTCGCGACGAGCCATTTTGGGCTCCCGCCTTTGAAGTAGCGTGCACTCGCAACAACATTGATCATCGCCTCGGCAAATCGAGAGCGGATGAGGTTTTCGGTAGCGACAGGGCCCGCGCCGTCGGTTTGACGACCTCCGGGGGATATTCGAGGACGCCCCATCACGGCGACATATCCGGTCCCGCCCGCTTGTCCTAGCCGAGAGGCCTTGCACTTTGGCCCTGCGGGCAGCGCGGTTTGGGTAGTCTCTAGTGTTTGTGCGCGGGTGCCACGCCCGGCTTGTCGTATCCGCGCAGCTGCTGGTACGTGGCCAATTGCGTGTTGCTTAGTGTGGCCTTCGTCGCGAGGTGCGCGCGCAAGTGGACGGCCCGCAGGCGCCCGACGAGAGTGGCTACCTCAGCCGTCGCGGCATCGATTGAAGCCGGGTCGGCGTTACCAGAACGGAACAAGGCGTCCAGCGCTGCTTCGGCCACGATGATCCGCTCGCCAAGGGCGACTGCTTCGCTGCGCATGCTGTCGAACTGGCCTTGCACCTTGTCCCGCTGGTCTGAGGTCAGGGCGAGCGCGCCGGCGTTCTCCAAGACGTGCATTGGCCCTGGATAACGGTTGAGCTCAGCGGGAAGCGCCATGCCCATGCCCCTGCCAGCACGCAGATTTGCGATGTCATCCGCCGATAATGCCTTGATCGGCCTATCAACCATTCCGGAATAGGGCTGCTGCTGGGCCACGGTGTAAGGGGCATATAGAAGGGCTGCCATGGCCAAGGCTGCTAGCTTGCGCATTTGTGGTCTCCCGTAGAGCAATGCTGACCCTGATTCTCTCATGGCACGAATCGTCGTTCGGAACGCCAAAAAAATCGGGAATTAACTGTCCAAGCCTGCTCCACCACGAAGCCGACCGACTTTGTGGCCTACTTGCGGGTCAGCACTGTTCGGAAGAGGGAGAACTGCCTCGGCATGGGAGCTCAGCGCGCAGCCGTTGAGGCTTTCGCGCGAAGCAAGGCGGCACCATCGTGACGTCTGGAGCCGGACACGCGGGCGTTACGGATGACTGCCGTGCAGTTGGTCGTCACCGGCACGCGCCCAAGGGATATAGAGCCTGACCGGAGACATCGTTCTTGAGTTCCTGCCTATGTCGGCTCAACTTCTCTAGCAGTCTGCGGAAAAACCTACCACGGATCTGGGAATGATGATTCGATAGCCGAGCGTTTGCTGTGGAGCGTGATCGATGCGCGGTGAGTTTCAAGACCAGGGTGGGTTGTTTTCCTATATCGATCCCGAGAAGCGCATCCCGGAAGGGCATCCGTTGCGCCAGGTGCGGGCGCTGGTCCGCGAGGTGTTGAAGGACCTGAGCCGCAGCTTCGGTCGACTGTACTCGCACGAGGGCCGCCCCTCGATCCCACCGGAACAGCTTCTGAGCGCGCTGCTGCTGCAGGTGCTTTATGGCATCCGGTCGGAACGTCAGTTGATGGAGCAACTCGACTATAACCTGCTGTTTCGCTGGTTCGTCGGACTGTCGCCCGATGATCGGGTATGGGACGCAACGTCCTTCACCAAGAACCGCGAGCGCCTTCAGCAGGGCGATGTGTTCGACAAGTTCATGGCCAAGCTGCTGGAGCGGCCCGAGGTCGAGCCGCTGCTGTCGGACGAGCACTTCTCGGTCGACGGCACGCTGATCGAGGCGTGGGCCTCGCACAAGAGCTTCAAGCCCAAGGATGCCGACAAGGGGGAGTGTCAGGAATATTGTGTGCGAGGGAACCGTGGTTAACCTTACGAAGGAG
>CADECW010000155.1 GCA_902825855.1 uncultured Rhodospirillales bacterium | reverse complement strand
ATCCGCCGCTAAAACCGATTCCCGTTCAAACACTTACACGTTCTTCACGGCCGACAACGGAACGTTGCTCTTGTTTGTGCTTCAGGAGCCAAAGCAGCAACAGAAACCCTTGCGGCGTGTCGAGCTCGGGCAGGTTCTCACGACACCGTTCGCAAGCTCGCGACAATAGGCGGGCAAACTCCTCCAAATGAACTTGCGGCTCAGGTTGTCATTTGCATGGCGCGTTGCTTCAAGGCGTTCCCGCGCAATGGTTCGGGAAGAAACTCTTCGTGGTCGCCAAAATAGTGATTGCGGAACCACACGAGGTTTCGGATCAGCTCGTAGTCGAGATTGTAATAGACGATATCACTCAAGCATTCGTAATCGTTGGGATGATCGCCGTTCGCGCAATGCACGCAGTCTTCAACGCTGACGATATGCTGGAGCGAGCCGCGTTTCTCCATGTCCTGGAGCTGCGCCATGAAGACACGTAGGACCGCAATGCATTCATGTAACTCCGATGTTTCGGACGTCGGCAGCTCCGCAAAATCGTCTTCGTCTCCTGAAGGATTGACTGCTGCCAGAGCCATCTCCTTGGCAGCAAGCACTTCAGCGACTTGCACCTTGATCTGGGCGGCCTTGTTAAGAATGTCTCTGACGGCCACGCCCGAAATGAACATTCGGACGTCACCGTGCAAGCCGTTGACATAGACGACAGGACACCGCGCAAGGAAGCTAAGGTCTCTGAGCATTTCGACGAAGCGCGTGCCAGAATTGAACGACGGAACGAGAATGATGCGATCCTTGCTCTGAAGGTGCTGCCGCGCACTCAGAAGCAGCAACCGGAGAAATGTGGATGGATCAAACGCGTCGTAGCAAATGGCAACCACTACGTTCAGCGGAATAGTTGCTTCATTGATTTCGATCGGAACCGAGTAGGAAACTACTTGGTGCGTTCTCGGCCCCAAGATGTTCTCCCCCATGCTCCGAGCGGACGCGATCTTGTAGTGCCATTGGTCTTTGGGTGAAAACTTTCCCATCTTTCTATGAAGGAGAAGGCCTCGGTTGTAGCTGCCCTCATGGCGCGAACCGGCAAAGATAAAGCAATCCGGGCTCGCCCCTTCGACGTCGGTACTGCACTTGCGGATTTCTTCTTCGATATCGAGATTTTCACGAGCTGGCGGCAGCGCGAACTCGGGGAGGACTATAACATGGCTTCCTCGAGCAATGGCGTGCTGGATCTGTTTGCAGATGGTCGGGGTCCAAAGATCCTGAGCCTTTTCTGCCAGCGCCGTCCGCCCTAATTGCAGCAATTCGTGGCAATCCGGAAGACCGCTGAGCTTGTTTGCCCCGGGCCCGATGAAGCCGACAAGATCCTCAGTCTTAACACCGGGACGTCCCACCAAACGGCTGATCTTGACCCGATACCCGATCGCCGCGATGCGAAGACGCTTGTCGTCACTGTTCCTTTTGACCATGGCACTCGCCGAGGGGATCTGTCTGACTCCATCGACGGAATTGATACGCGCTCCGGTGTATTGCGCATCGCATACCATAGTGACTTGGCTGAGCAGCTTTAAATCCTCTGCCGATACTTCGAGCGGCAATCGGAACTTGCGGCTCTTTACGTACGCGTCAGCGAGGTCATCGGCGGTCCTTGGATCTTCCGCGTCCTCCGGCGGAGGAGGTTGATGTAAATCAATGTTCCGGATCAGCTGCTTATGGAACGCACGGTTCGTCAGCAGGTTATCGACAATGATGCGGCCATACGCATCCTGATTCTGCCGTTCCAGAAGAAGAGGATCCGAATCAAAGATCGCGTCTACTTTGCTACGCTCTCCTCCCGCCACGAATCCCCCCAGACCAGGCGACCACAGCCATGCATGATGCGCGAATGACCCGCGCGCTCTGCACCGTTTGATTGTAGGTTCTACATTCTCACTACAATGTGGGGCAACAATAATTTACGGCGAGGCCGCAACCGTACGCGCCGGCACAATCAGTTCGGGCTGCGGGGCTGCAGTGAGTTGTTCATCAAAAAGCGCCGCCTGTTGCATAGCCAGCTTGGCGCTCAGGTGGCGAGCACCGGAAACGAAGCGCAGATATGCCGGTTCGTGTTCCATGCGCCAGCTTGCTCCCGGCTGGGAATCATAACCGCCCATCATTTTGGTGGAGCGTGTGAGTCCCGCCATTACGACGTCGTGCGCCTTAGTGGTGCGCTTCTCCCATCTAGCCAATACGCCTACATCTCGGGCGCGCGCCCACTCCACGGACATAAAGGTGTTGTCCGCAGCATTCGGCTCCACTTTGGCAACAAAGCTCTTCACCAGAGACGCCCCTTCTGATGCGGGCGCGCCAGCCTTGCCAGCGAGTGCAGCGGCGTACGAAACGCCGTCAAAGCTCATTGCATCGACCAAGGCAGCAAAGGATGGCGTGTCGTTGTCGGCGAGATTGATCCGGACCAGACCGGGGCGAAGAGAAAGACCTCCGCGAAAATTCGTCGCGCGATCGAGCGCTGCGGCGTAGGCATCGCGGAGCGGCTTAATTCCCGCTGTCGCCATAGCACTTGTCGTCTTAAGGAAGCTTACGGAGTCACCCTCATTGGGGCGCTGGGTCGACTGCGCATCCTGAGGAACGCCTTCAAAGGTTAATGAAAGCTTTGGACGTCCGTCCTTGCTTTGGAGTGTGCACGCCGACACGGACGCACGGGTTCGAATCCACCAGCTACGCTTGTCGAGCTTGAGAGAGAACGTTCTGGGCGCGAAGCGGCCAACGAAATGCTCAGTCGAGTCCTGTCCGACTGGAGGTATCCTCAGAACATCAGCAGCTTGGGACGGAGGCTTCTTAACCAAGTCGAGCTCAAGACCGGCCGGCGCAGCTTCCATACGCGCGCCGACTTCTTCAGCCGCGGCGCCGATCTTTGCGTAAAGGCTATCGACGTTCTGATGCGCCATATCGAGCATCATGGAGCGGAACAGCTTCACGTACTCTTCGCGCGAGCCAACCCCGTCCTCTATCCTTGCGGGTTCGCAAAGAGCCATGACTCGGTTGATCGTGAGTTCAAATGACATCGCTTATTCTCTTTTCCGTTGGGCGGGCCATAAACGCCCCCAACGTGACTGAATTGCGATCGAAGTACCGCGAGGGTACGGCACAGGGCGGCCCGTCAATGTGGTCAACACGTGACCAGCAAGGTTCAGGCCGTCATCGACACTGCTATCATAGCAGATTTTTCGCACAATACATGCATAATCCTGCTCCCTTGCGGTCAAGGGCCGCAATCGGGATGGATTGGCCAGGCAAAACGGGGATTTGCCGGTGGCGCATGCCATGAGAGACATTCTCCTGCGAGACAACTCGCGAGGTAGTCTCTAGTTCCGGACACTAAGCGCCGAGGGCGCAAAAGAGGAAATTCGGGTCGATTCTGGCGGGTTATTGGAAGAAAGCCCCGGGCTCGGCTCGCCCGGCTGGATCGTCCCTGACATGAAGTATCCCCCTCGGAACTGGCGAAGAACACCACGTTCCGACCCACCATGGCAAGAAGGAACTACCCGTGGTTGTCCGGGCTGGTCCTGCCACAGCCGCGCTACTTCGCTCAAGGGAACATCCCTTGCTGTTCACAGCCGGTTCATCGCCTGGCGGCTCTGCAACCTCATGACCGGAATTCGCGCCGGTCGGTGATGCCCAGCTCGGCATGGCGACGAGCAAACCACTGACTGAAGGGTTCACCGCGGACGTTGGTGCCGGTGGCGGGGGCGGACTCACCTGTGGCGCCCAGCGATGTCGGAGCAACTCCGAACTCCCCAGCACGCCGAAGAAAGCTTCGATGCCGGTCTTGCCGGACGGTACCAGGTGATAGGGCATGTCCCAGTAAAGGCGGTCGATTGAGGCGGCCGGCACAAATGACTCGATGTCGATGATGCGGATCGATTCGAGTTTCACCTCCGTTCCAGCCAAGCGCCCGTCGTTCAGTCCATACTGGGCTACTGCCCAAGCGAACGAGATGGCCGATCAGCACCTCGCGCCACACAAGGCGGTCAACGCCACGTTCCGGGTCGCCTTGGCGATCCTTGCAAAGACGCCCGAAGAGGTCATGGAGCAGGCGCTGCAGCCGTCTAGAGATCAAACTCGCCCCCGGGGGTCCCAGACGGGGTACGGGGGGTGCTGCCGATCGGCCTCGAACTGCTTAGTGCAGTTACGAGTGTTCCCCCATTCTCGATCACGCGCAACATGGGCAGCAAGTCCGATGCTCGGCCCCCGAGATGGAACGCCAGCCTATAGCCGGGAAAACGAACGCCTCGAAACGGATAACGGTATCATTGTGATATTTCGCGGCCCAACTCGGCATCACGTCCCGCGGGCAAAGGCTTGTTAGTCGCCAATCATTTCCCGGTTTCGGGAGAAAGCGAATCGGGTCGGGATGGCAGGACGACTACCCTTTACCAAGATGAGAGACGCGACCTCTTGCTTCTAAATTTCTGTGTACTAACGTTCTGGGTGAAATAAAATCGGTCCGACAACCGACATGGCCCGTCGTGGCTGCCAGGCCTACCAGCGCCCGCGTGTTTTGGTCGGCAGTTCCTTACCAATGTCGACCGTGTTGAGGAGGGATGTTGGCATGACTATCAGGCTAGCAGTGTTAGCAATGATTGTTACGTCGACGCTAGCGCTTCTTGCGGGCGGGGTTTTTGTTCTAGTTAACTTCCAATACGTGGGTGTGAAGTTAGGACTTCCCGACCCTGCGGCCAAAGACATTCAGCAATGGACCACTGATCTGTTTAGATTTGCTTTTCCCCTAAATGACTTCGACAAGCTTTTTGGATCGCTCAATGTGTTGTTTCAAGGCCTAAATGCCATTGTCACTTTCTTCGCCAGCAAGTTCCTACGTAGAACTTTACCATCTGTTGCGGAAGCCAATGGTCAATGGCACTGGGTATCCGTTGTTCGATCTATAGAGGGAGAGAAAGTACGTCGCGTGAAGCGAGGCGTTATGAATATAGCGAAAATTCAAAACGAAGGCCTTTACCACCAATCTCCCGACAGGGTCATCACGGGCCGGGATCTCGAGATGAACGGGGTTGCATTGCAGCTCGGGCCTGCTTTCCAGGCGACCGACATAGTCGTCGGTACACTTGGTACGGAAAGGATAATCTTCAATTACAAGTACAACGAACCCGGTAACGATATTGGTATTTCAAATCTTTCGCTGGTCCGTGGCGTCCGTTCCTTCAAGTGGTATGAGCGCCCCTTCCGAAGAACCAAGAATGAACTCATTCAGATGAGTGACAGTTTCCTGGTTGACGGCTTGGTCGGCAAAGGTGAAGCACAATATTTTCGGAATGCGACTGATGCAGTTAGTCTCTACAACAATTTCTGTGCCCAACTTGAGGAACCAGCGAGTTAGGGCCATCTCGAATGACGGAGCCGTTTTCTATCTTGTGGCAGTTAAAGTGCACGCGTTGGCGGGCGCATAACGCGGTTTTGGTAGACATTTTGCCAGTGTGGGGCAGCAGCATCCAGCCCGCATCCCGTTAATTTCGACCCGGCAAGGGATGCCGGAGACAAGATCGCGATATCGATTCTTTGCCAAGAACAAGTCTGAGAGACTTAGGCGCATATACAGCACGTTTGCTACCGCGACCACAAACCGCTAGCAGCTAGGTCCTCCTCCAGTGATGGTACATCAGAGGCCAAGCGAAGCGCCGCGATGTGCTCTTCTGCGAACTGCAGAAACCGCGCCGCTTCTGGCGTTGGGTACCAATTGTCATCTGCGCGGACGGCTTCATGTACCGCTCGATCCTCGAAACGAGGTCGAAGGCGTGCACCCGGTCCACCAAGAACGCAGTGCGCTGCTGAAGTTGATCGCGCTCAGCTTCCTTCCGGCTGCGCCGCTCGTCATCAGCCCGCAACTCCGCCATTCGTTCATCAACACGCCGCTGCCTGTCTTTGAGGACCTCGGCGTGCTCAACCGCTGCTGCGAGCACTTCGCGGAGGCGAGTCTCAACGGGGTGAGATGCCAGATCGTGCCACTGGCTGGGAATGCCAGTGACGTACTGCGCCTTCGACGGAATGATGCTGAGCTTCCCCGAAGCCCGATAGGCCCATCCGCTCGTGAGATCCATGCGCCGGAAGAACTTCGGATACATCCGCTCGTATTCATGCCGGCGCTTCAATTCTCGGGCATCAGCTGGATTGGTGGTCAGATGGACTTGTGTGTCGCGGCTGGAAGGCAACCGGCGAAGCTGGTCGTGCGGTTGATTCCGCATCCGTCGAGAAAACGCTAGCCTGAGATGGCGCCGCGAGTGGTTTCGATGAGCCGTCGGCCGTGGGATCTCTGCCGGCGCTGGTGACCGCTGAGCGCGGGCGCCGACAACAGGCTGAATCAGGGGATTCGGTCTCTCGAACGAAGCGACCGCAGTTGGTTGTACGCTTGGCTTGGCCAACTCTTTCTCTGGTTGTATCCTCATTAAGATGACGGATCAGTTCGACACCCAGGAAACAAAACTGATAGTGGACGCGAAAACATCCACTATGCCCGCCTTTGCCGAGAAGGCACGCGACCTCGGCGCCTTGCGTGAGGCAGTGGTCGACGCCGCCGCCGTCGGTACGGGTCTTTGGTTCAGCTACCTCTTCGTGCTTCTGTACCTCACCATCTCAGTGGCAAGTGTCACTTACCGTGATCTGTTCTTGGAAAGTCCGATCAGGCTACCATTCCTTGGCGTCGATCTGCCACTTACCGCCTTCTTCGCCGTTGGGCCGATACTTTTTCTGATCGTCCACGCCTACGTACTGCTTCATTTCGTGCTGTTGGCCGGCAAGATCGGCGTCTTTCACAGTGAGCTACAAGCGCAAGTCGACGACGAGGACCTCCGTTCACGCCTTCGTCGACAGCTTCCCAGCAACACATTTGCTCAGTTCCTCGCCGGCCCTCGAGAAGTGCGCGAGGGAATTGTCGGCTTTGTGCTACGTCTCATTGCTTGGATCAGCCTTGTCATCGGGCCGCTCGCGCTGCTCGTGCTGTTTCAGTTTCAGTTCCTGCCGTACCATGACGAGTGGATAACCTGGGGGCATCCGTTTGCGATTCTGTTGGATCTATCGCTTTTGTGGTCGCTTTGGCCGTCGATCATACGTACGGACACTCCGCGGCTGAAATGGAGGTACCGGAGGCCTTTGAAGAACCTGGCCGTGGTGAGCCTCATGACGCTGTTTCTGGTCTTTGCCCTCGCCACTTTTCCTGGTGAATGGCAGGAGGCGAGGTTGGCTAGATTAAAGTCAGCCAACTCTGGCCAGTGGCTGGGCGCAGTTAGATATTTGCATGAGGTGCTGTTCGTAGGCCGAGTAGACGAAATCACGCGCAAGACAGAGACCGTTTGGTCAAATCGTCTCGTATTGGACGGCATCAACGTGATTGACTATGGCAAGTTTGATAGCGTCACCAAAGTTGCCGCAATGCCCGAATCCGTATCGTTGAGCGGGCGCGACCTTCAGCGGGCAGTGTTTAATAGAGCCAATTTGCAGAGGGCAGATTTCACGGGAGCGAACCTTCGATTTGCCTCATTTGATTCTGCACAACTTCATCGAGCAGTATTTGATTACGCCCAATTGCAGGGAGCCTCCCTCAAGGGGGCCCAAATGCGCGGCGCATCATTAGCCGGCACTTCGCTAAATGATGCATACCTTTCGGCGGCAGAGTTGCAGGCTGCAAATCTGACTGGTGCCATCCTTCATGGTGCGACGTTGACCTATGCCGATCTCCAGGCAGCTTTGCTAATCGGCGCTCGTGTGGAAGCCGCAAATTTTAGCCAGGCGCGGCTGCAAGGCGCAAATCTTACAGCCGTCAGAATTAAAGGCTCATCATTCAATGGGGCAAGTCTGAGCGGGACATCGTGCTGGGGTTCTCAGGCCCACGCTGCAGATTTCAGCCAGGCGTCATTATGGCGTACCACCGCATTCCCTCCACACCAATATAGTTCCTTGGTGTTCCGCAACGCAACACGGGAAGCTCCCGAAAATGCTGACTCGATGTACGAGGAGTTGAAGCTTTTGGTCTCGACGTACGCGCCAAGGGAGAAGCAGGAGACCGCTTTAAAAGCGATTTTGTCCTTTGTTTGTTCGAACGAAAGTTTGCAGTCCGAACCCTGCATTCGAGGTGCTACGCCCCCCAAATGGTGGGATGCTGT
This sequence comes from uncultured Rhodospirillales bacterium, assembly GCA_902825855.1. Classification (GTDB taxonomy): domain Bacteria; phylum Pseudomonadota; class Alphaproteobacteria; order Reyranellales; family Reyranellaceae; genus Reyranella. The sequence goes on along the minus strand of CADECW010000155.1, from coordinate 5,007 downwards.
TAATCAGAAGAGTGTCGACGATAATCGGTTCGCCCGAGCACTCGAAGTAGCGTTGATGGACATAACCTGCGGCCAGGATGCGAGACTTAAGCGGTATCAAACGAGTTTGCTATTCGACAGTTCTCGGCTCAGGAATTTTCTCGAGACTTTTCCAATGAACCTAGGACTCTCGGAGGAAAAATTGATGCTTCTCGCTTCGGATACGTGCAAGTCCCGAGGGCAGCCATTTGCCCTAGACAGGGTTCGCCCGATAGTCGGAGTATGCGGCGATGGATGGCGAGCGTGTCCAGTCGAGTAGCGGAGTTGGGTCGCCACGGTGTTGCAGCAGACCAAGCTACGTCAAGTCGTCCCCCGGCCCAACGAAGAAGCGCGTTCGTCACCGCAGCTAAGGATGGGCCTGGCTCATGTCCTCCAGCCGCGTCGGCTAACCGCTGAAGCTTAGTAAGGTGCACTGGGTGGAACCCGCACTGGACCTACCGGCATCGCGGGTTGACGGGCCTCGATAGCGCGCCCAACGTTGGTCGCAGGGGGATGGCTTCAGTGGATTCTCAACGGCAACATGAAGCATGATCAATTGGCTCACTGATCAGGGAGACGATCCGAACTGGGAGGTCTTTGCGAATGGTTATAGCGCCAAACAAGGCCAGCGCGTGAGGCTGACATGGAGGCTTACTTCAGCCACAGCTATCGCGACGTTCCGATCAACACCTATTTCTCGGACTTGTTCAACGAGGCCGGCATCGCGCTACGCGCGGACCAGAAGACAGATGTTTGGTGCGTCGCGAAGCTCGAACGCTACCTCTTCGAAATGGATGGGTTCGTCTCGATCATTCCTCGACGTATAGCTGAGGATCAATCGATTACGTATTCACCCTACATCGCGCGCGAATTGATGCTTGCCCGTCGGTCACGCGGACCGCGTATTCTCTTTGTAGATGGACAGATCCTTGCCCAGTTCCAGTCGCAATTTCCTCCATGGGCGATGCCCTTCTTCCACGAAGATCCGGGAACTGAGCGCGTCCGCCACATAGCTGCGATCGAAGAGTTTCGCGGAAAGCTCAGGCGGGAGTATGGACGCGCGCGGCGTCCATATACGCGGAGGCTGGCGACCTTAATCGCGGGCAACCAACCGCTTCTTCGCGATGCCGCTAGCCACGTTGCTGCCATTCTACGGGCTGAAGACTACGCTCCATCGATTAAATTTGCCGCTAGTATGGACGACGCGTTCGACAACGTCGACGTGTTCGAGGCGATGCTGGATTCGGAGCTGTGCGTGTTCGTCCTCGGCAACGAGCTCGCATATTCCGACCTCTACTTGGCCATGGCGCACGCCCATTGTATCCCGTCGGTTCGTCTGCGACATGATCCCGGTGCCACCAGCGCCGACCCAGAACTGTCCGGTGTTGTCCGCTGGACCTCATCGAACGACTTGAAGCCACAGTTCCTTAAAGTCTTTCAAAACTATCAAAGTGCCTTTGAGCAGCCTTCGAGTGAAGGAGACCTGCAACGCCTGGCGACGCCAACGTCGGGCGGCGACGAGTGGGATCCGAACGACGGTCCCGGACTGCTTGCGCACATCCGACCCGAAGAGAACTACGTGAGCGACCGCGTGACCGGCGTCATGCGCGGGATCGACGGCGCCGAGATAGGCCGCAAACATAGCGATCAGGTCTGCCGGGGGCTGTATGATCGCATCAAGCGAGATCGCTTTTACTACACGTTCGAGCCAGCCACGAGCCGGCCGGTCGTCCAGCGGATTCGCTCTCCGGCTCAGATCGACGCATTGAACTGCGGCACCTGTCTCGATTTTGCTTGCCTGTTTGCGTCGCTCCTCGAAGCAGCGCACGAGCAGCCGGTGATCGTGGTCATGCGGTCTGTGCGAGGAGCACACGCCGTAACGGGTTACTTGACTCCTGATGCGGTGACCTGGGACGCGTCACCGCGGATCGGAGATATTCGTGCTGCGCTGAAGCGGGGCGAATTGGTGCTATTCGAGACCACGGGAGCGGTCGAAGTCCGTGGCCGGACAGTTGCTGCCGAGACGGAAGCGGAACGCACAGAAGGTAGCAACATGCTCGACTACCGAACCGCAAAAGACGCCGCTACCCGACTGATGCTCGAGACGGACATCGAGCTCCAGCACTTCGTGGACGTGCGCCGCCTGCGCCGGCGGACGTAGGAAAGGAACGAGCGATATGCCCAGCCCGGTGAAACGCTATCAGCTGGAGATGCACAATAACCTTGGATTTTTCGCGACGTGGCTACCGTCTACCACCATCGCCCTGGGTGACATCGGCGTGCTCCAAGGCGGGCGCTTTCGTCGGGTGGCGTCGTTGAAAGAGCTGGGCATCGTTCAGACCGACGTACGCGAGGGAACGGCTGAGAACGTCAGCTACTCGGCATCGGCGAAACGAAGTGACAGCATAGGCGTTGGCGCTAGAACGGCGGACCCGCTGGCGAGCGGCGAGCTATCGATCAGTTTCACTAGCGAAGGCGGCTACATCTTCGATGCGATCAATATGAAGCAGATGGAAGTCGCCGATCGGATCTCGCTGGCATCAAACGTCCTCAAAGCGCACAAGGATGGGCGCTGGCAGAAAGAATGGCTGGTCATTGACGCACTGTATCGCGCCGAATCAGCTACGATCCTTGTCTCGGAAGACGCCTCCTCGGAGATCGTCCTGAAGGCCGATGCTGCTGCACTGCCGGCAGGATTGCTACCGCTCGCCGACCCGAAGCTCAGGCTTGGAATCGCCTCCTCGAGCGGAAAGATCGTTCACATCGTCGCGGCGAACAACCTCCACCCACTTTATTCATGCGTAAAGGTGCGCGAGTCATTGCTATTCGGCAAACCGACTGTAGTACCGGTACGCGGCGGCGCCGATGGAAGTGCCGATGCCTTGGGACGCCCGGGCATCGATGACCTGTTAAATTCGTAGTCGCTGGACGTGTCCCAAGCGGTAACACTGGGACGGGGCATAGTGTGGGTGGCTGCCTATCCGCCGTAGCTCACCGATCTCCCGACGTGGTTGATCGCGCCAACGCCGCCGCTGCCCAAGACAAAGACTACTTCGACAAGAAGCTTGAGAAGGTCATCGATGTTTCACTGGTGTACGAGCCGCCACCTCGGCGATCCGTCGAAATTACGGTCGACGGTAGCGATACGCTTTGCGAGTATGTCCGAGATCGATGCATAGCCCTGAGTATCACGAACATTCGGGTTATTCGGTTATTCAGCGGATCTTTCGGTTTGCGAGTGAAATTCGACATCTTCTTGCGAATTGCGAACCAGATTTACTGAAGAGCGCCCTTAGTTCGATTGCATTGTTCTCTTGGTCTCACGACCAGCGCGGCACCGCACCGCCCTTGGCGTTTCTCAAAACGATGTCACAGTTCCAAATTGGTTGGAAAGGCGATGATGTTCCGCCAGAGGAAGTGGCCTGGAGAAGTCTGCTCGAAGCCTACGGCTACGTGGAAACTGACCCGTTCGATCTTGTGCTGCTCGAGGGGATAAAAATAGCTACTTCGATCCGAAGCGTGTGTATGAGACCGCACCTGATACCGATGCGCGAATTGTAGCAGCAAAGGCGGAGGGGTCATTTGAAGCTGCGTGGAGAAAGTACCACGATTCATTCGACAACAATCAGGATGAAGTGTTGGATGGCATATACGTGGCATTTCTCAGGAGCGTTCAACACATCTCTCCTACCAATCTTAGCGGTACAATTCAGCTATTTAAGGATCTAGAGCACCGAGCGCTTAATCGGGAGCATATCCAGCTTCTTTGAGGAAGTTGCGACATTCCTGCTCGGAGTAGAGGGCGCAGATGTTTCCGATGGCCTTCCAGAGGGCCTCGACGGTTCTGGCGCCGATCCGCCTGAGATGGGCCTTGAGCTTTGCGAAGGCCATTTCGATCGGATTGAGGTCGGGGCTGTAAGGCGGCAGAAAGAGAAACCAAGCGCCGCGCTGCTTGAGGAGGGTCTCGTAACCCTTAACGCGCGATGCCTACCTCTAGCCCAACTCCTGCCGCCGAACGTGTGCGCCGCCACCGTGAGCGCCGTCGGCAGGGCTTGCGCTGTCTTTGGGTTGAGTTGCACGAAGAAGAACTCGACGCACTGACGCAACTTGGCCTGCTCCAACCGAAGTCTCGCAACGATGAGAACGCAGTCGCCGATGCGCTCTATGCGCATCTCGCGCGAACCTTACGATCGTCGGTGTTATGCACGACAAGTTGACAATCGAAAGGCTCGGTCAGAACGCGCTCGATGTCCGTGAGCTTCAACGCGAGGCGCTTCTAACTGACGAGTGGCTTGCACTCCAGCAGGCATTCCGCTGGCCGCGCATTACGAGGATGCTGCTCTATCGGCATCGGATCGTGCTTGAGCTGCGCAATCAGCTGCCCCAACAGAACATCCGTGTGTCCTGGACGCGCTGCCACTTCGGTGGGACGAGGCCCTGGCTGCATTGCCCATTTTGCCAGCGACGCGTAGCGCGGCTTTTTAGAGGATTTGGCGGCTATTTTTGTCGGGCCTGTTGCGGCAATCCCATCTACGAGAGCCAGCGTCGCAGCAAAAAGGCACGCGCGTATCTGGAGGCCTATCGGCTGCGGCAGCGCCTAGGCGGCTCAAAACCTGTGCGGGATCCAATTCGACCTCGCCCACGAGGCATGAAGCAAAAGACCTACGACCGTATTTGCGCCCGCATTGTCAGCAAGCCGACATCAGGGCCTTCATCGACCGCCACAACCAAAATCCGAGGTCCTTCAAACAAACCAAGTCCGCCGAACAGATACGGGCTTCCGTCAAGCGCTTCTGCCAGAAAACACAGACGACCTTATGCAGCGAACTTTAGAATCACGTGACTAGAGTGAGAGCGCGGAAGCAGCTAGGGTCACACTGATGCGGCGATGCGGCTACTATTAGTGAACAAAGTCAGCTCCCTACTGGGCCCTGGAAGTGGTGCTGTCGGGACAGACAGAAGGTGTTGAAAGAAGAGACCAAATAGTTA
>CADECW010000154.1 GCA_902825855.1 uncultured Rhodospirillales bacterium | reverse complement strand
ACCATCGACTGGGCCGCGCGCGAGGTCGAAGGCTTCAAGCGGACCTGACGTTGCAGATAGCCGCCCCGTCGCATGTGGCGGCGGGACGGGGCATCGGAAGCGATGGTTGACGTGCTCCCCGGTAATTTCCCCGTCTAGGGAACTAGAAGAGTCCGTTCCAGAAAGCGAGCCGGACGATGAAGCCGAGGAGGTTCAATCCGCCCAGCACTGAACAGTGCCAGGCTAAAAGGCGACTGTACGACCTGGACGCGAAAGAGGATCAATGTGCACACCAACGGAGTTTGCGAATGCTGCCAGAGCAATATCCCTGCGGTTCTCAATACAATTGGCGAGGAGGTGACGCTATCGCGTGGCGTTGGACAAGGCTACAGGGGTGCAGTGCTCCAATTCACGCAGTGCCAAGTTTGCGGATCAGTCTGGATGACAGTGACCCAGTGTGATCTTGATCATAGGGACACTTTTCGCACCCGGCTAACCAGGGACATCATCTAATTCTGCGGTTCTAGGAATCCGACAAATGATCGGCATCGTACTGGTAACGCACGGCAACTTAGGGCGTGAGTTTATAGCCGCACTGGAACATGTCGTGGGTCCGCAGCAATGCGTCGCGGCAGTCTGCATCGGCGCCGACGACGACATGAAAAAACGTCGCGCCGAGATCCTAGCGACTTCCAATGCCTGTGACACCGGCGATGGCGTAATCGTGCTATCCGACATGTTCGGCGGCACACCATCGAACCTATCTATCTCGATCATGAGCCAGGCGCGCATCGAGGTGCTGGCGGGCGTCAACCTGCCGATGCTGATAAAGCTAGTCTCCATGCGCGCCCAGCCGATTGCCGAAGCCGTGCGCACAGCGCAGGAGACTGGCCGCAAGCAAATTACCGTCGCCTCACAGCTACTCGATCCAAACCGTTAGTCGCGGTGTCGGCCAAGCGGTCTTCCTGGAGACGTCGGCATGAGACACTAGCTGCGGAGGTTGGTCAGGCGGCGTTCTGCTTGGTCGAAAGCCATCACTCAGATCTTGGGTGGCGATCACGGGAATCGACACGGAAAGGCTTTCACCCTCGCGGGCCGCTGCCGTCGAGCTGACGATTCGCTAGACTAGGAGCGGCGCTCCCACCGCTTGGCGGCGGCCTTCTTGGTGATTTCGGCCTGCCGCTCGGGCGACAGTGTCTTTGCCCGGCTCACGCCACCCTTGCGTCCCATGGTCTGCGCAGCTTGGTTCTTGCTTGCCGGGGTCCGTCTGCTGCGCCTCCCTCGTATCGATCCGCATCACCTTGACGGCGTTGCTGATAACTTCTGGCCTTTGGGTCCGGTGGGCATGGGCGAAGTATGGCATGCTGCCGGGCGACCTGAAACGGACTGCGACAGTCAGGATCGGCCGCTAGATTCAAACTGAGACGTGCCCCGCATTTCCTGGGAGTGAGGCGAAACGATCGCATGCCCTAAGCACGAGCTACGTGCCACTCATCAGGTCGCCGCCCCGTGCTGGCGACAATCGAGGCCGGCACCACATTGCGAGCTTATGTGTGCTCCGTTCGAGGGCTCGGAACAGGAGCTGCAACGGTCGACGCCCGATGCTATGCGAAAGACATGGCCGCAAAGTTGCGCGACAGGCTCCAGCGCCTCTACTTTGGGGACGACGAAGGGCACGTCGGTTCCGCTATTGTCTGGTCGCCTTTAGCCTCACCACCCTTTTGGCGTTTCTCCTCTCTTCGTTCGCTAGTGAAGAACTATGGATGATCGCTCTGGACGTTGTCATGGCCGTCCTGCTGTCGGTTGAGTTCGCCGCACGTCTCTACGCCGAACCGGCTCGGAAGGAATTCTTCTCAGCTTTGCCAACTTGGCAGACCTCGTGGTGAGTCTTTCGCTGCTGCTCGCGGCATCTTGCCGAAAATCTCGCCTTCATGCGCATAGTGCGAGCTCTGCGGCTACTTCGCTCGTACCATCTGCTGCGCGACCTGCGGGCGGATTCCTCTTGGTTTCGCCTGCACGAAGACGTCATCCAGCGCACTGTGAATCTCGACGTCTTCATCTTTGTTGTCACGTCAGTGGTGTACGTTACGCAGCACACGGTCAACCCGAAGCTCTCGAACTATGTGGATGCGCTCTATTTTACCGTTACAACCCTCACGACCACCGGGTTTGGCGACATTACGCTTGAAGGCGTTGGCGGGCGTCTGCTCGTGGTCATCGTTATGTTTGTGGGAGTTGGTCTCTTCCTGAGACTTCTCCAGGCCATCTTCCATCCTTACAAGGTTCGTTTCGAATGCCCAGACTGTGGGTTGCTTGTGCACGATATAGACGCCGTCCATTGTAAACACTGCGGACGCATCCTGCACATTCGTAACGAAGGAGTGCCGTGAGCGAGCCATCCTGCGGAAGCTCGCGCAGTTACTGCTTCAACTCGGCACGCTTTTTTTCCTTGCCAACTTCTGTGAGTTAGGAGGAGGCGCCAGCATTCGCTTTACGGCCGCGTCATGAGCGGGATTGAGTTTTGCAGGAAATGGTTTCGGTACCGCAGAAACAGCCATCTGTCCTCCTGTAGCAAAATCCCCATTGGTGCGATGCGCTCGTTCTCGCGAGGCTAGGACGGATGACCCGCCGCCGTCAAAGTATGCTTCGGTGGAGCGATGCTGATTTGGCTCGATCCGTCGAGAATGGCTGGATCACCTTGTGGTCTGGGGAGAGGTCGCTACGGCACTATCGCCTGCATCCGACTCTCGACGGCCTACATCACAATTCTGCCGGACGTAGTATTCGGCAAGGACAGCCCCTTCAGCTGCGCCTTGAGAATCCCGTTCTCCGCCGCCTGGTATTCGTTCCTGGCAACCGGTTCCCGTTCGGGAGCACCATGGGCAGACCTGCCGGAGCGTTATGGGCCGCCGACGACGATCTACAATCGGTTCAACCGCTGGAGAGCAGGCGCACTGTCGTCAACGCATGTGACGGGCGATCGATCCGAATCGCGTCGTCGCGGGCGAAACCGCCGTCGCGCTGTAGACGTTTAGGCGCAGGAAGGCTCAGCGAATGCGACATCCGAGGAGCGCGCGAATGTGGCCGACCACCAGCTTGTGGCCCAACGCCCTTGCCTTGGCCGTGATTGGTGCCGCCATTATTTTGTGCGCCCAAGCCGGACGCGTCATAGGTGCCACAATGGAAGGACGTCGTGTCCTTCGCCTCGCCTCGGCCGTCTTAGTCCTGCTCCTCGTCGCCTATCTCGGTGCCGCCTGGATTGGCCGACATCGGAGGAGAGCTTCGTATATGCCGAAGATCATCCCTCACACGCTAGTCACGCGAATCTAAAGTTCGCCACATAATGTCTGCTGCGTTTTCTGGCAGAAGCGTTTGACCGAAGCCAGGATTTGGTCGGCCGATTTGACCCATTTGAAGGGCTTGGGGTTTTCGTTGTGGCGGTCGATGAAGGTGCGGATATCGGCTTGGAGCTGCCTGACTGAGGTATGAACGCCGCGCCGGAGGCGCTTTCTGGTGAGCTCGGCGAACCAGCGCTCGACCTGATTGATCCAAGATGCCGACGTCGGCGTGAAGTGGATGTGATAGTGCGGCCGGCGGGCGAGCCACGCCTTGATTTTGGGTGTTTTGTGGGTGGCATAGTTGTCCATGACGATGTGGACTTCGAGCCCTTCAGGCACGCGGGCGTCGATCTCCTTGAGGAAGTTCAAGAACTCGACCGCCCGGTGTCGCTTGTAGCATTTGCCGATGACGAAGCCCGATGCGACGTCGAGCGCCGCGAACAGCGATGTCGTGCCGTGCCGCACGTAACTGTGCGTCCGGCGTTCAGGCACGCCGGGCATCATCGGCAAGACTGGCTGCTCGCGATCGAGCGCCTGGATCTGGCTTTTCTCGTCGAGGCTAAGGACAAGCGCCCGGTTGGGCGGCGAGAGGTAAAGGCCGACGATGTCGCGCACCTTGTCGACGAATAGCGGATCGGTCGACACCTTGAAGGTCTGGCTGCGGTGCGGCTGCAGGCCGAACGCTGCCCACATACGGCGGATCGTCGTATGCGAGAACCCCGTTTCAGCCGCCATGGAACGAAGCGACCAGTGCGTCGCGTCCGCAGGCGTGGTGCGCAACGTCCGCTCGATCACAGCCGCAACCTGATCGTCATTGATTGTTCGAGGCCGGCCAGGGCGAGTCTCATCGAGCAGACCGTCACAGCGATCCTTTAAGAAGCGTCGCCGCCACTTGCCGACCGTATGCTCGTGCAGACCAAGCTCGGCGCCGACCGACTTGCTGGGTAAGCCGTCCGCACATCGCAGAATGACGCGACATCGCTCGGACAGCGATCGGGCGACACGACGGCGACGGACTTGCCGCTCCAGATAGGTCCGCTCCTGCGCACTCAGCACCAACCGCGCGATCGGACGGCCTCTCGATGCCTTCGCCATCAGCGCTCTCCTTCAACCGAGCGCTAATATATAATGAAATGAACTTCAGTTCCAGATGACTAGCTGCTGAGCGCTGCCAACAGCTACGGACGCCCAGGCAAACGTCCGTTCGGCCCCAATGACCGAACGGACGATGCGCTTGAGAAGAAAGGATGCGACCATCCCGTCTTGTACAAATAGCAACGCCGCTTTATCTAGCTCAATGGTCCGACCTGACCGCCGACGCGCTGGTCGCCGATGCCTCCTTTGAGGTCGAAATCTTCGGCCGGCTTGGCCGCTTCGGCCGAATGGCATTCGTTTCGGACAAGCAGTTTGTCTGGGCGCTAGCGGGTCTCGTAGATGCGCTGTTCGGTGACCTCGAGGTCAGGGCTTTCGGTGCGGCCAGCCATGCCCAAGCGCTGGCATACGTGTCCGAGTTGCCGCCGCCCGCACCGCAGCCTTATCGCAAGATTGAGTGCATCGACCACGGGCCGAACCTGATGGCCTGCCGACTGTCCGGCACGATCACTCAGGAGGACCTTCTGCCTCTTGTCGAAGCTCTGCGGCCGCCGATCGATTCGACATGCTGATCGGCGTTCGAGACTATGCGGGTGTGCATCCCTCCGTCTTCGCCACACCCGGCCTGTCCTCCCTCAAACGCCAAGCGCTCCGCAGCATCCGTCGCTACGCCCTGCTGGGCGCGAGAGAATGGCAAAGGCGTTTGGTATTGTTGGTTGCCCCTTCCTACCCGTGGAAGTCCGCGTCTTCGATGCGGACTGCGAACAAGAGGCTCGGCAATGGTTGAGCTTGTGAACTAATCGGCTAAACCAGACCTGGCTGGGACCGGTTTGGCTTTCCCCCTCAGGGCCCGACACCTTCAGGCGCAGTACATCGTTGAACGTGAAAAACCCACTCTGCCGTTGTCGCGCGATGGTTATTGGACAGTAGGGCGAGTTTTGAATCGCAAGGTTTGGTGGATTGGGGTGCCGTAACCTTGCGAATTGCGAATGAGCTTTGAGGTCGGCTGAAGCTGTGATTCTGTCGCGTCGCAGGAGATCGCGATGCGCCCGAAGAAGATCGTGCCGACCAACGAGCTGGACATGTACCGCTCGCATCTGAAGCAGATGATCAACCTGCGGCACGAGTTGGTGCAGCTGGCGGGGAAGCTCGACTGGGAGTGGATCGACGGTCAGATCGCTGTTCGCCGAGCAGGGCCGGCCGGCAGTGGCGACCCGGTTCATGGTCGGGCTGCTGTTGCTGAAGCACATCTACGGCCTATCCGACGAAGAGGTCTGCGAGCGCTGGGTCGACAACCCGTACTTCCAGTACTTCACCGGCGAGGAGTACTTCCAGCACGAGTTCCCGCACGACCGCTCGGGGCTCAGCCATTGGCGCAAGAGGTTGGGCGACAAGCTCGGCTGCTGGCCGAGACGCTGCGGGTGGCACACTTCAGCGGCGCGCTGCGCATCGGGGACCTGGCGCGAGTCACCGTCGATACGACGGTGCAGCCCAAGAACATCACCTTCCCGACGGACGCCAAGTTGGTGCACAGCGCGATCAAGGGTCTTAATCGGATGGCCGACCGGCATGGCGTGCCGCTGCGGCAGTCTTACCTGCGCCTGGCCAAGCGGGCGGCGCTGATGGCCGACCGCTATGCCCATGCCAAGCAATTTAACCGCTATCGGCGGGAGCTGCGCTTCTTGCGCACGCGGTTGGGCCGGCTGATCCACGACGTTGGTCGCAAGGTGATCGGCACGGACCTGGAGATGGTGTTCCACGACACCTTGCAGCGAGCCCGTCAGATCCGCTCCCAGGAGCAGCGCCAGCGCGGCTACAAGGTCTACTCGTTCCACGCGCCCGAGGTCGAATGCATCGGCAAGGGTAAGGCCCGCGCGCCCTACGAGTTCGGCGTCAAGGCCTCGATCGTCACCACCAACCGGCGGGCCCCGGGCGGGCAGTTCATGCTGCACGCTCGATCACTCCCCGGCAACCCCTACGACGGCCACACCCTCGCCGCGGTGATCGATGACACCGAGGCGCTCACCGGCCGGTCGATCGAACGGGTCTACGTCGACAAGGGATACCGCGGCCACAGCACGACCAATCCCAGACGCGTCTTCCTCTCCGGACAGAAGCGCGGCGTGGGCGGCATCATCAAGCGTGAGCTCCGCCGACGCTCTGCCATCGAAGCAGTGATCGGCCACCTCAAGAACGACGGCCATCTCGGCCGATGCTTCCTCAAGGGCCGGCACGGCGATGCCGCCAACGTCGTGCTCTCCGCCGTCGGCTACAACCTCAGGCTCATCCTCAGGTGGTTCAGGGCTTTGTTGTGCCTGTTCGCCGCCGCGATCGGCTTCGTCTCAGCGACGATCGCAGTCGCCTAAAACGCCTTCTTCACGGCCGACTACATCGCCTGGCATACGGCAGCCGACGGTTGTCGCAGGGCTCACTTCGCCATGCTGTGCGGAATGAGCAAGATAATCTGCGGAAAAGCCACCAGAAGAGCGACATTGATTATGTCGACAAAGACGAACCAGCCACAGCCACGGAAAATGTCGCCCATGCTGACGTCCTTAGCGACGCCCTTGAGGATATAGACGTTCAGGCCGACTGGCGGGGTCATCAGCCCAATCTCGACCATGCGAACCACGAGTATGCCGAACACGATCGGGTCGATGCCGAGATGCTTGATGGTCGGCAAGATGATCGGCACGGTCAGCAGCACCATGCCGATACCGTCGATGAACATGCCGAGGACTAGGTACAGCGCCAGGATGCCGATCAGTACCACGGTTGGTGAGACGTCGAGTTCGGCGATGCCCTTTGCAATCGCGGCTGGCGTTCCGGTAAAGCCCAGGAAGTGGACGAAGATCAACACGCCGGCGACGATGGCGAAAATCAGCGACGTCGTGCGCACGGTCTCGATCATCGAGGCGGCGAACTCCTTGAGGCGCAACCGAGGCACCGCCATGATGAGCGCACCGAGGGCACCCACGCCCGCTGCCTCGGTCGGAGTGGCGAGGCCGGTATACATGCTGCCCATGACCAACAGTATGATCACCAGCATGCCCCAGATGCCTTTGAGCGAGACTAACCGGTCCCGCCAGGTGATGTCTTGGATAGGCTGGCCAAGCGACGGGTTGAATTTGAAGCGAATCAGCAGCATGACCACGTAGGTGACGGCCTGCAGCAGGCCGGGCAAAATGCCAGCGAGCAATAGTCCGCCGATCGATTCCTCGGCGATGAAGCCGTAGATCACGATCAGCACCGATGGCGGGATCATGATCGCCATGGTCCCTCCGGCGGCTACGCAGCCGGTCGACACTTTGTCGTCGTAGCCGTACTTCTTGAGCTCTGGCAGGGCGACGCGACCCATCACGGCGGCCGACGCCGTCGACGCGCCGCAGGCCGCCGCGAAGCCTGCGCAGCCGACCACGGTGGCGACCGCAAGGCCGCCGGGTAGGTGTCCGAGCCATTGCCGCGCCGCCCAATAGATGTCGCGCGTTATGTTGGCGTAGTAGGCGAAGAAGCCCATCATAATGAAGAGCGGCAGGACCAGCAGGTTGTAGTTGATGACGTGGCCCAGGATGGTCTGGATCGAGAGTGACGCCGCCGGATCGTAGCCCCGCAAGAGCCACAGGCCGAAGAAGCCGCATATCGCCGTAGCGAAGGCGATGCGCACGCCGGACAATAAGAACAACGTCAGGGCGACCAGCGACAGGACGCCGATGCTAACCGGCTCCATGGCGCGGCTCCTCTGCGGAAAGAATGGGATGGCGGCGATTCGGCCGCAGGCTATTCAACGGCATGAAATCCGGCTGATTCAGGCTCGTTCGCGGGAAAGCGCTCGGGGTCCCAGAATTGGAGCACCTGAATGTACATGCGAAGCGCCGTTAGTGCGTAGCCCAACGCAACTGACGCACCAGTTGGCCAAGTCCTGTAGTAGGGCGGCGACATCGTCACATCGTCGTAGAGCCAGAGCTGCCAGGCGTTCTTGGCGCTGAACCAAGCCAGCACGGCGCAGACAAAGATGCTAATAAGCAGAGTCACTATGGTCGCCCGCGTCCGAGTTTCTGCCGGCAGCATGTCCAGTAAGAGATCCATACCGACATGGCCGTGCGTGGCTTGCGTATAGGACAGGCCGAGAAAGACGATGATCGGCATCAGTAGTTCGGATAGCTCGAGGTGCCCGGGGATGGGCGCGTCGAAGCCGTAGCGCATCATGACCTCGGCGCCGACGAACAACATGGCGAAGAAGGCGACTGACGCGGCGGCGATCATCAGCCCGACCTCGACCCGCCGCAGCAGCCGCCCAAACGAGTCGGCGACGATCGTCGTCGCCGCCATCAGAGCGACGACGATGATCGCGAGGACAGCCAACTCGTGCATGCGCCGGATACCGACCGCCTACTTCTTGGCCTGCGCCGTTACCTTGGCGACCACCGCCTTGACGTAGTCGAGGACCTCGCTGCCGGGCCGGCCGGCCGCGTCCTGCTCCTTGGCCCATGCCATCCAGATCGGTAGGGAAGCCTCGACGAGCTTGTCGCGCTCGACCTCGGGAAACGCAGTCACTTCGAGCTTCTGCTTAAAGATTGGGATCCACTTTTCGTCTTCCGCCTTGAAGGCCTTGATAAGCGCCGCAGCGGCGAGCGCCTGGGCCTGCGGCAGCTTGGCCTTGAGGTTGTCAGGCAGCTTGTTCCAGGCCGTGAGGCTGACGCCGTTCCAGCACACGAACCCGCTCATGGCCATGCCTTCGGTCACGTACTTCGCGACCTCGTAGAGCTTGTAGGCGCCAAAGGTATAACTGTAGGGGAAGCCAAAGCTGTCGATCGTTCCGCGCTCGAGAGCCTGGTAGCTCTCGGGTGCCGTCACCATCGTCGGTACCGCGCCAAACGTCTGCAGCGCCTTGGCGTTGAGGCCGCTGATGCGCATCTTCACGCCCTTCATGTCGGCGACGGACGCGATCCGCTTGTTGCCCATGAACTCGTAGGCCGGCAGGAAGGTCGGCCCGAAGTACTTGACGTTCCACCGTTCGGCCATCTCCTTGACGATCGGTGGATACTGCATGAAGTTTTCGTAGACCTTCTCGTTCTCGGCCAGCGTCCGCGGCACGAGGAATGGAAGCTCCAGCACGGTCATGAGCGGGAACTTGTTCGGATAGTAGCCGGCGCAAAGCTGTGCGCCTTCGTAGCCGCCAGACTTGATCGCCTCGGGCGACTGGCGCTCGGGACCCAGGGCCGCGCCGTAAGCGAGCTTGATGATGAACGTGTCGTTGGACTCCTTCTTAAAGAAGTCGGCCATCGCCTCGATGCCGGCGGTGACGGCGCGCGGAGGGCCGAAGATGTTGAAGTTCCACGTGATGGTCTCGGCTGAAGCCGGACCGGCTGTCAGGGCGCAAACCACCGCACCTGCGGCCAAGGCAGAGTGTACTCGCATATAATTCCTCCCTGTTGCGCTCTTCGAATAAATGGCGCGACTTGTAGGCACCATGCACCATCCAACTGCGGCTCACGAGCGTGCCAGGGCTCTCGCATCAGTCCTGTCCCGCCGCCTCCGCGCCTGGGAAGGTGTGTCGTTGGCCGAGAGGAGACCGACGCCAATTGACGAGAGCCGTGGTCTCACGCGTGACCTAGTTGTCCATCCAGGCGGTTCGCAAGCCGCCCCCGGAGTACTGGAAGGGCCCGGTGAAAGCCGGCTTGTAGCCGTGAAGCTTCTTGGTGCCGGCCTGCAGCAGCGACACGTAGTGCGTATAAATCAGCGGCAGGTCCTTGTTGATCAGCGATTCGACGTCGGCATACATCTGACGTCGCTTCGCCCTGTCGCGCTCGACTGCGGCGGCGAGAATGATCTGGTCGACCTTTTCGTTGACATAGCCGTGACGCCGCCTGGTTTCTGGTGCCGTCGACAGGATCGAGCGCGAGAACCAGCCATCTGGATCGAGCCGATAACTGTTAGCCGACGAATCGATATCGAACTCGCCCCTATTGTACTTGTCCTGGACCACTGGCGTTGGGTGGATCTCGAAGGTGACGTTGAAGCCGGCATCCTTCAGCATGGCGTGCACCAGTTCCCCGGACTGATGCATGTACGGGTAAGTGTCGTTGGCGATGAGTAGGATCCTGGCGTCGCCGTCCTTCGCCTTCTTGCGGAGTGCCTTGGCCTTGTCGGGATCATATTCCGGCCACGACACGATGTTCTTGTCGTACCAGGGGCTCGACTTGCTGTAGAAACCCTTGGCGATCTGCCCTTGATTGTTGAAGATTGCCTGGTGGATGCCCTCATGGTCGATGGCGTGAGCGGCGGCGGTGCGCAGCATCTGGGCGTCGGGATTTTCCTTCGGGGAAAACGGCCCGTTCTTCAGGTTGAAGGCGATGAACGCCGTGCCAACCTGTGGCACCTCCCAAGTGTTATAGGTATTTCCGTAGTCCTTGACGAAGCTTGGCGCGTCGGCATAGGCGACGTTGTCGATGAGGTCGACCTCGTTGGTTCGGAGTGCCGTCAGCCGGACGCGGTCTTCTTTCTTTGGCTTGCCGACCATTCCGTCAAGGTAGGGCAGGCTGTTGCCGTCCTTGTCCGTTTCCCAGAAATTCTCAAAGCGCACGAGTTCGCAAGTGTCGTGGCGTTTCCAAGACTTGAACTTGAAGGGGCCGCAGCCCGCTGGGTTGGTATCGGACTGGTCGACCGCGCCGGGCGCCATGAGATTGACCGGGTAATAGACAAGGTTCGAATCGAACGCCGCGCTCGCGTTCTTGAGATGGCAGCGCACGATGAACTTGTCGTCCACCGTGACGCGCTCCAGATCGGTCAACGCCGAGCGCGTGAATGAGTGGCCGATCTTGGGATCCTGGATGCGCTCCAGGTTCCATTTGACTGCCGCAGCATCGATCGTCTCGCCATTGTGAAATTCCGCGCCCTGGCGCAGCTTGAAGGTCCAGGTCTTGAGGTCCTTGGAGACGTCCCATTCGTTGGCGATGCCGGCGACGATGTTCATCTCGGCGTCGAAATCGAGCAGACCGCCGGTGATGCCGGCAAGCGGATGCGATACGAAATAGATGGAGTTGCGGTGGGTATCGAGCCCAATCGAATCGTCGCGCGTACCGAACCGCACCGTGCCGCCACGCTTGGGGTGGCGCTTGGCCGCCTCTTTGCGTGCCTCGGCAGAGCCGGGCAGGCCGACTAGTGCAGCGCCCGCTAGCGCCGTGGTCGTCACTAGAAAACTACGCCGCGTCCGTTCGGTGCCCTTGTTTGCTTCGCCGGTCATGACGTCGCCTCCCAGATGCTTTGGTTCGGGCCGAAGTTGGCTATGTGGTGAACTCTTACTCGATATACGCCTCCTGCTTGACACCGCGCTCCGACAGCTTGCGGTCTAAGTCACGCTGTCAGAACGTGTTTCTTATTGTGGCTTTCGAGAGAACATTTCCTGTTGAATCCGTTCCTCGACCGGGGTGAGGATTTGATCCTGTAGCGCCGTAGTCCTTATCGCCACCGCACGCTCGAAGTTCTGCAGCTTCTTGAGTGCAGCCTTCTGCTCCGGCGACAGGCTTTCCACCAGGATGCGACTATTGTCCGTCACTGCGGCCAAACGTGTCCGAATGTCGGGCTCTATCTTGTCCGGATGATTGTACTCAAAGCCCGACTTCCTCATCTCCCGGGCATAGACAACCAACGCAGCTCGCATGCGTTTGTCCTTGTTGATGATAGCGTCCTGAGGGTTGTAGTACGTCGATTTTAATTGGTCGGGTTTGAATACCTGTTCGACCGCTTTGCGTGTGCAGCCGCCGGTAAGCCACAGGTTTTCCTGCTCGAGCGCTACCGCGAACGTCGGGTTTCCCACACCGCCCAATAGTGCCTGATTGTAGGCGACCTGACTGGCTGGCGGAAGCGACTGAAACTGGAGAACGTTGCGCTCGCCAAGACCAACCTTTCCGGGGCTGTATCCGGGCGTCAGCTGCGGCGGCAGGCCGGTATACATCGTGGCTATGCCAAAGCCATGCCAGCTTATGAACTCCTCCTCTGAGACCCCTGGCAACTTCTTGTCCGCTGTCATCCCGGCTCGCACCGTCGAGTGGTCGGCAGCGAAGTAGGTGAATCCTTGGTCGCGCATGCATTTGGAAATCAGCTCTTCGGTTTGCTCGATTGCCTGGACGAGGGCGCGCGGAGAAAAACCGTACTCCTCCGTCCCCAGGCCTGGCGGAGCCTGCGCAGCCACGTTTGCTGCCAGTAGAAGAACCGAGAACCCTGGGAGGTACACATAGGGCGACCAGATGCTGAGCATTTCGTCACTCCGTTCCGACGAATTCACACGTCCGTACCGAGAACTACACTCAACAGCATTGAAATTGAGTGGACATACTCAATGTGGCGTCGGTAGGGCGAGAAATTGCTTGTATTGGTCTCGACCTTGACGTCGCATACACCACTCGACAGCACTGCTGGGTGTTGCTCAAACTGAGGGCCAAGGATGGTTTTGTGGCGTCCTTCCGAAGCAGTAGTGGGCCTTGGCGGGCGGACCTTGCGGGCGTCCGGTTCTCCGAACGCCCCGCGATCCCTTCGGAAAGCCAATTGGTTGATTACCTCGATTTGATGGCAGTGCACTCGATTGTGCTTCCGGTTTCGATGAAACCCTTGCCTTTGCAGGCATTCTGGCCTTTGCAGGCATTTGCCGCGGTCTTGCAAGCGCTCTGGCCCTTGCACCCATTGGCGCCGGTGCAGACTACGTTGGCCGAGGCCGCGGTCGCGAACGTGCTGACAGTACCGTCGCAGCGGTTGCAATCATAGTGCGCTTGGTCGTGTTCATTTCCTCCCTGACTAGGGCTGAGACTCATTAAGTCCACCATACGATAGCAGCAGCAAGGCAG
>CADECW010000153.1 GCA_902825855.1 uncultured Rhodospirillales bacterium | reverse complement strand
CGCGAGATGGAACAGGCCTTCGCACCGGCCGCCAGCAGGATCGCCGCTCAGTAGTCACGCGTGCAGTTTTCCCGTCATCCCGAGCGAAGCCGCCCGAAGGGCGGCGCAGTCGAGGGACCTCTTCTTGTCGACGGAGCAACAGAAAAGGTCCCTCCGCTCCGCTTCGCTCCGGTCGGGATGACGGTGAGGAGGCGGCGCCTCAACAAATGAGTTGCTCCGCTTCGCCTCGATGAGGGGCTGTAGCCCTGCCCACCGGGGGAGGCAGAGCCAGCTAAAGCGCGTGCTCCGGGTCCTTCGCCTTGTCGGCCGGCTTGCCTTCAGCCTCCTCGCGCTCCTTTTCCTTCCGGGCCTTCAGGAGCTTGCGCAGGATCATGTTGCGCTTGAGCGCGGAGATATGGTCGATGAACAGGATACCGTCGAGATGATCGATCTCGTGCTGCACACAGGTCGCGAGCAGGCCCTCGCACTTCATGTCCTGCTGCTTGCCGTCGCGATCGAGGTAGCGGACCGTCACCTTGGCCGGGCGCACCACGTCGGAATAGTGGTCGGGCACCGACAGGCAGCCTTCCTCGTAGCTCACATCCTCGTCCGAGGCCTCGACGATCTCGGGGTTGGCCATGAACAAGGGGCCGGTCTTGACGTCCTCGCGGTCGATGTCGAGCACGATGATGCGCTGCAGCTCACCGATCTGCGGCGCGGCCAGGCCGATGCCGGGCGCGGCGTACATCGTCTCGAGCATGTCGTCCATCAGCCGGCGCACGTCGTCGTCGACGGCCTCGACCGGCTTGGACTTCTTCTTGAGGCGCGGGTCGGGCGCCGTAAGGATTGGCAAGAGAGCCATAGCGCCTAAATATGCAGCGAAATCAGGCCTTTCAAGCCCGACCGCGCTTCACCCCCGTCCTCGTTTCACCATGGTACCCAGGCCGGACTCGGTGAAGATCTCCAGCAGCAGGGCGTGAGGCACCCGCCCATCCAGGATGGTGGCCGCCTCGACGCCCGAGTTCACCGCGTCGATGCAGTTCTCGACCTTCGGGATCATGCCGCCGGATATCGTACCGTCGGCGATCAAGGCACGCGCCTGCTCGACCGTCATCTCGCTGATCAGCTGGCCGTTCTTGTCGAGCACGCCCGGCACGTCGGTCAGGAACAGGAGGCGCTTGGCGCGCATGGCGCCGGCGATGGCGCCAGCCGAGGTGTCGGCGTTGATGTTGTAGGTGAGCTCGTCGTCGACGCCGAAGCCGATCGGCGCCACCACGGGAATGACGTCGGCGCGGCGCAGCTGCTCCAGCACCATGACGTTGATCTTGGCGGGTTCGCCGACCTGCTTGAGGTCGACCTTCAGCAACTCGCCCGTCTTGGGGTCGCGCATCTCGGTCACCTTGCGGGCCAGGATGAGGTTGCCGTCCTTGCCGCAGATGCCGACGGCGATGCCGCCGCATTCGTTGATGTCGGCCACGATCGCCTTGTTGATGGCGCCGGCCAGCACCATCTCGACGATCTCCATGGTCGCTGCATCGGTTACGCGCAGGCCGTTCACGAACGCACTCTTCAGCCCGACGCGCTCCAGCATCTTGTTGATCTGCGGGCCGCCGCCGTGAACCACGATCGGGTTCATGCCGACCTGCTTCATCAGCACGACGTCGCGCGCCACCAGATCGCCCAGCTTGGGATCGGTCATGGCGTGGCCGCCATACTTCACGACGAAGGTGGCGTCGTTGTGCCGGCGCATATAGGGCAGAGCCTTCGAGATGGTCTCCGCCATGCGGATGAGGCGCCGCTGCTCCTTGTCGGTCTGAACCGGCTCGGCCATTTCTGCGTTTACCCCGGGTTGGCAAAAGCCCTCTCCGGGCGGGAGAGGGCTAAGACGGCATCATATATCAAGCGGACTGCGGATAGAAGAAGTGGGCGGGCGGCGCAAGGATATCCAGATGATCGATAGCGACACTTTGGCCTCCCGTGGCTTCGTCGTCATGCCCGGCCTGATCGACCCGTCCGAGTGCCGCGCCTTGGCCGGACTGTGGTCCGAAAAACCGCGCTTCCGCAGCCATGTCGTCATGCAGCGGCACGGCTTCGGCCAGGGCGAGTACCAGTACTTCGCCTATCCGCTGCCCGATCGGATCGAGGCGCTGCGCCAGGCGCTGTACCCGGAGCTGGCGGCGGTAGCCAACCGCTGGAACGCCGAGCTCGGGGTAGCCAAGCGCTTTCCGCCGACTCTGCAGGGCTGGCTGCGCCAGTGCCATGCCGGCGGCCAGAAGCGACCGACGCCGCTCCTGCTGCACTATCGGGCGGGCGACTACAACTGCTTGCACCGCGACCTCTACGGCGAACTGGTGTTCCCGCTGCAGGCGACGGTGCTGCTGAGCGACCCCGCCAAGGACTTCAGCGGCGGCGAGTTCATGCTGGTCGAGCAGCGCCCGCGCATGCAGTCGCGCGGCGAGGTCGTGGCGCTCAACCAGGGCGATTGCGTGATCTTCGCCGTCAACGAGCGGCCGGTGAAGGGAAGCCGCGGCTTCTATCGCACAGCCATGAAGCATGGCGTGTCGAGCCTGCACCGGGGCGAGCGCTTCACCCTCGGCATCATCTTCCACGACGCAGCCTAGGAACATGAAAGGTCCAGCTGATTCAGCTGGGCCGATCATCAGTCGCGCACGACGAAGGCGACCGGCCCGCGGCCGTCGGCATCGGCGCGCAGGATCTGGACCAGGGCCGTGACGTCCGCCGGCTGGGCATCGAAATGGGCGACCTCGACGATCTTGGCGAACCGGCGCACCCGGACGTCGGACAGTTTTTGCACGGTACCGCGCACTTCATCGCCGCCGACGGACCCCGCGCGACGATCGTCACGAGGCGGTGCAGCGGCGATATCTCCATGTAGATCGGTATGCCTTCCAACTACACTACGCGGCGTCCCTCCACGGCTGCAATCGGACGGGTGGACAGTCGATCGGCGATTTCCTACTGGCGTAGTTGGGGCGGCCTTCGGGCTTTTCTACGAGTGCGCCGGGGAAGTAAGGAAGGGTGATGAGAGCGACAATTCTGCTGTGCCTGCTTGCGCTGCCGGTGGCTGCCCAGGCTCAGACGACCAGCCAGCCCGCAGGACAACCACCGAGCCAATCCACGGGGCAGCCCACGCCACCGACCGGCCTGGCCCCGATCCCGCTACCATCGTGGTTCGTCGAGATGGACACTGCCAAAAAGGGCGAGGTCGGGCGCGCCGACTTCCTGAAACACCGCATGAAGTCGTTCGACGAACTCGACGCCAGCAAGGACGGCAAGCTGTCGCTCGAGGAGTTCCTCAAGCTGGCCGAGCCGCCGTTCTCCAGCGACCAGCCGGGAGGACCAACTCTGGAGGAACGCCGCGGCCGCATCCGCTCCGCCTTCCAGAACCTCGACCTCAACGGCAGCGGCTTCATCGAGCGCGGCGAGGCCGAGGCGCCGATCCAGTCGGAGTTCAATCAGTTCGACACCGACCGCGACGACAAGATCACCGAGCCTGAACTCCGACTGATCGTGCAGCGACAGCAGCAGCGACAGATGGCCGAGCGTCAGCAGGTCGAGGCGGAGCGTCGCAAGGGCCTGGTCGCGCTCAACGAACTCATCGACATGCAGATGCGCGATGCCGACAAGCTCGACAAGAACAACGACGGCAAGATCAGCCAGCAGGAGTATCTCCTGGCCGCGGGTCCGGCCGACGGCGCGCAGAGTCAGGGCCTGCTGCCGTACGACGTCCGCAAAAGGCTCGTGCTGATCAAGTTCCAGGAGATCGACACCAACAAAGACGGTGTCATCGACCGGTCCGAGCTGACCGCCTACGCGTTGAAGGAGTTCCTGGAGACCGACCTCAACAAGGATCGTTTCCTCGACCAGGAGGAGGTCAAGAAGTTCCAGGAAGCCGAAGCGACCAGGACGCAGGAGCTGCTCAAGAAGATGATGCCGCCGCCTGCGCCACCGGCGCCCCCGAAACCGGCGCAGCCGGCGCAGCCTCAGCGTGCACCGGCGCCGTCCGGGCCGCCGACGGGCCTGCCGCAGGGCACTCGGTAGCCAGGTTCCGCTTCGACGGCGTTGTCCCGTTACTCGCGAGAGAGAACATGGGCGGCGATCTCCGCCCTCAGTTCTTGAATCCCGAAGCCGGTCTCGCTGCTGGTCGGCAGCACCTCGGGATGGGCTGCGCCGTGCTTTCGCGCGACAGTCTCGGCTGCCGCCACGGCGCGCGGGATGTCGGCCGTCTTGAGCCGATCGCATTTCGTCAGCACCAGCTGATAGGACACCGCGGCCTTGTCGAGGTTCTTCATGGTCTCGCGGTCGGTGTCCTTCACGCCGTGCCGTGAATCGATCAGCAGGCAGACGCGCTTCAAGGTCGGCCGGCCGCGGAGATAGGCCGAAGCCAGGTCCTGCCACGCCTCTTTCATCGAGCGCGAGACCTGGGCGAAGCCGTACCCTGGAAGGTCGACCAGGTAGAGCCGGCCGGCGAGGTCGAAGAAATTGATCTGGCGCGTATGGCCGGGGTTGGACGAGGTGCGTGCGAGAGTGCGCCGGCCAGTCAGCGCATTGACCAGGCTCGACTTGCCGACATTGGAGCGGCCGGCAAAGGCGACTTCAGGCAACGATATCGCCAGCATCGACTCAGTCGACGCGGCGCCGGCCACGAAATCGCACGGCCCGGCAAAGAGCTTGCGCGCCGCCTCGATCTCCTCCGCCGCGCGTTCGGCCATCAGCGCTTCTTCGCCTTGCCGCCCTTCTTGCCCCCACCACCGCCGCCCCCGCCGCCGTCGGCGGGTGCCGTCGCGGAAACTGGTGCCGGCGCCGCGGCAGCCACCGCCGGCTTGGCCTTGCTGCCGATCGGCGTGCCGTGCCGGCGCATGATCGTGTACTGCTGGGCGATCGACAGGATGTTGCTCCACGCCCAGTAGATCACCAGGCCGGCCGCAAACGGCGCCAGCATGAAGGTGAACAGGATGGGCAGGAACTGGAACACGCGCGCCTGCACCGGATCGGTCGGCTGCGGGTTCAGCTTCTGCTGCAGGTACATCGTCACGCCCATGATCAGGGGCCAGATGCCGATGTTGAAGAAGTGCAGGAACTCCGGCACCTGCCACGGGAACAGGCCGAAGCCGGTCAGGATGGTGAGCGGATCGGGCGCGCTCAGGTCCTTGATCCAACCGTAGAACGGCTGATGGCGCATCTCGATCGTGGTGTAGAGGACCTTGTAGAGCGCGAAGAATACGGGGATCTGGACCAGGATGGGCAGGCACCCCGCCGCCGGATTCACCTTCTCGCGGCGATAGAGCTGCATCAGTTCCTGGTTCATGCGCTGGCGGTCCTCACCGTAGCGCTCTTTGAGCTTCTCCATCTCAGGCTGCAGCGCCTTCATCTTGCTCATCGCCGCATAGGACTTGTTGGCCAGCGGGAAGAACACCGCCTTGACGATCACGGTGAGCACCAGGATCGACAGACCGAAATTGCCGAGATGGACGTAGAGCCACTCGAGCAGCCAGAACAACGGCCGGGTGAAGAACGAGAACCAGCCCCAGTCGATCGTGAGGTCGAACTTCTCGATGCCGTACTTCTTCTCGTAGTCGGAGATGACGCGCACGATCTTGGCGCCAGCGAACAGCTTGGCGTCGGTCGTCGCGGTGGCGCCGGGCGCGATCGACTGACCCGGCGAGATGTAGTCGATCTGGTACTTGAGCTCCGATCCCGCGCCGGTCTGCTTGAGAGTGACGTCGACCTTCTGCTTCTGGTCGGGGATCAGCGTCGCCATCCAGTACTTGTCGGTGATGCCGACCCAGCCGCCGGTGGTGGCGATCTTCTGCTGCTTGTTGTCCTTGAAGTCGGAGTAGCTGAATTCCTTCAGGCTGCCGTTGAAGACGCCGTAGGGACCTTCATGCAGGATGTAGATGCCCTCGGCCTTGGGCTCGCCGTAGCGCACGACCAGGCTCCACGGATAGACCGTGACCGGCTTGTCGCTCTTGTTTTCGACGCTCTGCTTGACGTCGAACATGAAATATTCGTCGAGGGCGATGTCGAGGGCGAAGATCAGGCCCTGGCCATTGTCCCAGGTGAGCCGCACCGGCTTGCCCGGCGCCACCGTTTCCCTGTCGGCGGTCCACACGGAATCGGGACCTGGCACCTTGATCGACGGATCGGCTGGCGACCAGCCGAACTCGGCGTAGTAGGGATGCTCGCCGCCGACCGGAGACAGCACCGGCACGGGCGGGCTCTTGGGATCGACCGTTTCGCGATACTTGACCAGCCGCACATCGTCGATGCGCGCACCCTTGAGCGCGATCGACCCGACCAGCTCGGGCGTGTCGAAGGTGACGCGCGGCGAACGGCTGAGTGCCTCGGTGCGGCTCACGATCTGTGCCGGCTGGTTGGCCGGAGCGCCGGGCTGCACCGTGCCCGGGGTACCGGGCGCGCCGGGTGTGCCGCTCGGCGCCTGCGGGGCGGTGCCGTTCTGAGTCGACGCCGTCTGCTGCGGGTTGACCGGCGGCTTGGCGGGAGGAAAGACCGCCTGCCAGCCCACGATGATCAACACCGAGAGCACGATGGCGAGAATGAAATTCTTCTGGTCCATGGGGTCAGACTTCTAGGCGTGCTCGACGGATTGACAGGAAAGCTTCGTCGGCACGGGATCGAGGCCCGCGCCTCCCCATGGCCCGCAGCGGCACAGCCGATGGGCCGCCATCCAGCTGCCGCGCAACGCGCCGTGACGCGCCACGGCTTCGGCGGCATAGGCCGAGCACGATGGCTCGTAGCGGCAGGCACCGACGAAGAAGTAGGCCAGCGTCAGCTGATAGAAGCGGATCGCACCGCGGAGTGCTGCGGACATCAGGCAGGAGATCATGCGGCCCGGAAACTGGCGATTTGCCGGGGCATGCGCAAGACGTCTGTAAGAGGTCATGGCGTCGCGACGGCCAATGCTTTCAGCCGCTTGAGAGCCTCGAGCAGTTCCAGCCGAAGGGCTGCGTAGTCGCGGGCGATGGCAGCCTGGCGGCCGACCAGCACGTAGTCGAGGTCAGGGCGGGCCCGCCCCGGGATCACCTCGCGCGCGGCCTCGCGCAGGCGACGGCGGACACGGTTGCGCACGACGGCATTTCCGACCTTGCGGCTGACGGTGAAGCCGACCCGGATCGCAGGCAGGACGAGGTCCCGAGGGGCTGGGGCAACCTGCAGAACGAAGCCGGGCATGGCACAACGCCGGCCGGCTTGGACCCGCAGGAAATCGCGGCGGTTCGGCAGCCGCCCGAGGCGTGCCGAGGCCAATTCAGCGGGCCGGTCAGGCCGACAGGCGCTTGCGGCCCGACTTGCGGCGGCTGGCGATCACCTTGCGGCCGCCCACCGTTGCCATCCGGGACCGAAAGCCGTGCCGGCGCTTGCGCACCAGCTTGCTCGGCTGATAGGTGCGTTTCATCACGCAACTCCTTCAAATACAAGACCCCCGCCAGTTACAGCGGGGGCGAATCTGTGGGCGAGGGTAATAGGCGGGGCCGGGCGCCGAGTCAACGAGGCGCACGCGGGCGTTCCGGCCTCCCCCTCCAGGGAAGGGCACCATGATGCGGGCGGGCGACCCACGCTTCCGTACAATGGGCCATGTCCGTCGTCCTGCATGGCTACCACTACAGCGTCTACAACCGCATCGCCAGGCTGGCCCTGGCCGAAAAGGGGCTCGCCTACAAGCGGGTCGAGGTCAACCCCTTCGCCGAGCCGCTGCCCGAATACCTGGCGCTGCACCCGTTCGGCCGGGTGCCGACCCTGGTCCATGACGGCTTCGTCCTCTACGAGACCGGCGCCATCATCCGCTACGTCGACCGCAGTTTCGCCGGTCCTGCGCTGCAGCCGAATTCGCCACGGGCGCTGGCCCGCATGGACCAGCTGATCGGCATCATCGATTCCTACGGCTACTGGCCGATGGTTCGCCAGGTCTTCTCGAATCGCGTCTTCCGTGCCGCTGCCGGCCGCCCAGTCGACGAGACCGAGATCACGCTCGGGCTTTCAGGCTCGGCCAAGGTGCTGGCCGCTCTCGAGACGCTGGCGTCCGGCCCCTTCCTCGTGGGCCCCGACCTGTCGCTCGCCGACCTGCATGTCGGCGCAATGGTCGCGTACTTCACACTCGCCCCCGAAGGCGCCGCGGCGTTGGCAGAGTATCCGCGGCTCGCCGCGTGGTGGGCGCGCGTCAGCCAGCGTGCGAGCTTCGTGGCGAGCGATCCCGGACTGCCCCCATCCGACCGTGGGCCGGATCATGTCACCCATGCGTGAGCGCATTTGCTTTGAGGCAGCGGGCCGACGAGCCAATATCGATCGTGAGCTAAGCGAAGGGCGACATGACCTCCCTGATGTGGCGCCGGCTCGTGCCCGCAGCGATCCTGCTGCTGGGGCTGGCGCTGTTCCTGCTGTTCGGGCTCGAACGCTACTTCTCCTTCGAGATGCTGAGCCGCCACCATGCTGCACTCCTCGCCTGGGTCGCGGCCAACACCGCGCTCGCCATGCTTGTGTTCGTGCTGGCCTACGCGCTGGTCGTGGCCTTCTCGCTGCCCGTCGCCATCATCATCACCCCGCTCGGCGGCTTCCTGTTCGGAACCTGGATGGGCGCCACCCTGTCGGTGATCGGCGCCACGCTGGGCTCGGTCGCGGTGTTCCTGGCGGCGCGCACCGCCTTCTACGATCTCTTCCACGCCCGGGCGGGCGCGCTGCTGCACCGCTTCGAAGATGGGTTTCACCGCAACGGCTTCAGCTACCTGTTGTTCCTGCGCCTGGTGCCCATGTTCCCGTTCTGGCTGGTCAACATCGTGCCGGCGCTGCTCGGCATGAAGCTCGGCCCCTACACGCTTGCAACGCTGATCGGCATCATCCCGGCGGCCTTCGTCTATGCCGGCGTCGGAGCGAGCTTCGGCCTGCTGTTCGACCGCGGCGAGCCACCGAATTTCGGCATCATCTTCGAATGGCGCTTCCTGCTGCCCCTGTTGGGCCTGGCCGTGCTGGCGCTGGTGCCGGTACTCTACACGCATCTGCGTGGACGCAATGACAACGCTCACTCCTGACGTCTGCATCGTCGGCGCAGGCTCGGCAGGACTGGTCGTGGCCGCCGGCGCGGCCCAGCTCGGGCTCGACGTGGTGCTTGTCGAACGCGCCGAGATGGGCGGGGATTGCCTCAACCATGGCTGTGTGCCGTCCAAGGCGCTGATCGCCGCGGCCAAGATGGCGCAGGCGCAACGCGACGGCGCCCCTTTCGGCATCGCCCCGGTCGAGCCTACGGTCGATTTCGCCCGGGTCATGGACCACGTCGCCGAGGTCATCGGTACCATCGCCCCCAACGATTCGGTCGAGCGCTTCGAGAAGCTCGGCGTCCGCGTCCTGAAGGACGACGCACGCTTCATCGGTCGCAGCGAATTGCAGGCCGGGCCGCATCGCATCAGCAGCCGGCGCATCGTGCTGGCGACCGGCTCGCGCCCGACGGCGCCGCCTATCCCCGGCTTGGCCGAGGCGGGCTTCCTGACCAACGAGACGATCTTCGCCAACCGTGCCCTGCCCGACCATCTGATCGTGATCGGCGGCGGGCCGATCGGGCTGGAGATGGCCCAGGGCCATCGCCGGCTGGGATCGCGGGTCACGGTGCTCGAGGTCGCCGACTTTCTTGCCAAGGACGACCCCGAACTTGCCGCTGTCGTCGTCGCGCGCCTCAGAAGCGAAGGCGTCGACCTGCGTAACCGCACCACGATCGCGCGCGTCGACCGTTCGCTGGCGGGTATCGGCGTGATCATGGAGAGCGGCGAGCGCCTGGAAGGATCGCACTTGCTGGTCGCGGCCGGCCGCGAGCCGGTCGTCGACGGCCTCGACCTCGACAAAGCCGGCGTCGCCCATACCGCCAAGGGCATCACGGTCGATGCCTCGCTCAAGACGTCCAACCGCAATGTCTGGGCGATCGGCGACTGCAATGGCCTCTACGCATTCACGCACATGGCCGGTTACGAGGCATCCCTCTTCATCCGCGGCGCGCTGTTTCGAGCGCCCGCCCGGCTCGATGCCGCCATCGTGCCATGGGCGACCTATACCGACCCCGAACTCGCCCAGGTCGGCCTGAGCGAACGCCAGGCACGCGACATGCACGGCGACCGAATTAAGGTGCTCCGCTGGAGCCTCGCCGAGAACGACCGGGCACAGACCGAGCGCACGACCGAGGGCAAGATCAAGGCGATCACTGACCGGCACGGCCGCATCCTCGGAGCGGCGATCGTGGCGCCGCATGCCGGCGAGTTGATCCAACCGTGGTGCCTGGCGATTGCCAAGCGGCTCAAGATTTCCGCGCTGGCGAGCTTCGTCCCGCCCTATCCCACGCTGGGCGAGGCAAGCAAGCGCGCAGCCGGCAGCTACTTCACCGAAGCTCTGTTCGGCGCGCGCAGCCGGTGGCTGGTGCGCCTGCTATCGCGCTTGCCTGTATAGTGGCCGCAATGGCCCGCCCGCATATCGTCATCGTCGGCGCCGGCTTCGGCGGCCTCGCCGCCGCCCACGGACTTGCCGGCGCCGATGCCGACGTCACCGTCATCGACCGGCGCAACTACCATCTTTTCCAGCCGCTGCTCTATCAGGTGGCCACGGCCGGGCTTTCACCCGCGCAGATCGCCCAGCCCATCCGCTCCATCCTGCGCAAGGCCGCCAACGTGCGGGTGATCATGGGACGTGTGACGGGCGTCGATCACAACACTCGTGTGGTCAGGCTCGAAGACCGCGAAGTGACCTACGACACGCTCGTGCTGGCCACCGGCTCGCGGCACGCCTACTTCGGCCATGACGAGTGGGAGCACGTGGCGCCCGGCCTGAAGAAGATCGACGACGCCACCGGCATCCGCCGCCGCATCCTGTCGGCCTTCGAGAACGCCGAACAGGCGAGCGATCCCGAGGCGCGGCGTCGCTTCCTCACCTTCGTCGTGATCGGCGCCGGCCCGACAGGCGTGGAGATGGCGGGCGCCATCGCCGAGCTCGCGCACGTGGCGCTGCGCTACGACTTCCGCACCATCAACCCGCGCGATGCCCGCATCGTGCTGGTCGAAGCGGGACCGCGCGTGCTGGCGGCCTTCCCGCCTACTTTGAGCGAGTCGGCGCTGCGTTCCCTCGAGCGCCTCCATGTCGAGGTGCGCCTGGGCAAGCCCGTGTCCGAGTGCGACTCGATGGGCGTCACCATCGGTGACGAACGCCTGGACGCCGCGACCATCATCTGGGCGGCCGGGGTCGCTTCGTCGTCAGCTGCGCAATGGTTGGGCGTCGAGAAGGATCGCGTCGGCCGCGTCGTCGTCGGTCCCGACCTCACCGTGACCGGCCATCCGGAGATCTTCGTGATCGGCGACACTGCGCACGCGGCAGGGAATGACGGGCAGGCCTTGCCCGGACTGGCGCCCGTGGCAAAGCAGCAGGGCGCGTATGTTGCCCGCGTGTTGCGCGCGCGCCGCGGCGGTCGTGCGGCACCCGGACCTTTCCGCTACCGCAACTATGGCGCCATGGCGACGATCGGTCGGCGCTCTGCCGTCGCCGACTTCGGCTGGCTGAAAGTCGACGGCACCCTGGCCTGGCTGCTATGGGGCTTGATCCACGTCACCTTTTTGATCGGCTTTCGCAATCGGTTCGTCGTGCTGTTCGACTGGCTGTGGTCGTACGCGACTTTCCAGTCGGGAGCGCGCCTGATCACCGGCCCGGGCTCGCACTGATGCCCGGGGAAGCTTGCCGACCGACTGCACCTACAAGCCGACCTCGCTAGGACCGTCCAGCCGACTCCGGTAGAGTCGGCCAATGGCCGCCGACGTCACCATCCAGGCTGAATCCACGCGGGCAGTTCGCCGGCGCAGCCCTGCTTTCGGGCTGTCGTGGCGCATCCTCGCCTTGGTCATCGCCGGGGTGATGACGGCCGAGATCGCCATCTTCCTGCCGTCGATCGCCCGCTTCCGGACGGTCTATCTCAACCAGCTCATCGAAAGCGGCACGCTCGCCGCACTCGCGCTCGATGCCACGCCCGACAACATGGTGACCGAGGAGGTCAAGCGCACCCTGCTCGACCATGCCCGCGTCGACGCCGTGGTGCTGATCGAGCCCAACAAGCCCAAGCGGGCGCTGATGAACATCGAGCCCAAGCCCAGCATGCCGTCCTTCAACCTGAAGGAGGAAGGCGCGGTGATGCTGATCTGGGATGCGCTGCGGGCGATGGCCAATGACGGTCAGCTCTACATCCGGGTCGGCGGCCAGTCGGACCGGCTGCCCAACGCCATGGTGTGGATCGTGGCCGACGAGCTGCCGATGCGCATCGCCATGTACGGCTACGCCAGCCGCATCCTGGTGCTGTCGATCATCATCGCGCTGTTCACCGCCTTCCTGCTCTATCTCGCGCTGCGCTGGCTGGTGGTCCTGCCCCTGCAGGGCCTGTCGGCCGACATGGTCGCCTTCCGTCGCGCGCCCGAGGAGCCGGGCAGCGAGCGGCCGCCGACCCGGCGGCGCGACGAGATCGGCGTGGTCGATCGCGAGTTCCAGAACCTGCAACGCGAACTGCGCGCCTCCCTGCGGCAGAAGTCGCGCCTGGCGGAAGTCGGGGCGGCGACCAACAAGATCAACCACGACCTGCGCAACATGCTGGCGACAGCGCGTCTGCTGTCCGACCGGCTGGCGCGCAGCGAAGACGAGCGCACCCGCGCTCTGGCGCCGACCATCCTCAACACCATCGACCGCGCGGCGCGGCTGGCGAGCGATGCCATCGAATATGTGCGCGACCAGCGTACGCCGCGGCTGGCCTCGATCGACCTTGCGGACCTTGTCGACGAGGTGGGCGTGGCCCTTCAGGAGCAGGGCGAGGACAGCAACCCCAACATCGTGCGCGACTGGGTCAACGAGGTCGCCCACGACCAACCGGCGCGGGCTGATCGAGACCTGCTCTATCGCGTCTTCGTCAATCTCGGCCGCAACGCGTTCGAGGCCGGTGCGACGGCGGTGACGGTGCGCGCCCGCTGCGACGGTGACACCTTGCTCGTCGACGTCTGCGACAACGGCCCCGGCATCGCGCATGATCTGGCCGACGACATCTTCCGCCCGTTCGTCACCGGCGGCCGCCCCGGCGGCGCGGGGCTTGGCCTAGCCATCGCCCGCGACCTGGTGCGCGCGCACAGCGGCGACATTACGGTCGCCGGTACGGGCCAGCAGGGCACGACGTTCCGATTTACGCTGCCGCTGTAGTCCCCGTCATCCCGACCGGAGCCGAGCGCAGCGGAGGGACCTTTTCTGTAGATGCGTCGACAAGAAGAGGTCCCTCGACTGCGCCGCCCTTCGGGC
>CADECW010000152.1 GCA_902825855.1 uncultured Rhodospirillales bacterium | reverse complement strand
TCGGGCGGCTTCGCTCGGGATGACGTTGAAAGTTGATGCGTTGACAAGAAGAGCTCTCTCTCAGCTGCGCCGCCTTCGCTCGTGATGACGATCACGTCTTGGTCGTACGCTCGGCCGCGACCCTGCGCAGCCGCGTCACCTCTTCGACGATTCCGGTCTGGCCAGTCTGCTTGCCGAGATCCTCGGCGCGCTTCAGCAGCGGCGTGGCCGTCGCGGCGTCCCCTTGCAGCATCGCGCTTCGTCCGGCACGCAGGAAGAGATCGGCGGCGTCCGCGCTGCGGCCGGATCGCAGGGCCGCATCGCCGGCCAGCGACAGGGCGCGCGCCATGCCGCGGTAGTCGAGAGCTTGCTGGCGATTGACGGCTGATTGCTCGAAGAGGGTCAGTGCGCCTGCCGAGTCGCCGGCCAGCAGGGCGGCGCGGCCCTGCAATTCCTGACGGTCGGCTTCGAGGTCGGTCTGCTTGCTCGGTGAAAGGGCCGCGATCGACTGGGCAAGGCCCGTGGCATCGCCGCGATCGGCCGCGACCAGGCCGCGGATGAACCAGGCGCGTGGCACGACGTCCGGATCCTTGGACCCGCGCTCGACCACCTCCTGGGCGGCGATCCCTGCAGCGCCAAGATCACCGCTGCGGTAGGAAGCGGCAGCCTGCACCAGGATCAGCTCCGGCGGGACCGTCGCGCGTCGCCGGTCGAGATCGGCCCGCGCCTCGCGCGCCGTGGCGACGGCCGCCTTGGAGTCGCCCGCCTTCATCTGTGCGAGAGCCAGATTGTAGGCGACGTCGCCGATGGCACCGGCATCGTCGCGTTCGTAGGCGCGCGACAGCGCCACCTTGTATTGGCGCACTGCCACGCTCGGCAGGTCCATCGACAGGGCCTGCGTGCCGGCTTTGTTGGCCTGGTCGAGCTTGATGTCGGGGGGCGGCCCCGGGTCGACTGGGGCGCCGCCGCCACAGGCTGCGAGGGCCAGCGCCGACAGCAACGACGAGGCGTGGCGCATCACGGCCGCACCTCCACGGCGGGTGCGCGACGGCTGGGCTGAGCGGGTGGTGCGCTGCCGCCGCCGAACAGCCAATGATGGCGCAGCTGCCCCAAGAGCAGCTCGAGCTCGCGCGCGGCGATCTGGGCCTGCAGCAGCGTGGCCGGCATGGCGTCCGTCGTGTCCCGCACGTTGCGCGTGATCTGGGGTGTCGTCGCCGCGAGATTGCGGGTCGTGGTCTGCAGCGAGGTCAGGATCGAATCGGTCTTCACCAGGATCTGGGCGATGCGTGGGTCCTTGGAGGTGCGCTCGAGCTGGGCGGCGAGTTCGCGCACGCTCACCAGGGTCGCCTCAAGGTCGGCCGACAGCTTTTCGTCGCTGATCAGCCGCCCGGCCAGGCCCTGGCCGTTCTCGACCTTGCGCGCGATGCCGGCAGCCGAGGCCAGCGTCTGCTCCAGCGGCCCGGCAGGATCGGTGGCGCGCTGGGCGACGGCAGTGAAGGCCTGCACGGCCTTGTGAATATCTTCGATCACCGGCACGACCTTGGCGCGCACCTCCTCGATCATTTGGCCCAGCGTGTCGGTCGCCGCGCGCTCGGTCGTGGCGGCGATGACGGCGTAGGACCAGTCGAGCTCCGGACCGATGCCGCGCTGGATGTCGATATAGGCGGCACCCGCAACGCCGAACTGGCGGCGGATCGATACGACCGAGTCGCGCCGGATGAACGGCCGCATCTGGTCTTCGACGCGCGCGACTGCGTGCATGCGCTGGCTTGGATCGATGACGATGCGGCGCACCTCGCCGGCGCGTGTCCCCAGCACCTGGACTTCCGCGCCCGGCGCCAGGCCCGAGACGCCCTCGTCGGGCAGCAGGATGCGCAGCGTGAAGGAGGGCTGGAACCAGTCTTTGAGGAGGCCGGCATTGATCAGGACCGCGACGAATACGCCGATGCAGGCCAGCACCACCGCGCCGACGACCTCGTCGAACTGATAGACGCCGAAGATCGAGCGCTTCATCGTGACCTCCGCACCCGAACCAGCCCGTGTTCGCCCATTCGGAACGCATGGTTCGGTTGGACGAATTGCGCAGCCTGCGCCGCGAGGCTTGCGGTGATCCACAAGACCGTGGCACCACGGTCGCACGCCGCCGAAATCGCCTGCGCCATCGGCACGGCGAGCTCGGATGACTGGTCGAGCACCTGATCCTGTACCACGATCAGGTCGGGCGAGCCGAGAAATCCGCGCACGCAGGCGGCACGCACCAGCGCGCGCATCGGCGTCGTCTCGCGCCGCCCGGCCGGCAGCCCGGGCAGGCCGAACAGCCGCGCGAGATCGGTGGCGTCGGCGATGGCCTCTGTCCGCGGTTGCTTGAAATGGTAGGCGCGGGCCACCAGAACCGAATCGAGCACCGTCATATGCGACGGCCAGACATCGGTCTGCACGACGGCGCCGATGCGACGTCGGTGATGGAAGCGCTCCCGCGGCGTGCGGGTTGTCCAGTCGACGCCGCGGAAGAGCACCTGGCCGGCGCCGGGGTCGGCGAGCCCCAGGCACAGGTCGACGAGCATTGCGGCGTCGTGCTCGTCCTCGACCTCGACCAGCGCTACCTCGCCGTGCGGCAGGTCGAGGTCGAGCCGCGCGGCATGCTCCGAGAACTGGCGGTCGGAGAGGGCAACGCCCTCCAGAGACAAGACCGATCGGCCGGAACGCTGCGCCATCAGGCCACCAGGTCGAACAAGGTGTTGACCAGCAGGATGGCCAGCGCGGAGCGCACGAAGCCGCGCGGCACAAGCCGCTGCAGCTCGTCGGAGTCGTCGCGTCGCCCGAGCCCGGTGGAGCAGCAGGTCAATGCCACCATATACCCGATGACGATGCACTTCAGAGGCGGAACGATGAAGTCCTGGATCTTCATCGCCCGCAGCACGGCGTCGGAGAAATCCCAGATCGAGTAGGCGATGAGCTGCAATCCGTAGGCGAGGAGGTAGCCGGTCAGCAGGGTCGTGCAGAGGAGTACGGTCGCGAGGCAGAACGCGCCGACCGCGAAGGCCACGGCGCGCGGCAGCACCAGCAGCGCCAGCGGATCGAGACCCTGGATCTCCAGCAGCCTGAGCCATCCTTTGGACTGCGCTTCGCCGAGCTCGATCAGCGTTGCGGTACCGCTTCTGCCGAACACGATCAGCCCGACCAGGATCGGCACAAGCTCGCGGATCAGCAGGATGACGATTACCGGGCCTACCAGGCCGGTCGTTCCGGTCTGCGCCA
Organism: uncultured Rhodospirillales bacterium; assembly: GCA_902825855.1. Taxonomy (GTDB): domain Bacteria; phylum Pseudomonadota; class Alphaproteobacteria; order Reyranellales; family Reyranellaceae; genus Reyranella. The sequence continues at coordinate 10,094 of CADECW010000152.1, read as the reverse complement.
GCCAGTAGACGGCCTGCGTCACCAGCGCAACGCCCACCAGCATGCCGGTCACCGCGGTCGTCACCAGTGACCGCACTGCCACCTCACGCAAGATGCGGTTGAATTCGGCTGAGACCGGGCCGCGCCATGCTTCGCGCCGAAAGGCCGCGAATGCGACGGTCGTCGCAAACGACATGAACAGCAGCAGCCGGCCGGCGCCGAAAATCGTGGTGGCGCCGATGGCGGCCAGCCAGCGGCGCGGCCACGGGCGGGGGTCGTACCCCCGTGCGCGAGCGATCATATACGGCCGACCATCACGAAGGTGCGCATGTTGCCGGTCTCGGGCAGGAAGTAGCTGCCGCGTGGGCGAAACAGGAACTGTGTCGACAGGAGATCGTAGGCCGTCTCCGACGCCGCGATGGTACGGCGCGCCGTGGTGCCGGCCAGCACCTTGGCAATGCCGATCGCACCGCCCCACAGGTTGCGGCTTGGCGGTTCGGTGCCGACTGTCGAGGCCATCACCGTGCCGATGTCGATGGCCAGCCGGAAGTCGAGGCTGGTGCCCCAGCGATCCTCGAGCTCGATCAGGCGGTCGCGCAGCTCGATCATGGCGGACGCCATGCACATCGCATGACCCTCCACCGACCTCCGGTCGCGCAGGAAGGCTGCCATCACGATCTGGTCGTCGAGCAGGGCCGCATAGCACACGCCGCTGGTCTCGATCGCGCTTCGCAACTCGTGGACGATGGCGTCCATTGCCGTGCGCTCGCCGGCATCGGCCGGGCGCTGGGCGACCGTCGTCCAGTTCGGCAGCTTGATGACGCCGATTGCCGCCCGGTCGATCGCGCTCTCGACCAGACTGTCCATGGGCGCGTTTTGAGCCAGCAAGGTGCGCTCGAGACGTGTCTGGCGCTGGCTGAAACTGTCGGGTGGGGATGCCTCCGGCGTTTCGCCTTCGGCAGCCGCCGCTGCGGCGGCTGAGGCCACGGCCGTCGCCCGCGGCGCGGCGGGTGTGGGGGCGGCGGCGGCAGTGAAGCGCAGCGCCAGCAGGATCGACAAAGCATCACAGAACGTCGCCAGGCCTTCCGCCCGATCGCCGCGCTGCGGATCCTCGATCGAGAGCATGCCCAGCAGCCGTCCGGCCATCAGGATGGGTGCAACATAGACACTGCTGATCTCGAGCGGCTGCAGGTAGCTCGCAAACAGTTCCGACGTTCGCTTGTCGCGACCGGCCTCGTCGGTATCGATGGCCTTGCCTTGGGCGAGTGCTGCGAAAAGGTTGGGCATCTCGTCGTGATGGAGCGTCAGGCCCGACGTGTGATCGTAAACGGTGCTGTCGAAACAGTCCTCGCAGGTCAATGTGCGGCCGTCGCGGCTGAGCCGCCAGATCGCCACGCGCTTGGCCGCACATGCACTCGCGGCGCTTTCGGTCGCCCGGGCGACACCAGCTTCCTCAGCGTCGACTGACACGGCGTCGTGCGCCAGGTCGATGAAGGTCTGGGTACGGGTCTCCAACGCATGCTGGCGCGTGGCCGCGGCGGCCGCACGCCGTTCGGCCTGGACGTTGCGCCACGCGAGCATCCCGGTCAGGCCGGCGACGATCAGCACGACGGCGACCGACATGACAAGAGCGGTGATGCCGCTGTCGGCGACGAAGCCCACGAAGTCGGTCTCGGGAACGATGATCAGCACAATCCAGTCGCGACTGGTCAGCCGCCGCACCGGCTCGGACGACACGATGATGCGCTCATGGCCGAAGTCCAGGATGTTGCGGCCATAGCCTTCGACCCTCAGCAGGTCATAAGCACGCGTCAGCACGGGATCGCCGATTTCGTCGAGCCGCGGTGCCTTCGCTTCCGGATCGTTGGCCGGCACCCATTTGTCGTCCGGATAGGCGATGACGCGGCCTGAGCCGTCGACGATCAGCGCCCGGCCGCGGGTGCCGATATGGAGTTGTTCGAGGTAGGCGCAGAGCGAGGCCAGCTCGATGTCGACGGCGATGACCGTCTGCAGCTTGCCATCGGCGTCGAAACGCGGCAGGGCCACAGTCAGGCCGGGCTTGCGCAGCGTGTAGAACAGGTAGGTGTCGGTCCAGAACAGCTTGCGCGTGCTTTCCGCGCCCTGGTACCAGGGCCGCGTGCGCGGATCGAATGTGTCGCCTGGATCTTCCTCCATGGCGATCGTCTTGTTGTCGCCATCGCGCCTTTCCCAGGTGACGCGCCGGCCCTCGCGGCGATCGATCGTCTTGGTGTCGAAGCCGCCCTTTTCGTTGCGAAGCACGAAAAGATAGTTGCCCTGGGCGTCGGCGTAGCTGAAGGCCGAAACGGAGGGAATGTTGGCGATGGCATGGCGCGCGAACCGTTCCATTTCGGGCGTCGCCTCGATGGCATTGCGGCCCGCGCCCGCGGCGTCGGCCATCACCAGGAACTGCTGCGGCGGCGTCAGATACGAGCGCATCTGGGCGCCGACCCGCCGGTCGATGGCCGTGATCAGGTCGTTGCTGAGGGTGCGCGCGCCCTTGCGGTTGGCGTCGTAGACCACATAGGCGATGGTCGCGACCAGCGCGACCACGATCACCACACCCAGCACCGGCAGGCTGTGACGCAGCATGGTACCCAGTCGTGATCCGGTGCGGCCACGCGCTCGCGCCTTCGACGGCGCCGTTGAGGCCGGTGCGGCAGCGGGCTGAAGCGCAGGTGTGGACAGGCGCGCCATGTAGCCGCCAGTTTAGCGCATCACGCGTAATCCGTAGAGAGTATCAATGCGCTTTCAACGGGAGTTCCTGGGCTCGCCCGGCTGGCGCGGCAGGAAAGCCGTCAGGATTCCAAGCAGCAGAAGGAACGGCGTGACCTTGTAAACGGTCTCGATGCTGGTCCAGTCGGCAAGCTCGCCCAGCGCAGCCGCGCCGAGTCCGCCCAGGCCGAAGGAGAAGCCGAAGAACATGCCGGCCACCAGCCCGACCCGGCCCGGCATCAGCTCCTGGGCATAGACCAGGATGGCGGAGAAGGCCGAGGCCATGATCATGGCCACCAGGACGGCGAGCACGCCGGTCCAGAAGAGATTGGCGTAGGGCAGCATCAGGGCGAAGGGCAGCGCGCCGAGGATCGAGAACCACATCACCGGGATGCGGCCAACCTTGTCGCCGACCGCGCCGCCGGCAATGGTGCCGCCGACGATGCCGACCAGGAAGGCGAACAGGTAGAGCTGCGCCGTCGCTACATCGATGCCGAACCTCGACATCAGATAGAGCGTGAAGTACGAGCCGAGGCTGGCGCTATAGACGTTCTTCGAGAAGAGCAACGCGACGAGGATCGCAACAGCGAGCGTGACGCGTCGGCGCGACAGGACCGGGGAGGTGACTGACGCTGACGTCGAGGCTGCCTTGCGCGCCGCGGGTTTGCGTTCAGCCTGGCGTCGGGCGTACCAGCCGCCGACCTGGAACAGGACGAACATCGCCACCAGCGCCGCGGCAGAGAACCACACGATGCTGTGCTGGCCGTGCGGCACGACGATGAAGGCGGCGAGCAACGGCCCGGCCGCCGATCCCATGTTGCCGCCGACCTGAAACAGTGACTGCGCCAGGCCGTAGCGCCCGCCCGACGCCATGCGCGCCACGCGCGAAGCCTCGGGATGGAACACCGACGAGCCCATCCCGATCAGCGCCGCGGCGAACAGGATCATGGGATAGGAGTCGGCGCGTGACATCAGCAGCAGGCCGACCAGGGTGAAGCCCATGCCGACCATCAGGGAATAGGGTTGGGGCTTCTTGTCGGTGTAGAGCCCGACCAGCGGTTGCAGCATGGATGCAGTGCACTGGAATGCGAGCGTGATCAGGCCGACCTGGCCGAAGCTGAGCGCGTAGTTCTCCTTGAGGATGGGATAGAGCGCCGGGACCAGCGACTGCATCATGTCGTTGAGCAGGTGGCAGAAGCTCAGCGAGAGAATGACCGCGAAGGTCGTGCTGTTGGCCGAGGCCGTCGATGCTGTCGAAACCGCAGGCGCTGCGGCGGGAGCCGTTCCCGCCGACAAGGTACTATCGCTCATATTTGCACAATAACAGATGAAGTCGCCGGCACTACCGCCGCCGCGGCAAGCCAGCGTTGCAGGGGTTTCCGCTATGGAACTTTCAGTGCATTCATAGTGTTATGAGGCATCCGATGGCGCCAGACCAACCCATTCGCGGCACATCCACCGACGTGCCGGCCCGGCTCGACCGGCTGCCATGGAGCAAATTCCATCGACTGGTTGTGGTGGCGCTCGGCATCACCTGGATACTCGACGGTCTCGAGGTCACCCTGGCAGGCTCGGTGGCGGCCGCGCTTCAGACCAGCCCGCGCCTGCAACTCACCGCCGAGCAGGTCGGGCTGACCGGCAGCGCCTATCTCGCCGGCGCCGTGCTGGGCGCGCTCTTCTTCGGCCATCTCACCGATCGTCTCGGCCGCAAGAAGCTCTTCAACGTGACGCTCGGTGTCTATCTGGTGGCAACCGCGCTCACTGCCTTCTCCTGGGACTTCTGGAGCTTCCTCTTTTTCCGCTTCCTCACCGGCGCGGGCATCGGCGGCGAATACTCGGCCATCAACTCGGCGATCCAGGAGCTGATTCCCGCGCGGTTGCGCGGTCGTGTCGACCTCGCCATCAACGGCAGCTTCTGGGTAGGCGCGGCGGGCGGCGCGCTGCTTTCGGTGTGGCTGCTCGATCCGGCCGTGCTGCCGCCCGACATGGGGTGGCGGCTCGCCTTTGGCACCGGAGCCGTGCTCGGCCTGGTGATCCTCTATCTACGGCGCTTTCTGCCTGAGAGTCCGCGCTGGTTGATGCTGCATGGCCAGCCAGGCGAGGCGGCGCGCGTCGTCGACGACATCGAGGCGCGTGTCGTCGCCAGCGAAGGCGTGACCCTTGCGCCGGTGACTGCTCGACTCGCGCTCGGCGAAACGCATCGCACGACCATGCTGTCGGTGGCGCGCACGCTGCTCCGCGACTATCCCGGCCGCACGGTGCTCGGCCTCGTGCTGATGGCGGCGCAGGCCTTCGTCTACAACGCCATCTTCTTCACCTACGCGCTGGTGCTGACGCGCTTCTATGGCATCGAGGCCGACAGGGTCGGGCTCTACATCCTGCCGTTCGCCGTCGGCAACTTTCTCGGCCCATTGCTGCTCGGCCCGTTGTTCGATTCGGTGGGCCGCAAGACCATGATCTTCGCGACCTACGGCTTGTCGGGTCTGCTGCTGGCCCTCACGGGCTGGCTGTTTGCCCAAGGTATGCTCACTGCCACGACGCAGACGGCGATGTGGAGCGTGGTGTTCTTCTTCGCCTCTGCCGCGGCCAGCGCGGCCTACCTGACGGTGGGCGAGTGCTTCCCGCTGGAGATCCGGGCGCTCACCATTGCGCTGTTCTACGCCTTCGGCACCTTGCTGGGCGGGGTCGGCGGACCCTGGCTGTTCGGGGTGCTGATCGCCAGTGAAAGCCCGACCGAAATCGTGAGCGGCTACTTGTTGGGCGCGTTCCTGATGGTCCTGGCCTCGTTGGTGACCTTGCGGCTGGGTGTCAAGGCGGAGTGCCGGCCGCTGGAAGAGGTGGCGCCACCCCTGTCGATGCGCGTCGAGCTTGCCGATCCACCGGAAAAGCGGTGATAATCGCCGTTCGTCCGTCCTCCCGCTGGCGAGGTGCTGGAATGACTTCTGACGAGCTCACGACTGCCCTCGGGCAAGCGGCCGCCAAGGTCTGGGGGCAATTGCCGGCGTATATCCAGCACGACCTGTTCGAGGCGGCGGTCCGATCTGCAGGCCGGGGCGCGCGCGAGGAGTTGGCCGTTTTCCTTCATCGCCGGCATCCGCGTACCACCGATGGGGAGGACTCCGGCAGAAGGGTACCGGAGCCGGACAGCCTGGGCGGCTGAGCCCTCCGCAACTTGGTGGCGACGGTCAATCGATCCTGCGGGTGCACCAGAGCACGACGCAGAGCCCGACGATCACGGCGATCGTTGCCGTGATCATGACTACGCCCATGCCCGTGAACATCATTTCCCAGATCGTCTGCATGATGACTAAAGCGGGCGCACGGCCTCGGGTTGCCGCACCCCATCGTCATCCCGACCATAGCCTCGCTGCGCGAGGCTATGGTCGGGATGACGGCATGGTGGGCCGCCGGCTCGCTTAGGCGGGAACCGGGCGGGCGCGCTGGTTGTAGAGCATCTTGCGGATGCGGGCCTGTTCCTCCGCCGGCAGCTTGGTGTTGTCGACCGAGAGGTCGGCGCCGACTGCCATGCCCTTCTGCACCGCAGGCCGGGCGCCCAGTTCCTCAAACCAGCGCTTGAAGTACTTGAATTCCTCGATGTCCTGGCCCTGGAACTTCCAGTTGATGGTCCACGGATAGCAGATCATGTCGGCGATCGTGTATTGGTCGCCGGCCAGGTACTTGTGCTTGTAGAGCTGGTTGTTGAGCACGCCGTAGAGCCGGTTGACCTCGTCGGTGAAGCGGGTGATGGCGTACTTCTGGTCGCCTTCCTTGGTTTGGTCGACGCGGCGGAAATGGCCGCACTCGCCGCTCTTCGGTCCCTGATTGGCCATCTGCCAGATAAGCCACTGGTTCACGTCGTAGCGCGTGCGCACGTCCTGCGGATAGAACTTCCCGGCCTTCTCGGCGATGTACATCATGATGGCGCCCGACTCGAAGATCGTGATCGGCTTGCCGCCGCCTTTCGGCTCATGATCCACCATCGTCGGCATGCGATGGTTGGGATTCATTTCAAGGAAGTCTTTGCTGAACTGATCGCCGCGGCCGATGTTGACGGGTACGATCTTGTAGGGCAGGCCGCATTCTTCGAGCAGTATGGTGACTTTCTTGCCGTTGGGCGTGGGCCAGTAATGCAGGTCGATCATGGATGATCCCTCCTATGGTTGGGCGGGAGCTTATCGGGCGGGGCGACATGGGCAATAGCAGTCAACAAAAGATGATCGGCCGCTCGCTGCGCCGGCTGGAAGATCAGCGTTTCCTGACCGGCCGCGGCCGCTACGTCGACGATATCGTGGTGGCGGATTGCCTGCACGGGCACGTCCTGCGTTCGCCGCATGCCCATGCGGCGATCAAGGGAATAGACGTCTCGTCGGCCGTGGCGCTTGCCGGCGTGCACGCCGTCTATACCCACATCGACCTTGAAGCCGAAGGGCTGGGCCACATGCCATGCCTTGCCGCGGTGAAGCCGATGATCGTGCCGCCGCGCCCGGCTCTGGCCCATGGCCGCGTGCGCCATGTCGGCGATCCGGTGGCATTCGTCGTGGCCGACAGTGCCGAGATCGCGCGCGAGGCGGCCGAGCTGATCGAGGTCGACTACGAGGCGCTCGACGCCGTCGTCGACGGACTGGCGGCGCTCGCGCCCGATGCGCCGGCGATCTGGACCGAGGTGCCGGGCAATCTCGTCTACCATGTCCAGCGTGGCGATGCGGATGCCGTGGCGAAGGCGATGGCCGAGGCCGCGCACATCGCCGAAGTCGATGTCATGAACAACCGTGTCATCGTCACGCCGATCGAGCCGCGTTCCGGCATTGCGCGCTACGACTCGGCGAGCGGCACGATGGATCTCGAGCTGACCGGGCAGGGCGTGCACGGCATCCGCCGTCAGCTCGCCGAGTTCATCTTCAAGCTGCCGCTCGATCGCGTTCGCGTGCATGCACCCGACGTCGGCGGCGGCTTCGGCATGAAGAACTTCCTCTATCCCGAATGGATCCTGCTGCTGTTCGCCGCGCGCCGGCTCGGCCGGCCGGTGCGCTGGCTGGCCGATCGCGCCGAGGAGTTCGTCATGGGCGCGCAGGGACGCGATATCGCGGCGACTGCCCGGCTCGGGCTCGCTGCCGACGGCCGTCTGCTGGCGCTCGACGTCAAGATGGTGGCCAATCTCGGCGCCTATCTCTCGGGCAACGGTCCCGGGGCTTCGGTGGTCGCCGCCTCGACGGCGCAGGGCGGCGTCTACGACATTCCCGCGATCGCCGTCGATATCCGCGGCGCGGTGAGCAACACCGTGCCGGTCGATGCCTATCGCGGCGCCGGCAAGCCCGAGGCCAACTACATCATCGAGCGCGCCATCGAAGCGGCGGCGCGCAAGCTCGGGCGTGATCCTGCCGAGCTGCGCCGGCAAAACCTCATCGCGTCCTTCCCGCACAGGACGGCGCTCGGCATGGCGATCGATTCCGGCGACTTCGTCGGCAATCTCGATGCCGCCGTCGCGCGCGCCGACACCAGGGGCTTTGCCGCGCGGCGGGCGGCGGCGAAGGCGCGCGGGCGATTGCTCGGCATCGGCGTCGCCTGCTTCCTCGAGACCTCGCGCGGCGCGCCCAACGAAGGCGCGGAGGTACGCTTCGAGGGCGACGGCAAGGTCATGGTCGCGGTCGGCACCGAGTCCAACGGCCAGGGCCATGAGACCGCCTTCGCCCAGATCGCGGCCGATCGGCTGGGCGTGCCGATCGAGAGTGTCCGCTATGTCCAGGCCGACACCGGCCAGGTGAAGAGCGGCGCCGGCCATGGCGGGGCGCGTTCCATGCACATGGGTGGCGCCGCCGTCGTGAAGGCGATCGATGCCACGCTTGCAAAGGCGCGCACGCTGGCGGCCCACCTCTTGCAGGCCTCCGAAGCGGAGCTGGTCTTCGCCGATGGACGTTTTGCGGTGCGGGGCAGCGACCGCTCCGTCGCCTTGCCGGCACTGGCGAGAAGCGCGGAGGATCCGGCCAACTTGCCGGACGGCATGACGAAGGGCTTGGGCGAGCACGTGATGAACATGACCGACGTCTTCACCTTTCCCAGCGGCTGCCATGTCGCCGAGGTCGAGGTCGATCCGGAGACGGGGACGGTCGCGCTGCTGCGCTACAACGCGGTCGACGACTACGGCCGCCTGATCAATCCGCTGCTGACCGAAGGCCAGGTGCAGGGCGGTGTGACTCAGGGCATCGGCCAGGCGATGGTCGAGCACACCGTCTACGATCCCTCCTCGGGCCAGCTCCTGAGCGGCTCGCTGATGGACTACGCCCTGCCGCGCGCCGACGACCTTCCGCCATTCGACATCGAGCTGGTCGAACGGCCGACGGCGGCCAATCCGCTGGGCGTTAAGGGCTCGGGGCAGGCGGGCTGTATCGCCGCTCCGCAGACCGTGATGGCCGCCATCCTCGACGCTCTGCGGCCGGCCGGGGTCGAGGCGCTCGACATGCCGGCGACGCCCGAACGGGTGTGGCGTGCGCTGCGCGAGGCCGAGCGCCGTTGACCGACAAGACGAGCGGCGGTCGGCATCATGTCCTGACCGGCATCCTGTTCATCTGCGGCGCCGGCGTCCTGTTCCCGGTGATGAACGGCTTTGCCAAGTTCCTGGGAGAGAGCGGCTACGACTCCCTGCAGGTGTCGTGGGCGCGCGCCTTCGGCCACATCCTGTTCATGCTGGCGGCCTTCGTGCCGCGCTTCGGACTCGGCATGCTGCGCACGCGGCGGCCCGGCACGCAGATCCTGCGTTCGGCGCTGCTGATGACGTCGAACCTGTCGTTCTTCTTCGCCATCATCACCATCCCGATCGCCAAGGCCGCCTCGATCAGCCTGACCGCGCCGTTGGTCGTGGCGCTGCTCGCCTGGCCGATGCTCGGCGAGCGCACGACGGCCGGCCGGCTGGTTGCCCTGGGCGTCGGCTTCGTGGGCGTGCTGATCGTGATCCGGCCCGGCACCGAGCTCTTCCAGTGGGCCTCGCTCGGCGTCGTGCTCAGCGCCACCTGCTATGCCCTCTACCAGATCCTGACGCGGCGCATCGCCGGGACGGACTCGCCCGAGACATCGGCGATCTACAGCTCGATCGTCGGCGCTTTCGGCCTGATGTTCGTCCTGCCGTTCGTCTGGAAGACGCCGGAAACCCTGCGCGACGTCGCCTACTTCTGCAGCCTGGGCGTGCTGGGTGCGCTTGGCCACTATTGCGTGGCGCGCGCCCTTCACTATGCGCCGGCCAACATCGTAACGCCGTTCCAGTACATGCAGCTCCTCGGCTCGGTCGTCGTGGGCTACCTGTTCTTCGGCAATTTTCCCGATGTGCTGGGCTGGATCGGCGCCGCCATCATCGTCGGCGCCGGACTCTATATCGGCTGGTCGCAGCGCAA